>JBDTTU010000011.1:0-64104 GCA_039930465.1 Burkholderiales bacterium
TCATTCGCGCCAATAGTCGCTTAAGCTCCAAACAGAATGCAACACTACACTAGCGAGGCTGGCATTTGATGGTGGGCGGTGGAGGCTTCGAACCTCCGACCCCAACAGTGTGAATGTTGTGCTCTACCCCTGAGCTAACCGCCCGAATTCCGCTTTGGGTGGGTGACCCAGACAGCCGAAGATTATGCCACAGCCGGCTCGGCCGACAGGCGCCACACCGTCTTGCCACCGCTGGCCTTGTCCAGGTCGACCAACATCGCCCGGTGCGCCTGCGCCTCGGCCGCGTCGGCTTCGATCACGGGCAGCGAAAGCAGGCTGAAGTCGACCGCGTCGAGTGCCGTTTGTGCCGCCGAAGTCTCGGCGCTGTCGATCACCAGCGAGTTCTGGCCGCGGGTCATGCGGATGTAGACCTCGGCGAGCAGGCCGGCGTCGAGCAGCGCGCCGTGCAGGCTGCGGTTGGAGTTATCGACCTCGAGTCGCTTGCACAGTGCGTCGAGCGAGTTGGCCTTGCCGGGGAACATCTCGCGCGCCATCGACAGGCTGTCGGTGATCTTCTCGACCAGGGTCGCGAATTTGGGGCGCGCCAGGCGCCGCAGTTCCTCGTTCAGGAAGCCCACGTCGAAACCGGCGTTGTGGATGATGATCTCGGCGCCGGCCAGGTACTCGAGGAGCTCGTCGGCGACTGTGGCGAACAGCGGCTTGTCGGCCAGGAATTCGTCGGTCAGGCCGTGGATCTTCACCGCGTCTTCGTGACTGCGCCGCTCGGGGTTGACGTAGAAGTGCAAGTTGCGGCCCGACAGGCGCCGGTTGAGCATTTCCACGCAACCGATCTCGATGATGCGGTCGCCGGACTCGGGGCTCAGGCCGGTGGTTTCGGTGTCGAGGAATATCTGGCGCATGGGGTGGTTTCGCGAAAGAGTTGCAAAGGCTCAGGGTGCTGGCCCGATGGCGCGGCCGCGCCCCCAGAACCACAGCACGATGCCGGCCAGAATCATCGGCACGCACAGCCACTGGCCCATGCTCATGCCGAGACTCAGCAGCCCGAGAAAATCGTCGGGCTCGCGGAAGAATTCGGCAATGAAACGCAGCACACCGTAGCCGATCAGGAAAGCGCCCGACACCTGGCCCAGCCCGCGCGGCTTCTTCGCATAGAACCACAACACGACGAACAGCAGCAAGCCTTCGAGCAGGAACTGGTACAGCGACGACGGGTGGCGCGGCAGCAGCGGTGACGCGGTCTGCGGGTAGACCATGGCCCAGGGCAGGCCCGGGTCGGCCGCGCGGCCGGGCAGCTCGCCGTTGATGAAATTGCCGATGCGCCCGCAGGCCAGGCCGGTGGGCACGCACGGCGCGATCAGGTCGGTGACTTCAAGGAAACGCCGGCCGCGCATGCGTGCGAATACCGCCATCGCCACCAGCACGCCGAGCAGGCCGCCATGGAAGGCCATGCCACCCTTCCAGACGGCGAACACTTCAAGCGGGTGGGCGGCGTAGTAGCCCGGCTTGTAGAACAGCACGTAGCCCAGGCGGCCGCCGATCACGACGCCGAGCACACCGTAGAACAGCAGGTCTTCCACGTCGCGCCGGGCCCAACCCGCCTGCATGAACTGCGCAAGCTTTGCCCGCTGCGCACCGAGCCAGATGAACAGGCCGAACGCAGCGAGGTAAGTCAGCCCGTACCAATGAATGGCGACGGGGCCGATCTGCAGCGCGACCGGGTTGAATTGTGGGTAGACAAGCATGGGCAGATGATCGGTTTCAACAAGCAGCGCGAACGATACCCCAGCGGCCTTCAAACCTCGCCGCGTACGAATTCCACGAAGCGCTGCACCGCCGGCTCGGCGGCGGCGGGCCAGACCAGGCTGGTCTCGCACTGCGGCGCCGCCGCCGCCAACGTGGAAGGCAGCGGCCGGTACACCACCCCGGCGCGCCGCAGTTGTGTCACCGCCTTCGGCACGAGAGCGATCCCCAGGCCCGCCGAAACGAGGTTCACGATCGTCTGCATCTGGATCGCCTCTTGCGCGATGGCCGGGGTGACGCCCTGGCGGTGATAAAACGCCAACACCGCGTCGAACAGCGACGGTGTGATGGCACGCGGGAAGATGACCAGCGGCTGCGCCAGCACGTCGGCCGCGCGCAAGCGCTTCGCCGCGGCCCAAGGCAGCGATTCCGGCAGCGCCAGCACCAGCGGTTCGATGCCCAGAGAGAGCGTCTGCAAGCCCAGCGCCGCGCCCGGAGCCATTCCGGGCGCGTGCAGCACGAAGCCGGCGTCGATTTCGGCGCGTTCGAACGACTTGAGCTGCACGTCGCCGGTGGCCTCGATCAGTTCGACCGAGATGCCCGGGCAGCGCTCTCGAAACCCGCGCAGCCAGGCCGGCAACGGGCCGAACCCCACGGTCGAGATGAAACCGAGCCGGATGCGCCCGATCTCGCCCTGCGTGGCGCTTTGCGCCAACGCCGGCAACGCTGCAGCCTGCCGCAGCAGCTGCCGCACTGGCTCGACCAGCGCCAGCCCCGCTGGCGTGAGCGCCACGCTGCGGCGGGTTCGCTCGAACAGCGCCACGCCCAGGCGCCGCTCCATTTGCTGCACCGCGAGCGTGAGCGGCGGCTGAGTCATGTTGAGCAGCGCCGAGGCGCGGCCAAAGTGCAATTGCTCGGCCAGCACCAGGAACTGGCGCCAGGCACGCAGCTCGACCGCAGGCAAGGTCGGTCCGTCATTCATTTACGAAGCATATCAATGATGGCCTAAACATATATTGGACACTGAACATGCCGGCCCGGATACTGTGCGCCTTGTCAGAGGAGACACCCCATGAAGATCAACCGCCGCTCAGCCAACATCACCGAAGGTGTGGCACGCGCACCGAACCGCTCGATGTACTACGCGCTGGGCTACGAAGAAGCCGACTTCAAGAAACCG
This sequence comes from Burkholderiales bacterium, assembly GCA_039930465.1. GTDB lineage: Bacteria > Pseudomonadota > Gammaproteobacteria > Burkholderiales > Burkholderiaceae_C > LMDS01. The sequence continues at coordinate 2,921 of JBDTTU010000011.1, forward strand.
ATGATCGGCGTGGCCAATGGCCACTCGACGATCACGCCTTGCAATTCCGGCCTCCAAAAACTCGCCGACGCAGCAGTTGCCGGCATCGAAGCGGCCGGGGGCAACGCCCAGATCTTCGGCACGCCGACCATCAGCGACGGCATGGCGATGGGCACCGAAGGCATGAAGTACAGCCTGGTCTCGCGCGAGGTGATCGCCGACTGCATCGAGACCTGCGTCGGCGGCCAGTGGATGGACGGCGTGCTCGTCGTCGGTGGCTGCGACAAGAACATGCCGGGCGGCATGATGGGCATGCTGCGCGCCAACGTGCCGGCCATCTACGTTTACGGCGGCACGATCCTGCCGGGGCGCTACAAGGGGCAAGACCTGAACATCGTCAGCGTCTTCGAAGCGGTGGGCCAGTTCAGCGCCGGCAACATGAGCGAAGAAGACTTCTGCCAGATCGAGCGCCGCGCCATTCCCGGCAGCGGCTCGTGCGGCGGCATGTACACCGCGAACACGATGAGTTCGGCCTTCGAGGCGCTGGGCATGAGCCTGCCGTTTTCATCGACCATGGCGAACCCGCACGACGAGATTTCAGGCGCAGCCACTGAAGCGGCGCGGGTGCTGGTCGAGGCGGTAAAGAACGATCTGAAGCCGCGCGACATCGTCACGCGCAAGAGCATCGAGAACGCGGTGGCCGTGATCATGGCCACAGGCGGATCGACCAACGCGGTCTTGCACTTTCTCGCGATCGCGCACACGGCCGGTGTCGAGTGGACGATCGACGACTTCGAGCGCATGCGCAAAAAGGTGCCGGTGCTCTGCGACCTGAAACCCTCGGGCCAGTACCTCGCAGTCGACCTGCACCGGGCCGGCGGCATCCCGCAGGTGATGAAGGTGTTGCTGAAGGCCGGGCTGCTGCACGGCGACTGCATCACCATCACCGGCAAGACCGTGGCCGAGAACCTCGCGAACATCCCCGATGTACCGCGCGCCGACCAGAACGTGATCCGCCCGATCGACAAGCCGATGTACGAGCAGGGCCACCTCGCGATCCTGCGCGGCAACCTGTCCCCCGAAGGCTGCGTGGCCAAGATCACCGGCCTGAAGAACCCGGTGATCACCGGGCCAGCACGGGTCTTCGACGATGAACAATCGGCCCTGGCCGCGATCATGGCAAAGAAGATCGTGGCCGGCGACGTGATGGTTCTGCGTTACCTGGGGCCGAAGGGCGCGCCCGGCATGCCAGAGATGCTCGCCCCCACCGGCGCCCTCATCGGCCAGGGCCTGGGCGAATCGGTCGGGCTGGTGACCGACGGCCGGTTTTCAGGCGGCACCTGGGGCATGGTGGTCGGCCACGTGGCACCCGAAGCCCATGCCGGCGGCAACATCGCGCTGGTGCAGGAAGGTGACTCGATCACCATCGACGCCCACACGCTGACACTGCAGCTCAACGTGAGCGATGCGGCGCTGAGCCAGCGCCGCGCGGTTTGGAAAGCCCCGAAACCGCGCTACACACGCGGCGTGCTGGCCAAGTTCGCGTTCAACGCATCGAGCGCAAGCTCGGGCGCGGTGCTCGACAAGTTCGAGTGAGTTGCGGTTCTCGTGCCGCGAGCCTCAGCGCTTGCGGCTCTTGCGTGGACTCATGCCAAGCGCCTGGAGGTTTTCCTCCCGGCGCTTTTGCTTTTTCGCCTGCATCTTGTCCATCTCGCGGCGCTTGTTCAGGCCGGTTGCGTCAGCCCACCACCACCACAGCACCGCCAGGATGAAAGGCAGCACGATCTTCCACAGGTCGCCCGTGATCTCCCAGTTCCAGAGCCCGATGGGGCCGATGCCGGCCAGGTTGAGCACGATGAGCAAGACACCGACTATGACGAAGAACATGTTCAGGCTCCTTGTGCGCCGCTTCGCCCGCTTGACCAAGCGTCAACCGGCGGCGCTGCGATCCGTTATGCTGACTGTAGCTGTAGCTGAGTGTCCCCAACCCGGTCTGTCGAAGAGGAACCCATGAAATTCACGCCCGCCTTGCTGATTGCCCTTGCCACGGTTGCATCGGCACCCGCTTTTGCCAACGCCGACCTGGCCCAGAAGAAGAACTGCATGGCCTGTCATGCGGTCGACAAGAAGGTTGTCGGTCCGGCCTACAAAGACGTGGCGGCCAAGTACGCCGGCCAGAAAGACGCCGTCGACAAGCTGGCGCAGAAGGTCATCAAGGGTGGCTCGGGTGTCTGGGGCCCGGTGCCGATGCCGGCCAATGCGCAGGTCAGCGAAGCCGAAGCCAAACAACTGGTGCAGTGGATCATGACCCTGAAGTAATTCTTCGGCGCGCCAGAAGAAAGGCCCCGCACGCGGGGCTTTTTCACGACCGCGCCACCAGGGGTTACGCTGCGGCCGCGCCGACCGCAACTTGTGCGACACCGCGCTGCAAAGCCGGCCCTGACCAACGCTCAACGTAGACCTCGTCGCTGCATTGACAACTGGCAGCGAGCGAGTCGTACGCGACATCGGCGCCGCAACATTGGCAGCGGTACGCCTGAGCCCGGAAGCCACTGATGTCGGCGATGCGACTTGCGACGAAAAGTGCAGCCATAGACGCAACGCTGGGGGCGTGGGATGTGGTGATTGCCATGGCCGCTCTCCTCGGTTTTCGAGTCTTGAGTATCGGCTTCCCGTTTCGCGCGCCCATCCCTCGCTTGAGGGTGATCGGACCCCCCTCGTTCTCAAAACGCAAGTGAAGGAACGCAATGGCGAGCGAACCGGTGGCCTGCGGCCGGTCGAGTGAACTTCCACTCGACGGTTCGACGCAGCGCATTTCGAGCTTACTGCCAAGCGCGCCTCGGGAATGCCTCGGTCCAGACAGGACAACACATGCGCTCGATTCACCTCTCGCGATCGATGCAATCCCTTGCCGCGAATCCCCTCAATGACCAATTCTGAAGGCGGTGCGAGGCTTGCGTGCTGTGCGGCACACTGCACGCCATGCGCGGATCGAGTTGTCACTGATGTATTCAACGCCGCTGAGCGGCGACTGGGAGCCGAGAACCGCTGCCGGCGCCGCCAGCCTGTTCGAGCTCGGGGACGTGCACGTCTTTCTGATGCATCTGGATCACCCGACTCGACCCGCGGCGGAGTTGGCAGCTACGCTGAACGCCGAAGAGCGGCAACGTGCATCTCGATTTCGTTTCGCGGTGGACCAGCGACGCTTTGAAGCCGCCCGCGGACTGCTGCGACACGTTCTTGGGTACTACACCGGCGCAGCACCGGAAGCGGTGCGCTTCCAGTACAGCGCGTCGGGAAAGCCGGCAATCGCAGGTGGCGACAACACGACTGCGCTGGCGTTCAATCTCTCGCATTCCGGCGCATACGCCTTGTTGGGCCTGACACGCGCTGCGGCCATCGGTGTCGACATCGAGGTCTCAAGAATCATTGCCGATCATGAGGGCATTGCAAAAGGCAATTTCGCCGAGGCGGAGTGCAACGAGTTGTTTCGGCTGGCGCCGACGCGTCGGCGCGACGGCTTCCTGGCCTGCTGGACCCGCAAGGAAGCCTACGTGAAAGCCTTGGGGCACGGACTGCTCGCACCGCTCGATCAGTTCGTCGTCTCCGTCGACCCGGACGCACCGGCGAAGCTCGTGTCCATCGGTGGCTCCAGCACTGCTGCAACAGCGTGGACGCTCTGGGCAAAACGGCCGACCACCGACTCGTGGGCCGCCCTTGTGGTCAGCGGACGACCGCTGCGAGTGTGCAGTTTTTCACTCGTGTGACGGCCCCATAGTTAGGGGAGCCGCCGAGGCAGAGTGGCGGGTTAGGATGCGCTGCTACGGGTCGCTGATCCGACCACACGAGTGCATGCCGTTTCTCTGCGCCTTCGCGTGCACATCCAGCGGCTTCAATTCAAATGTCAGTACGCCGTGCGCCATGGCAGCGGCCGCACCAGGAGGAATACCAGATGACTTGCCGTTGTTTTCCCTATTCCTGCGGCGTGGGATCCGGCCTTGTCAGAGTCAACGTGATGGTGCCCGTGACCCTGTGCTCTGCCCAAGCGCAAACGAGCCAGTCTGCGTCGGCCTCCCCCACTCGGCTGGTGCTTCTCGATAGCGCCGGATGACCGACCCCTGGCTCCAGCGCTTCGCTGTTCGACCCGAAGCTGCCGTACGCCTGTTCTGCTTCTCGTACGCTGGCGCTGGTGCCTCGGTCTATCGGCCCTTGGCGCTCGCTCTGCCTTCCCAGATCGAACTCTGTGCGGTCCAGTTGCCCGGTCGCGAGGGCCGCCTTCGGGAGCCGGCAATAGCGTCGTTGCGCGCGATACTTGCCGCGCTGCAGCCAGCTCTCCTGCCCCACTTCGACCGACCCTTCGCATTCTTCGGCCACAGCATGGGTGCGCTGGTGGCCTGCGAGCTGGCGCGGTGTTTGAGCGCACAAGCCGGGCCGCGCGTCGCGCACCTGTTTGTCTCCGGGCGCCATCCGCCCCATCTGCCCGAGAACGACCCGCCGATCCATGCGCTGCCGGACGACGAGTTCGTCGCACAGATCGGCCAGCGCTACGGCGGCATTCCCGCCGAAGTACTGCGCCACCGCGACGTGCTGGCGCTGCTTCTGCCCGGCCTTCGCGCCGACATGCAGGCACTCGAAACCCACGTCTTCGAACAGGGACCTCTGCTCGACTGCCCCGTCAGTGCGTTCGGCGGCGGCTCCGACCTGCGCGCGACTCCGCCGCAACTGGCCCAGTGGCAAGCCCAGACCCGCAGCACGTTGCGGGTGCGCTCGTTCGAGGGCGGACATTTCTATTTCAACGACCCCAAAGTGCGCGCTGCGCTGCTCGACGAATTGTCCGACTCGCTGCTGCAACTGGCGGCACGACCCGCGCTGGCCAGGGCGATCGGATGAGCGTGGAGCGAGCGGTTGCCATCGTCGGTATCGGTTGCCGCTTTCCGGGTGGTGTCAGCGATGCAGCCGGGTTCTGGCGCCTGCTGAGTGAAGGGCGTGACGCGATCACGGAAATTCCGCCGAGCCGTGTCGACCTGCAACGCTTTTTCGATCCGCGACCAGCCACCCCCGGGCGCATGATGACGCGCTGGGGTGGCTACCTCGACGACATCGAAGACTTCGACCCATACTTCTTCGGAATTTCGCCACGCGAGGCCGAGCGACTCGACCCGCAGCAGCGTCTGCTGCTCGAAACCGCCTGGGAAGCGTTTGAGGACGCCGGACAGGACGTGCACCGGCTCGATGGCAGTGACACCGGGGTGTATGTCGGCCAGTGGCTCAGCGACTTCGAAGGGCGCCTGTTCACAGACCCCGAGAAGGTCGATTTCCAGATGACCACCGGCAGTGGCCGCTACGCCGCGTCGGGCCGTGTGTCGTATGCCTTCGGATTGCGCGGCCCGAGCCTCACGCTGGACACCGCCTGCTCGTCGTCGCTGGTCGCCGTGCACCTGGCGGCTCGCAGCATCCGCAGCGGTGAATGCAGCCTCGCACTCGCCGGGGGTGTCAACGTGATCCTGCAGCCGCACATTCACGTGGCCTACTCGCAGAGCCGCATGATGGCGCCCGACGGACGCTGCAAGTTCGGTGACGCGTCGGGTGACGGTTATGTTCGCAGCGAAGGCGCCGCATTGATCCTGCTCAAGGCGCTCGACCGCGCCTTGGCCGACGGCGACCGCATCTATGCGCTGGTCCGCGGCAGCGCGGTCAACAACGACGGCCGAAGCAGCGGTTCGATGGGCACACCGAGCCGCATCGGCCAGGAAGAGTTGCTGCGCAGCGCGTACCGCGACGCGGGTGTCTCGCCAGGCCGTGTCGGCTACATCGAAGCCCACGGAACCGGAACACGAGCCGGCGACCCGGTCGAACTCGCCGCCCTCGGTGCCGTGCTGAGTGAAGGTCGCGAGCCAAACCAGCGCGCCCGTGTGGGTTCGGTCAAGACCAACATCGGGCACACCGAAGGTGCGGCCGGAATTGCCGGGCTGATCAAGGTCGCACTCTCGCTGCACCACGCGTCCATCGCGCCCAGCCTGCACTGCAAGACACCCACGACGGCGATCGACTGGCCAGCGATGCCGCTGGAACTCGCTCGCGAGGGCTCGCTCTGGCCCGATTCAGGCGGGCCGCGCATCGGGGGCGTCAGTGCATTCGGCATCGCCGGCACCAACGCCCACGTGGTGTTGGAACAGGCCCCACTGCCAGCCGACTTGTTGGCAAGCGACAGCGCATTGGCGAAGCCCGCCGTGTTGCCGCTTTCGGCACGCAGCCCGGCGGCGCTGCGTGAGCTCGCAGCGCGTCATGCGCAGATGCTCGCGCTTGAGGGCGGCGTGACGCTGGCCAGCGTCTGCTGGAACACGGCCACCCGCCGTACGCCACTCGAACACCGTGCAGTATTTGTCGCTGCCGATCGTGCGGGCATGGCCGAAGCATTGCACCGTTACGCCGTCGGCGGCGCTGCGACGGCCGAAGGCAGCGCAGCAGACGGCACCGTGCCGAAGCTCGCGTTCGTCGTCCCCGGCCAAGGCGCACAGTGGGTCGGAATGGGGCGCGAACTGCTGGCCAGCGAACCGGTGTTCAAGGCCGCGCTCGAGCGCTGCGATGCCGCCGCGCGGCCGCACACCGACTGGTCCATCCTCGACCAGCTCGCCGCCGAATCCGGATCGGCCGCGTGCCAGCTCGACCGAATCGACGTGATCCAGCCGGTGCTGGTGGCGCTGGCAATCGCGTATGCCGCGCTCTGGCGCTCGCTCGGCGTCGAGCCGGACGCCGTCGTCGGTCACAGCATGGGTGAAGTCGGCGCCGCCCACATCGCCGGCGTGCTCGGTCTCGACGACGCCATGAAGATCATTTGCCGCCGCAGCGCGCTGATGCGGCGCACCAGCGGCCAGGGTGCGATGGCGCTGGTCGAATTGTCGAACGACGATGCGCTGACGCGCATTCGCGGGCACGAAAACACGCTGTCGGTGGCGGTGAGCAACAGCCCCCGCTCGAGCGTGATTTCCGGCGATCCGCAGGCCCTGAAGACGGTGATGGCAGAGCTCGAGGCCGATCAGATTTTCTGTCGGCTCGTGAAGGTCGATGTCGCGTCGCACAGCCCGCAAATGGAACCGTTGGCCGCCGAGTTGCGTGCCGAACTCGCCGGCCTCGCGCCGCTCGAAGCGCAGGTTCCGATCTACTCGACCGTGCTCGGGCGGCAGGCCGAAGCACACGAGTTCGGCGCCGACTACTGGGGCCGCAACCTGCGTCAGCCGGTGTTGTTCATGCAGACTGTCGACCAACTCCTTGCCGACGGTGTGACGACCTTCGTCGAGCTCGGCCCGCACCCAGTGCTGCTGCCCTCGGTTCAGGAGACGGCGCAGCCGCTCGATCGTTCGGTGGCCACCGTGGCCTGCGCCTTGCGCGAGGAGCCCGCGACTCCCGCGTGGCTGGCCGCGATCGGCGCGCTTTGGGCGTCTGGGGCACGGCTCGACTGGTCGCGCATCATGCCGCCAGCGGGCCGCGTGGTCTCGCTGCCGCTCTACCCTTGGCAACGTGAACGCCACTGGGCCACTGCCGCCGAACGCGACGCCGGCGAGCGGGTGCTTCGGCGCGATGCAACACCAACACCGACAACGGCCCGGCACCCGCTGCTCGGGCCGGCCACCGAGATGGGTGGCAGCCCGCCCGGGTGCTTGTGGGAGGCCGAGCTCGATCTGGCCCGCTCGCCGCAGCTCGGCGAACATCGGCTGCACGGTGCGGCGGTGCTGGCCGCGTCGGTGTACCTGGAGCTGGCCCTCGCGGCGGCTACCCGCATGGGCGGCGCCGACAACGAACTGTCGGTCGAATCGCTGAGCTTCGAACAAGCCCTCTACCTGCCCGCCGACAGCGCCGTGCGGCTGCAGTTGCAAGCCGCTCCGGAAGGCGCCGGCTTCCGTCTGGTCTGGCAAGGCGGCGGCCCGACCGGCTGGACACGACATGCCGGCGCCCGCCTCGTCGCCAGCGAGGCGAACCCCGAACAGTCGGACGACGCCACCACGATCAATCGCCTGCGCAGCCGAGCGTCATCGTCGGGCTCGCAGATCTACGAGCGGCTCGAAGCAAGCGGCGCTGGTTTCGGTGCGGCGCTGCGCGGGATCGGCCGCGCCTGGATGGCCGACGGCGAGGCCTTCGCGGAACTCGTTGCCCCCACGGTCGAGGGCCCGCCTCTGGAACACTTCGAGATCGCGCCGGCCGCGCTCGACGCCTGTTTCCAGCTCGGTGTCGCATCGATCGGCGATGGCGAGTTGTGGATGCCCACCGGCATCACGCGTGTGTACCGGCGGCGCACTGCCGGAACGCCCGAAGGTCTGTTGGTGCGCAGCCGCGAGCCCGCCACCGATGGCAGCCGTTGCATCGACATCACCCTGATGGACAGCGCTGGCGCGATGTTGCAGCTCGATGGCGTTCGCCTGACGCGCCTTTCGGGCCAAGGTTCGCTCGACCCGCGGCAATGGCTGCTGCAGTTGCGCTGGAACGAAGCGCCGCGCGCTGCGCACGAAACAGCGCCGCGCGAGTGGGTTCTTCTCGCGGGCCGCTCAGGCCTCGCTCCGCTGCTCGCGGCGCGCCTGCGCGACGGCGGGGCCGCAGTCACTGTCGTGCCAATGAACGAGGCCGAACTCGCGTTGCCGCCGCGTGAAGCCGGCTCGCTTGCCCGCGTCGAGGTGGTCGATCTGCGCGGTACCGACATCGACACGCCGACGCCGCAGACTGGCCGAGAGCTGTTCGCGCTGGTGCGTGTGATCCAGCAACTGAACCGTTTCGACGGCGCAGCGCGACGCTGCTGGTGCGTGACCCGTGGCGCACGCGCCGTGGTGCCAGAAGACGCGCCGGTATTGGCCCTGTGCCAGGCGGCGCTGTGGGGCATTGGTGCAGCGGCGGCTGAAGAACACCCTGGCCTGTGGGGAGCTTGCATCGACCTCGACGCCACCATCAGCCTCGCCGAACAGGCCACGCAATTGCACGACGAACTCGTCGCCGGCAGGCCGGGCGATTCGGCACTGCGCAACGGCCGCCGCCTGGTGCCGCAGTGGCAGCGCATCGAAGCACCTGACGCGCCGGCCGCCGCTGTCGTGCTGCGGCGCGACGCGAGCTACCTCGTCACCGGCGGGCTCGGCGGCATCGGCCTGCAGGTGGCACGTTGGCTGATCGAGCGCGGCGCCCGGCGGCTCGTGATTCTCGGCCGCACACCGCTGCCAGGGCGCGCGCGCTGGGCCGACACCGACCCGCGCTCGCGGGCGGGCGCCGCCATCGCGGCGATTCGTGCGCTCGAAGCATTGGGGGCGAGTGTTCACCACGCTGCGGTCGATGTCGCAGACGAAGCTCAGCTCGAGGCTTTTGTCGAAACCTTTCGGAGCGAGGGCTGGCCTGCGATTCGCGGCGTGGTCCACGCCGCCGGCGTCATCGACGATCGCTTGCTGGCCGACCTCGACCCTGGCTCGCTGCAACAGGTGCTGGGCGGCAAGCTGTTCGGCGCATGGCATCTGGACCGGCTGTTTCCTGAGCTTGACCACTTCGTGCTCTTCTCATCGGTGGCGGCTCCGCTGGCGCAGCCGGGCCAGGCCAGTTATGCCGCAGCCAACGCTTTCCTGGATGCACTCGCACACCAGCGCCGCAGCCGTGGCCAGGCCGCGCTCAGCATCAACTGGGGCGTATGGGCGGGTATCGGCTTCGCCGGCACCGAAGGCGGTGCGCAGGCGCTGGATCGGCTCGCCCGCTACGGCATCGGCGCATTTCCGGTCGAAGGCGGGCTGGCCGCGCTCGGCCTGCTGATGGAACAGACCGAAGCCCAGGCCGCCGTCCTGCCGATCGACGCGACCGCACTGCGCCACGCACTGGCCGCAGGCGTGCTTCCGGCGGCCGCCGCCACACTGCTCGCGCCGCTGGCGGCGGGCGGCGATGGCGCGGCGGCGAACGAGGGCACAAAGGTCGCCGAATCGTTTGCCGAGCAACTGCGGCGTCAGGAAGCACCGCAGCGCCAATTGGCACTGGAAGAGCGACTGATCGAGCAAGCGTCGGCCATCCTGCGCCTGAGCGCGGGCCGGCTCGACCGGCGCGCGCCGCTGGGCAGCTTCGGCCTGAATTCGCTGATGGCGCTTGAGCTGCGCAACCGCATCGAACACGACCTCGGCCTGCCCTTGTCGGCCACGGTGCTGTGGAACTACCCGAGCGTCGCAGCGCTGGCCACCTATCTCCTGACCCGGCTCGTGCCGGTGCCGAAGGCGGAGCCGGGCACACCACCGCCGGCCACCACGCCAGCCGACCTGGCGCGCCCGCTGGAGCAGACCGTGCTCGGCGTTGAAGCGCTCTCCGACGCCGCAGCACTCGCCGCGCTGGCGCGGCCCGCGAGGCGTTCGCGATGAGCTCGGTCGGCGCCCGTCTGCAACAGATGTCGGCCATCAAGCTGGCACTGCTCGCACGCCAGCTGCGGAGCAACGACTCCGAGGCCCGGGCCTTGCGCGCCGAACCGATCGCGATCGTCGGGATGGGTTGCCGCTTTCCGGGCGGTGTGGACGACCCGCAGGGTTTCTGGCGTTTGCTGGTCGCCGGGACCGACGCGGTCCGCGAGGTTCCGCCAGACCGCTGGGACTGGCAGCGCCTGTTCGACGCCAACCCCGCGGCGCCTGGAAAGATCACCACTCGCTGGGGTGGCTTCATCGACGCGGTCGACAGTTTCGATGCCGCGTTCTTCGGCATCTCGCCGCGCGAAGCGCTGCACCTCGACCCGCAGCAGCGCCTGTTCCTGGAAGTCGCCTACGAGGCCTTCGAAGACGCTGGGCTGGTGCGCGATCAACTCGCCGGCGGCCGCTGCGGTGTGTTCGCGGCAAGCTACCACAACGACTACGCGCAACTCATCTACGGCGCACGCCAGCTGATCGGCGCCCACACCGTGACCGGCGCGTCGCACAGCGTGCTTGCCAATCGACTGTCCTATCTGCTCGACCTGCGAGGGCCGAGCGTTTCCGTCGACACCGCGTGCTCATCGTCGCTGGTCGCGCTGCATTTGGCCTGCCAGAGCCTGCGCGGGGGGGAATGCGATCTGGCGCTGGCTGGCGGCGTGAGCCTGATGATCACGCCCGAGCTGTCGATCGCGTTGTCGAAGTGGGGCTTCCTCGCCGAAGACGGACGCTGCAAGACCTTCGACGCGCGCGCCAACGGTTTCGTGCGTGGCGAAGGCTGCGGTGCGGTGGTGCTCAAGCGCCTTGGCGACGCGCTCGCCGACGGCGACACCGTGTTGGCCTTGATTCGTGGCTCGTCGGTCAACCAGGACGGGCGGACCAACGTGCTGACGGCGCCCAGCGGCCTGGCACAGCAGTCGGTGGTGCGCGAGGCGCTGGAAAACGGCGCGCTGCAGCCCGACGACATCTCCTACATCGAAGCCCACGGCACCGGCACCGCACTCGGCGACCCGATCGAACTGGAAGCGCTGGCCGCCGTGATCGGCGAGCGCAGCGCGGCGCGGCGGGTGATGCTCGGCTCGGTCAAGACCAACATCGGCCACCTCGAAGCCGCAGCCGGCATCGCCGGCGTCATCAAGGTGGCGCTGGCTATGCAGGCGCAGGCGATCCCGCCGCACCTGCACTACACCGCGCCGAACCCGCATTTCGATCTCGCGGCCAGCCCGTTCCGCATCCCCACCACGCTCGAGCCATGGGCCGTGACCGACACACCGCGCCGCGCCGGCGTGAGCTCGTTCGGCTTTGGCGGCACCAACGCCCACGTCGTGCTCGAAGAAGCGCCGCGCCTGCCGGCCGACGAGACGCCGGATGCGCCGCCGCCCTACCTGCTGGCACTGTCGGCCCAATCGCCAGCGGCGCTGCGTGCGCTGGCGGGTCGTTGTGCCGAGCTGCTTTCGCAGCCAAACGGCCCGGCTGCGGCAGACGTCTGCTTCTCGGCCACCCGCTGTCGCGATCTGCTCGACCACCGCTTGACGGTGGTCGGCAGTTCGGCACCGGAACTTGCCGACGCGCTGCTCGCCGCAGCCCGCGGCGAGACCTCGCCTGCCTGGAGCGTCGGCCAGCTCGCCACCGGTGAACGGGCCGACGTGGCCTTCGTTTTTTCGGGCCAGGGCCCGCAATGGTGGGCGATGGGGCGCGAGCTGCTGGCCGCCGAGCCGATCTTCGCCGACGCCTTGCGGGCTTGCGACACGGCGATGCGCCCGCACGCGCCGTGGTCGCTGCTCGAAGAACTCGGCGCCCCTGAAGCGAGTTCGCGCCTCGCCCAGACCGAGTTTGCCCAACCGGCGCTGTTCGCGCTGCAGTTCGCCCTGACGGCCGTGTGGCGCGATTGGGGCGTGATGCCCGCCGCCGTTCTCGGCCACAGCGTCGGCGAGATCGCGGCGGCCTGCGCTGCCGGTATCCTCGATCTGCCGAACGCGGCACGGCTCGCGGTGCTGCGCGGCCGCATCATGCAGGCGGCGACCGGTCTGGGTCGAATGGCGGCGCTCGAGGTCGACGCGGCAGAAGGCGAACGTCTTGTCGCGGCCAGCGCTGGCCGGCTCTCGCTGGCGGCCATCAACGCGCCGCGTTCAGTCGTGCTGTCGGGCGACGCTGCGGCGCTCGACGGCGTGCTGTCCACACTCACGGCGCGCGGCGTGGGGCACCGGCTGCTGCCCGTCGACTACGCCTTCCACAGCGCGCAGATGGAACCGTTCCGCGCCGAGCTCGAAAGCGCGATGAGTTCGCTGCAGCCGCGCGCCGCGACGCTGCCTTATTTCTCCACGGTGACCGGCGCGCGCTGCGACGGCCGCTCGCTCGACGCGGCCTACTGGGGCCGCAATCTGCGCGGCACGGTGCGTTTCACCGAAGCGCTCGAGTCGGCGGCCGGTGCCGGACTGCGCTTGTTCCTCGAAGTCGCGCCCCACCCCGTGTTGGCCCGCGACATCCAGGCCACGCTGGAGCGCCACACCGGTGTGAGAGTCGCCAGTTCACTGCGCCGTGGCCGGCCGGAGCGCGCGAGCCTGCTGGCCGGGCTCGGCCTGTTGCACAGCCGCGGCGTTGCGGTGCAATGGGGCCAGGTGCAGCCTGAAGGCAGGCGCGTGCCGCTGCCCTTGTACCCATGGCAGCGCAGCCGTTACTGGGTCAGCGTGCCGCAGCCCGCCGAGACCATGCCGGGCGACCCGGGCGCGCACCCGCTGCTGGGCACCCGGCTCGACTCGCCGGCCCTTTCGGCCAAGGTGTTCGAGAGCACGCTGAGCCTGCACAGACCGGCGTTCCTGGGCGCGCACCGTGTTGCCGGCAGCGCCGTGGTTCCGGCAACCGCGTTCATCGAGATGGCGCTGACTGCAGCGCAGCGCGTCTGGGGCGAGCAGCCGACCCGCATCGAAGGCCTGGTGCTGCACGATGCACTCCGGCTCGAAGACGGTGCGCGCCGGGTGCAATTCGTTTGGAGCAAGTCGGGCATCGACGCCTTCGAGATCTTCAGCCGGCCCGCCGAGACTTCCGCCGCCGAATGGACACGCCATGCGAGCGGCTGCCTGCGGGCATTGGCCGATGCGCTGCCCGCGAGTGCCTCGTTCGCAACACTGTGCGAGTCTTGCCCCGACACGCTCGACGCCGACACCTTGTACGCCCAATTCGCCGCGCTGGGCCTGGACTTCGGCGCACCGTTCCGTGCCATCACGCAGGCCTGGTTCAACGATCGCGAAGCCGTGGCGCTGATCTCTGCGCCCGACGAATTTCAAGCCGAGCTCGCGCGCTACCGCCTGCACCCTGCCCTGCTCGATGCCTGCCTGCAACCCTGCACCGAACTGCTCAGGCGCGGCGCTGGCGGGCCGGGTACGGGCGAGGTGTTCCTGCCGGTCGGGATCGATTCTTTCGACGTGCTGGGCCGCTTCGACGAACGCCCGTGGACCCACGTAACGCTGCGCCCGGCGGAGGCCGATGCCGCCACGCGCGTGGCCGACATCAACGTGCGCGACAGCCATGGCGCGGCGATTGTCGTGCTGCGGGGCCTGCGCCTGCAGCGCGTGCGGCTCGCCGCACTCGCCTCGCCCGGGGCCGGCAAGCTCTATCACGAGGCCTGGGCCGACGCCGCGCCGGGCCAGAGCACGGCAGCGCTGGCGGGCACACGTTGGCTGATCGTCGCCGACAGCGGCGGCATGGCCAACGTGCTGGCCAGCCGCCTGCACGCCTGCGGAGCGCACAGCGTCGTGCTGGAACCTGCCGCGATCGACGCTGCCGCACTCGCGCCCCAGCTCGGCGCCAACGGCGTTAACGGCATCGTGCACTTATGCAGCCTCGACGCCCATCCGCTCGCCGCGCTCGGCACGGCATCGTTGCGTGACGGCGCCCAGCGTTCGGCCGGCACCGCGCTGGCCTTGCTGCAGTTGCTGTTGCGGAGCAGCGCACCTCAAACGCCGTTGTGGCTGGTGACGCGTGGCGCGCGGCCGGCGCGCGCCGGCGACCCGGTCGACCCGCTGCAGGCCCTGCCGTGGGGGCTGGCGCGTGCGGCAGAAATAGAGCACCCCGAGCTCGTGTGCCGGCGGGTCGACCTGGATCCTGCCGCTTCGGCCGAAGACATCGACGACTTGCTGGCCGAACTGGCAAATCCTGTCGAAACCGAAGCCGCATGGCGCTCGCACCGTCGCAGCGTACCGCGCCTGGTGCGCAGCGAGCCGCTCGCGGCGCTCTCGACGCCGTGGCGGCTCGAGGCCTCGCGCGCCGGCTCGCTCGACGGCCTGGCGCGTGTGCCGATGGCACGGCGCGATCCAGGGGCGGGCGAGGTCGAGATCGAAGTGGCCGCAGCCGGCCTGAACTTCCGTGACGTGCTTTCGGCGCTCGGCATGTACCCGGGCGCCGCCGGCCCGGTGGGCGGCGAATGCGCCGGCGTTGTGAGCCGCGTCGGGGCGGGCGTGACGGCGCTGGCGCCGGGCGACGACGTGATGGCTTTTGCGCGCGGCAGCTTCGCCAGCCACGTCGTGGTCCGCGACTCGTTCGTGTTGCGCCGCCCGGCCGGCTTGAGCGTGGCCGGAGCCGCATCCACGCCGATCGCTTTCCTGACCGCGCTCTACGCGCTGCAGCGGCTCGCCGGCCTGAAACGCGGCGAGCGCATCCTGATTCATGCTGCCGCTGGCGGCGTCGGCCTGGCCGCGGTGCAGGTCGCACAGCGCCTCGGCGCCGAGGTGTATGCCACGGCGGGCAGCCCCGCCAAGCGCGAGTTCCTCGCTGCGCTCGGCGTGCGTCACCTGATGGACAGCCGCAGCCTCGACTTCGCCGAACAGCTGCGCGTGGCGACACGAGGCGAAGGCGTTCATGTTGTGCTGAATGCGCTGGCCGGTGACTTCATCGGCGCCAGTGTGGCGGCGCTGGCGAGCGGTGGACGCTTCGTCGAAATGGGCAAGCGCGACATCTGGAGCGCCAAGCGCATGCGCGACACGCGCAGCGACATCGCTTATTTCCCGTTCGATCTCGGCGATGCCGCCGATGCCGACACCGGCCTCGTGCCCAGCCTGTTCACCGAGCTTTCGGCCCAGCTCGCTGACGGCTCGCTGCAAGCGCTGCCCCTGGTCGCCTGGCCGATCGAACAGGCCGACGAGGCCTTTCGCTCGATGGCCCAGGCGCGCCACATCGGAAAGATCGTGCTGAATGTATCGAACCCGCGCGTCCTCGAGCTTCAGGCCTCGGGAACCTACCTCGTCACGGGCGGCTGCGGCGCGCTCGGTCTGCAGGTGGCGCGCTGGCTTGCCGAGCGCGGTGCCCGGCACCTGGTCTTGACGGGCCGGCATGCGCCGTCTGCGGAGGCCGCCGGCACGCTGGAGTCGCTGCGCAGCCGGGGCGTGCAGGTCCGCACCGCGCAGGTCGACGTGTCCGACGGCGGCGCGCTCGCGGCGCTGCTGGCACAGATCGAGGCGAGCGGCGCGGCGCTGCGCGGCGTGGTTCACGCGGCAGGCGTGCTCGACGACGCGGTGCTGCTCGATCAACAGTGGGACCAGGTGCAGCGTGTGCTCGACCCGAAGCTCGTCGGCGCCTGGCATCTGCACCGGCTCACGCGCACCCTTTCGCTCGACTTCTTCGTCTTGTTCTCGGCCGGCGCAGCCGTGCTCGGATCGCCCGGCCAGGCCGGTTACTGCGCCGCCAACCTGGCGCTCGACGCGCTGGCAGAAGTGCGCCGTTCGCAAGGCCTGCCGGCGACCAGCATCGCGTGGGGGCCGTGGGCCGACGGCGGAATGGCGGCTGCGCTCTCCGATCGTGATGCGAAGCGCTGGCGCGAGCGCGGCGTGTCGGCGCTCGCGACCAACGAAGCACTTGCCTTGCTGGAGCGCGCGATTCAAGGCCCCGGCGCCGCAGTGGCGGCGTTGACGGTGGACTGGAATCGCTTCGCAGCGGGCGCCGGTTCGCCGCGCTTCGGCGAACTGGCATCGCGGCCCGCCACGCCGGATGCGATTGCATCGGCCGCCGGCGGCCTGCTCACGCGCCTGGCCGCTGCGCTGCCGACCGAACGGCGCAACACGCTGGCCGCTTTCGTGCGCGCGCAGGCACGGCTTGCGCTCGGCCTGGCCGCATCGACCGAGCTCGACGAACGCCAGCCGCTGCGCGACCTCGGTCTTGATTCGCTGATGGCGGTCGAGCTGCGCAACGCGCTGGTCGCGGCCATCGCCGCGCCGTTGCCGGTCACGCTGCTGTTCGACTTCCCGACCGTCGCCGGCCTTTGTGACCACCTCGCCAGCCCCGCCGTGCTGGCGCTCGATCAGTCCGCGGCGGAACGACACGACACACCGGCACCGCCGACGCCGATGGCCTTGTCGATGTCCCGCCTCAGCGATGCCGAGGCCGAGGCCCTGTTGCTCGCCGAGCTCGACGCACCGAACCCGCAGGCCCGACCATGAGCAGCCACCCGAACGCCGGCAGCGAAGAGCTGTCACCCGTCAAACGGGCCTTGCTGCAGATCCGCGAGCTCAAGGAGCGGCTCGCCGACGCGGAAGCGGCCGCCAACGAGCCGATCGCGATCGTCGGTGCCGGCCTGCGTCTGCCTGGCGGTGTCAACGATCTGGCGAGCCTGTGGGAGCTGCTGCATTCCGGCCGCGACGCGATCACCACGATTCCGCGCGAGCGCTGGGACATCGACGCGCTGTTCGACGAAGACGCCGACGCGCCGGGCAAGATGTTCACGCGCCATGGCGGTTTCATCGAAGGCGTCGATGCCTTCGACGCCGAGTTCTTCGGCATCTCGCCGCGCGAAGCCGAAAGCATGGACCCGCAGCAGCGCCTGCTGCTCGAGACCGCCTGGCACGCCTTCGAAGACGCCGGCATCGCGCCCAGCGCCCTGCACGGCTCGCGCGCCGGCGTGTTCCTCGGCGTGTGCAACAACGACTACGGCCGCATGCTGTTCGCGCACCCGCAGCGCATCGACCCGTACTTCAGCCCTGGCAATGCCGGCAGCGTGGTCTCGGGTCGCCTGTCGTACTTTCTCGGCACGCACGGTCCGAGCATCACGGTCGACACGGCCTGTTCCTCGTCGCTGGTCGCGATCCACCTCGCGATGCAGAGCCTGCGCGCAGGCGAATGCGAGCTCGCGCTGGCGGGTGGCATCAACCTGATCCTGTCGCCCGAGATGAACATCAACTTCTCGAAGGGCCGGATGATGGCGCGCGACGGCCGCTGCAAGACCTTCGACGACCGAGCCGACGGTTACGTGCGCGGCGAAGGCTGCGGCGTGGTCGTGCTGCGCCGACTGCGCGACTGCACCGCGGCCGACCGCGTGCTGGCCGTCTTGCGCGGCAGCGCGATCAACCAGGACGGCCGCAGCGGCGGCCTGACCGCCCCCAACGGCCCGGCACAGGAAGCGGTGATCCGCGCCGCGTTGGCCTCGGCCTCTTTGCAGCCGGCCCAAATTGCTTACGTCGAAGCGCACGGCACCGGCACCTCGCTCGGCGACCCGATTGAAGTGCAGGCACTAGGCGCCGCGCTGTCGCCGGGGCGCGACGCAGCGCAGCCGCTGGCCATCGGCTCGATCAAGACCAACGTCGGCCACCTGGAGGCTGCCGCCGGCGTGGCCGGTCTGTTGAAGGTCGTGCTGGCCTTGCAGCACCGCGAGATCCCGCCGCACCTGCACCTGCAGACCCTGAACAGCCACATCGACTGGGCGGCCTGGCCGATCGTCGTGCCAACCGTCGCCACGCCGTGGCAGAGCATCGGCGGGCGCCGTCTCGCAGGCGTCAGCTCGTTCGGCTTCAGCGGCACGAACGCGCACGTGATCGTCGAAGAAGCACCCCAGGCCAGCGAGCGGGCACTGCCCGAAACCGATCGCCTGCAACATGTGCTCGCCCTGTCGGCACGCGACGCACGCGCACTCCAGGCACAGGCCGCTGCTTTTGCCGAACGGCTGCATGAAACGCGTGACACGCTCGCCGACATCTGCTTCACCTCCAACACCGGCCGCACCCATTTTTCGCATCGGCTGACGCTGCGTGGCGAAACGCGCGAGGCAATGCAGAAAGCCCTGCTCGCGTTCACGCGCGGCGCACCGGCGGCCGGCCTGGTGCACGATGTTTCCACCGCGCCACCGAGAATTGCTTTCCTCTTCACCGGCGGCGGTGCGCAATCGGTCGGTATGGCGCTCGGCCTCTACGAACGCTCTGCAGTGTTCCGCGCTGCACTCGACGCCGCCGCAGCCATCCTCGACCCGCTGATCGGCCGCTCGCTGATCGACGTGCTGCGCGCGCCCGGCGAGGCCGACGCGCCGATTCACCAGACGCGCTTCGGTCAGCCGGCGCTGGTGGCGGTCGAGATCGCGCTCGCTGCACTCTGGCGCTCGTGGGGCATCGTTCCCTCGGCGGTGCTCGGCCACAGCCTGGGCGAATACGCTGCGGCCCACGTGGCCGGGGTGCTCTCGCTCGAAGACGCGCTGCGCATCGTGGTCGAACGCACGCGCCAGGTCGACACGCTGAAGGCCGCCGGTGCGATGACGACAGTGTTCGCATCGGCCGAAGAGGTGCAGGCGGTGCTCGATGCCGACGGCCAGCACGCCAGCATCGCCGCGTACAACGGGCCGGAGCAGGTCGTGATCAGCGGGCCGCAGGCCGTGGTCGAACGCATCGGCGCGCTGTTCGAGACGCGGGGCGTTCGCGTGTCGCGCTTGCGCGTGGCCTATGCCTCGCACTCGGCATTGATGGACCCGGTGCTCGCCTCCTTCGAACAGGCGCTGGCAGGCGTGCGTTTCGCCGAGCCGCGCATCACCTTCGTGTCCAACCTGAGCGGTGCGCCTGCCGGCCTCTCGCTCATCGGCCGCGCCGCTTACTGGCGTGACCACCTGCGTCAGCCGGTGCGTTTCGCGCAGAGCGTGCAAGCCCTGCACGAACTCGGCTGCACGCACTTCGTCGAGATCGGCCCGCACCCGGTGCTGGTCGGCATGGGCGCGGCTTGTGTGCCGCCGGGAACAGGCAGCTGGCTGCCTTCGCTGCGCCGGGAAGAAGACGACTGGAGCGTCATGCTCGACACCCTGCAGACGCTCTACACCGCCGGCGCAAGCGTCGATTGGGCAGGGTTCGACGCAGGCCTGTCGAGGCGCCGTGTCTCCTTGCCGCTGTACCCGTTCCAGCGCAAGCGCCACTGGGCCGAATGGGCCGGCAGCGCGGCGCTGCAAACCGACACCGCTCATGCCTGGCACAGCGTGGCCGCAGCGCTTGAACGCCAGGCCGATCGGGGCCCGATCGGGGTCGACCTCGGCAACTACGCCGCGAAGTGGGCCTGCCTTGAGCGGCTCACCGTGGCGCACGCGGCTTCGGCGTTGCGCGCTGTGGGTCTGTTCGGCGAGCCCGGCAGCCGTGCCACGATTTCGCAAGTGCGCGAACGGCTCGGCGCAGCGGAAACCTACCGCCATCTGCTGCAGCGCTGGCTGAAACGTCTGGTCGATGCCGGCCAGTTGCGCGCCGACGGCGACAACTTCGTCGCCGACACGCCGCTGGCCGAACCGGCGCTCGCCGCTTGCTGGCAAGAAGCCGACACGCTGCTCGCCGACAACCGGCCGTTGCTCGACTACGTTCGCCACTGCGGCACGCTCTTGCAAACCGTGCTGAACGGCCAACAAAGCGCGCTCGAAACCCTGTTCCCGGGTGGCAGCTTCGAGTTGGCCGACGGCCTGTACCGCCGCTCGGCGACGATGCGCTACATCAACGACCTGGCCGCCAGCGCGGTCGAGGCCTTTGTCGCCGCGCGCCCCACCGGGCCGATCCGCGTGCTCGAGATCGGCGCCGGCACCGGCGGCACCAGCGCCGCGCTGCTGCCCTGCCTGCCGGCCGGCCGCACCCGTTACCGCTACACCGATGTCTCGGCATTCTTCTTCGACCGGGCACGCGAGGGCTTTGCAACGTTCCCCTTCATCGATTTCGCCGAGTTCGATCTCGACAAGACCATCGAATCCCAAGGGCTGTCGGCCGGCGGCTTCGATCTCGTGGTTGCCGCCAACGCGGTGCACGCGAGCCGCGACCTGCGCGCCGCACTGCAGCGCCTGCGCGCGCTGGTCGCGCCGGGCGGCCTGCTGTTGCTGGTCGAAACCACGGCGCACCTGGCCTGGTTCGACATGACGACCGGCCTGATCGAAGGCTGGCAACATTTCGCCGACGACCTGCGCACCGACAACCCGCTGCTGCCCGCCGCGACCTGGACCCAGGCGCTCCATGACGCCGGCTTCGACGCGGCCGGTGCCTGGCCAATCGCCGGCTCCGCGGCCGAAGCGCTGGGCCAGCATGTTGTGATCGCGCGGGTGGCGGGCGATGCACCCGGCGACACCGCCCTCGCTGCGTCTGACGCCGTTGCGCCGGCCCGCGGCGTCAGCGCCGCTGCGGCCTCCGCCGAAACTGCCAGGGCCTTGCGCCAGCAGGTGCTGGACGCCTTGCCCGACGAACGCCTCGAACTGCTGCGCGACTTCGTGCGTGACCATGTCGTGCGTGTGCTCAAGCTCGATGCCGACGAACCCCCCGGCCGCAACGACCGCCTGATGGACCTCGGCTTCGACTCGCTGATGGCGGTGCAGTTGCGCAACCAGCTCGGTCTGGGGCTCGGCCTCGACAAGCCCTTGCCCGCGACACTGATGTTCGACCAGCCGACCATCGACGCGCTTGCCACCTACCTGCTCGAGCGTGTCGCGCCGCCGGAGACCGAGGTCGCCGTCGTATCGAAAGCCGTCGCGAAGCGCGCCCCAGAAACGCTGGGGGCCGCCGCAGTGGCCGCGATGAGCGATGCGGACATCGAGGCGCTGCTGTTGTCGCGCCTGGAACGGAAATGAGCCAGCCGTCCGCCCCCGCGCTCACCGCGCTGCAACGCACCTTCCTCGCGCTCGAAGAAGCGCAGGCGCGCATCGCGGCGATGGAACTCGCCGCGCGCGAGCCGATTGCGGTGATCGGTGTCGGCTGCCGGCTTCCGGGCGGCGCCAATGATCCGGCCAGCTTCTGGCAGCTGATGAGCAATGGCGTCGACGCCATCGGCCCGGTGCCGGCCGAGCGCTGGGACGCCGATGCGCTGTACGACGCCGACCCGGCGACTCCGGGGCGAATTGCCACGCGCGCCGGCGGTTTTCTCGGGGCCATCGATCGCTTCGACGCCGGCTTCTTCGGCATCGCGCCCCGCGAAGCGCAGGGCATGGACCCGCAGCAACGCCTGTTGCTCGAGGTGAGCTGGGAAGCGCTCGAACATGCCGGGCAGGCACCCGACCGGCTTGAGCGTTCGGCCACGGGTGTTTTCATCGGCATGTGCAGCAGCGACTACGCCTACATGCAGCTCAAGAGCGAAGACACATCGCTGCTCGACGCGCACTTCACCTCGGGCGTTGCGCACAGCATCGTGTCGGGTCGCCTCTCCTACCTGATGGGGTTGCAGGGCCCGAGCCTGACGATCGACACTGCCTGCTCTTCGTCGCTGGTCGCGGTGCATCTGGCCTGCCAGTCGCTGCGCAGCGGCGAGAGCCGCATGGCACTGGCCGGTGGTGTCAACCTGATCCTTTCACCCGACCTCTACATCGCGCTGTCGCATTCGCGCATGCTCGCTCCCGACGGGCGCTGCAAGACCTTCGACGCCGCCGCCGACGGCTTCGCGCGCGGTGAAGGCTGCGGTGTGGTCGTGCTCAAGCGCCTGAGCGACGCGCAGGCCGACGGTGACCGCATCCTCGCGGTGATCCGTGGCAGCGCCGTCAATCAAGACGGGCCGAGCAGCGGCCTCACCGCCCCCAACGGCCCGGCCCAGGAAGCGGTGGTGCGCGAGGCGCTGGCGCGCTCCGGGCTGGCACCCAAAGACATCGGCTTCGTCGAGGCCCACGGCACCGGCACGCAACTCGGCGACCCGCTCGAGGTGCACGCGCTCGGCGCGGTGTTCGGCGCCGACCGCGATCCGAAGCAGCCGCTCTACATCGGCTCGGTCAAGACAAACATCGGTCACCTCGAGGGCGCGGCCGGCGTCACCGGGCTGATCAAGCTGGTGCTGGCGCTGCAGCAGAAAACGATTCCGGCGCACCTGCACTTCCACAATCCGAGCCCGCACATCGCCTGGGGCGAGTTGCCACTGAAGGTGCCGGTGCATGCGATGGCCTGGCCGGCGATCGAAGGCCGGCGCATCGGCGGTGTCAGCTCCTTCGGCTTCAGCGGCACCAACGCGCACGTCGTCGTCGAAGAAGCGCCGCCGCCGGCCGAAGTGCAAACCACCACGCGGCGCGCACCGTGGCTGCTGGCCTTGTCGGCCCGCGACGAAGTGGCACTCGCCGAACTGGCCGCGCGCCACCGGGTTGCGCTCGAAGGCTGCGGCGAGTCCGAGCTCGGCGACTACTGCTTCAGCGCCAATTCCGGCCGGGCCGTCTTCGCGCAGCGCGCGACGCTCGCGGCGCACAGCATCGACGAGCTGCGCTTCAGTCTCGACGCCCTGGCACGAGGCCAGGCCGCCGAGGGCCTGCGCAGTGCCCGCGTGGCGCACGGCGACCCACCGCGCATCGCGTTCCTGTTCACCGGCCAGGGCGCGCAATACACCGGCATGGCGCGTGGCCTGTACGCCGCCGCGCCGGTGTTCCGCGACACACTCGACCGCTGCGCCGCGCTGCTGGCCGGCAAACTCGAACGCCCCCTGTTCGACGTGCTGTTCGCGTCCGAGCCCGAGGCCAGCGCGCTCGACGACACCGCCTACACCCAACCGGCGCTGTTCGCACTGGAGTATTCGCTGGCCGCGCTCTGGCGCTCCTGGGGCGTGACGCCCAATGTGGTGATGGGCCACTCGGTCGGTGAGTACGTCGCCGCCTGCATCGCAGGCGTGCTCTCGCTCGAAGACGCGATCGGGCTGATCGCCGAACGCGGGCGCTTGATGCAGTCGCTGCCGGCCGGCGGCGCGATGGCGGCAGTCTTCGCGCCCGAAGCGCAGGTCGCAGCGGCGCTGGCGGTGTTCGGCCAGCGCGTCTCGGTGGCGGCGGTCAACGGGCCCGATCAGACCGTGATCTCGGGCGCTGCCGACAGCGTCGAGACCCTGTGTCGTGAGTTCACAGCCGCCGGCGTGCGCTGCAAGCCACTGGTGGTGTCGCACGCCTTTCACTCGCCGCTGGTCGAGCCGATCCTCGACGCGTTCGAGCGTGCCGCGAGCACGGTTCATTTCGCGGCGCCGCAACTGCGGCTCGTCTCCAACCTCACTGGCCAGGTCGCGGTGGCGAGCGAGGTCACACAGCCGGTCTACTGGCGCCGCCACGTGCGTGAAGCAGTGCGCTTCGGTGCCGGCTTGCAGGCGCTCGCGGCGCTGCGGCCCGACTGCATCGTCGAGGTCGGCCCGCATCCGACGCTGCTGAGCTTTGCCGCTGCGGCTTTCGGCGACACCGGCCCGACGCTGGTCTCGTCGCTGCGCAGGGGCCGCGACGACTGGGCCGAAATGCAAGACACACTCGCCACGCTCTGGCTCGCTGGCGTGGCCATCGACTGGCGCGGCGTGGCGCAGGGCGGCTTGCACCGCATCGTCGACGTGCCGACCTACCCGTTCCAGCGCGAGCGCCATTGGTTCCAGGCCCGGCCGCCGCTGGCGCACACGGCGCCGCGGGGCCGCGCCACCGGCCACCCCTTGCTCGGCACCCGGCTTCGCAGCGCGGGCGCCGAGCCGATCTTCGAGTCGCACGTGGGTGCCGACTCGCCACCCTTCATGCGCCAGCACCGTGTGCAAGGCCAGGTCGTGGTGCCGGGCACGGCCTACCTCGACACGCTGCATGCGGCCGCCTGCGCGCTGCTGGGCAGCGAGCAGGTGTGCGTCGAAGACGTGACCATCCGCGAGGCGATGCTGCTCGAAGACGACGGCGCCACGCGCTGCCTGCAGCTCGTGGCCGGCACCGCACACGATGGCGCAGTGGCACTGACGCTGAGCAGTGTTGCGGACGCTGCGACGACCCGAGCAGACGACGCCGATGCGTGGGTCGGCCACGTGACGGCCGTGGTTCGCAGCGCATCCGCGCGGTCGCCGGGCGGTGCGTCTCTCGCACAGGCACGCGAACGTTGCATTGAGGTTCTCCCAGCCGACGAGTTCTATGCCGGCTTCGAGCGCCGCGGCCTCGACTTCGGCGCCGATTTCCGTTCCGTGCGCCAGCTCTGGTGTGGTGCCGGGCAAGCACTGGGTGAAGTCGAGCTGTCGCCCGGCCTGGCGCACGAAGCGTTGGCCTACCGCGTGCACCCGGTGTTGCTAGACGGCTGCCTGCAGGTGCTGGCCGCGGCCCTGCGCGGCGACAGCGAAGAGCGCCTGTACCTGCCGGTCGGGATCGGCCGCTACGCGGTCTCCGGCCGCGCCACAGCGCGTTGCTGGAGCCACGTCGTGGTCCAGCCTGGCAGCGGCGAATCGCGCCGTGCCGACATTCAGGTTTTCGATGCCGACGGTGCGCCGTTGGCCGAGCTGCGCGATGTGCAGTTGCAGCCGGTGTCGCGCGACGCACTTGCGCGGCTGGGCGAACGCTGGCTCGACGACGCGCTGTACGAGACGGTGTGGCGCGCCGCGCCCGCTGGCGCACCAACGACACCGCCGGTCGCCGTGCTCGTGGCCGCCGGCAGCGCGGCGCTGGAAGACCTGCGCCAAACATCGGGGCTGGCCGAATACGACCTGTTCCTGCCGCAGCTCGAAGCGCTTTGTGTCGACTACGTGGTGCAGGCCATGAACCGCCTCGACTGGGCGCCGGTGATTGGAGAAGGTGTCACGGCGCACGCACTCGCCGAGCGCCTGGGTGTTGCTGCGCGACATCACCGCCTCTTCGGGCGGCTGCTCACCATCCTCGAAGAAGCCGGCCACCTGCGGCGCTCCGAACCGGGCTGGACCGTGCTGCGGCAGCTCGGCGCGGTACAACCGTCGCAGCGCTGGGAACGGCTGAACGCCGAGTTCCCCGGTGGCGGCGCCGAACTCGAACTCACCGGGCGGGTTGCCGAGCGCTTCGCCGAAGCGCTGCGCGGCGAAGTCGAGCCGATGCAGTTGCTGTTCCCCGATGGTTCGCTCGATACGACCGAACGGCTCTACCGCGACACCCCGACAGCGCGGTTCTACAACGGCCTGGTGGCCGAGGTGGTCGCAGCCGCAGCGGCCGCACACGCCGCAGGTCGACCGCTGCGCGTGCTCGAGATCGGCGCCGGCACCGGCGGCACCACGGCGCACGTTCTGCCGCGCCTGCCGGCGCAAGGCGTCGAATACACCTTCACCGACATCGGCCCGCTGTTCGTCGCCCGGGCGCGCGAGCGTTTCGGCGCTCATCCGTTCATGCGATATCAGGTGCTCGACCTCGAACGCGAGCCGCAGCAGCAAGGCCTCGCACCCGGTTCTTTCGACCTGGTGATCGCCTCGAACGTGGTCCACGCCACCGCCGATCTGCGTCGCACGCTGGCGCGCGTGCGGCAACTGCTCGTGCCCGGCGGCTTGCTTGCGATGCTCGAAGTGACGGCGCCGCAGCGCTGGTTCGACCTGACCGTCGGGCTGACCGAAGGCTGGTGGGCTTTCACTGATACCGACCTGCGCCCCGACTACGCAACGCTGCCGCGCGAGCGCTGGCTCAGCCTGCTCGGCAACTGCGGATTCGACACCGCCGCCGCCCTGCCCGAGGGCAGCGGCCACCAGGGCGCGCTGGCCCTGCAGTCGCTGCTGCTCGCACGCGCCGCGGTCGAACCGGTGACGACCGCAGCCCGGCGCGACTGGCTGCTGTTCGCCGATCGCAGCGGGCTGTGCGACGCACTCTGCGCCGAGCTGCGCGCGCGTGGCGACCGCTGCACCCGCGTGTTGCCCGGCGCGCTGTTTGCCGCAGCGCCCGACGAATTCGTGATCGACCCGACTGCGCCGGGCGACTACCGCCGCCTGCTGCACGACCTGCGAAACGCCGGCCGCGAGCTTCATGGTGTGCTGCACGCCTGGGCACTCGACGCCACGCCTTGGGAAACAAGCAGCGCGGCGGCGCTGGCGTCTGCCCAGTCGCTCGGTGTGGTCAGTGCGATGTGGCTGGCGCAGACCCTGGTCGGTATCGGCCCGGTGCCGCGCCTGTGGTTGTTGACGCGGGGCGGGCAGCAGGCCGACGCGCTCGACCGTGCGCTCGATCCGGCCCAGGCGCCGCTCTGGGGCTTGGGCAAGGCGCTCGCCCTCGAACATCCGGAGCTGCGTTGCGTCAACCTCGATCTCGATCCCGCACGGCCTTCGGGCGAAGCCGCTGCGCTGTGGTCGGAGCTGCAGGCCGCCGACACCGACACCCAGGTGGCCTGGCGCTCCGGCGAGCGTCGCGTGGCGCGCCTGTCGCGCTTGTCGCGTGTGCCTTCGGGCGCCGCCCCCGCGACGCGCGACGCGCCCTACCGGCTCGTGCCCGCGACACCCGGCGAACTCGACCGGTTCGAGCTCGCGCCGGCAGTGCGCCGCGCGCCTGGCGCGGGCCAGGTCGAGATCGCGGTCGAGGCGACCGGCCTGAACTTCAAGGACGTGCTCAACGTGCTCGGCCTGTACCCCGGCGAAGCCGGCCCGCTCGGCGGTGAATGCGCCGGCCGGGTCGTCGCGGTCGGCGCTGGCGTGACACACGTGCGGGCCGGCGACGAGGTGCTCGCGGTCGCCGGCGGCAGCTTCGCTTCGCACGTGATCGCCGCGGCCGAGCTGGTGCAGCTGCGCCCGGCCGGCATGAACGCGGAAGAAGGCGCGGCCTTCCCGATCGCCTTCCTGACCGCCGAGTTCTGCCTCGGCCACCTCGCGCGCCTGCAGGCCGGCGAGCGGGTTCTCATTCACGCCGCGGCGGGCGGCGTCGGCATGGCGGCGGTGCGCCTGGCGCAGCGTGCCGGGGCGGAAGTGTTCGCCACTGCAGGCTCAGAGGGCAAGCGCGAGTTGCTGCGCTCGATCGGCGTGAGCCACGTGTTCGATTCGCGTGATGCCGGTTTTGCGGCGGAGATCCTGCGCATCACCGCGGGTCGCGGCGTTGACGTCGTGCTGAACTCGCTCTCGGGCGAACTGATCGACTCGAGCTTCAATGCCATTGCGCGCGCCGGCCGTTTTGTCGAAATCGGCAAGCGCGGCATCAAGACGAGTGCACAGGTCGACGCGCTCGACCGCGACTTGCGCTACCACGTGGTCGACTGGGGCGAGACCGCGCAGCGCGACCCGGCGCTGATCGGTGCGATGTTCGCGCGCCTGGTCGACGCGGTGCGCACCGGCGCGTTGCGCTCGCTGCCTCGGCACGTGTTCGCACTCGAAGACGCGGCGCGCGCTTTCCGCTTCATGGCGCAGGCACGCCACACGGGCAAGATCGTCGTGCGCCACGGCCCGCAGGCAGCGGCGGCGATCCGGCGTGACGGCAGCTACCTCGTCACCGGCGGCCTGTCGGGTCTCGGGCCCGTGCTGGCGCGCTGGCTCGCCGACCGGGGTGCCGGCCGCATCGTGTTGATCGGCCGGCGCGGCGTGACGCCGGAAGTCGCACCGCTGATCGACGTGTTGCGCGCGCAGGGCTGCGCCGTGATCGCCGAAGCGCTCGACGTGACCGATGCGGCCGCAATGCAGGCCCTGCTGACACGCCTTCGAGCCGATGGCCCGCCGCTGCGTGGCGTGATCCACAGCGCCGGTGTGCTTGCCGACGCCGGCCTGTTGCAGCAGGATGCAGCGCGTTTCGAACACGTCTTCGGCCCGAAGATTTACGGCGCTCGGCTGCTGCACACGCTCACCGGCACCGACCCGCTCGACTTCTTCGTGCTGTTCTCGTCGGTGGCGGCGGTGCTCGGCTCGGCGGGGCAATCCAACCACTCGGCCGCCAACGCCTTCCTCGATCTGCTGGCGCGCGAACGCCGCTCGCGCGGCCTGCCAGGCCTGAGCATCAACTGGGGCGCCTGGGCCGAAGTTGGCGCGGCGGTCGACCGCGGGGTGGCGGAGCGCATCGCAGCACAGGGCCTCGGCAGCTTCACAACGGCGCAGGGCCTGCAGGCCCTGCAACGCCTGCTCGGCCAGGATCGCGCCCAGGTCGCGGTGTTGCCGGTGGACTGGCGGCGCTATGTCGAGCACACCGGCCAGGGCACGACGCCGGCCTTTCTCAGCGAACTGACCGGCGCGGTGCAGGCGGCCGTCAGCACGGCCACGCCCACGCGCGGCACCGACCTGCGCGATCAGGTCGCAAGCGCCGCTCCCGGGCGCCGCAGGCCGATCGTCGCCGCGTTTGTGCGCGAGCGCGCGCTGCGCGCGCTCGGCCTCGACCCGTCGCGCGCCATCGATCCCCGTACGCCGCTGGGCGAACTGGGCCTCGATTCGCTGCTCGCCGTCGAACTGCGCAACACGCTCGGCAAGGCACTCGGCCATACGCTTCCAGCCACGCTGTTGTTCGATTACCCGACGATCACGGCGTTGACGGACTACCTGGTCGACGAGGTACTCACCCCCTCACCTGGGGTGCTCGAACCCGCGGCCCCGGCGGCGGCGTCGGTCACACTCGTCGATTCGATCGAAGACCTGTCGGACGAAGAAGTCGAGCGCCAGTTGGCTGCACGCGCCAAGACGAAAGCATGATGAGATGAGCAGCAGCGATTTTCTCGACCGCATCAACAAACTCTCGCCCAAGCGGCTGGCGTTGTTGGCGCTCGAGATGCACGAGCAGATCGAGGCGGCGGGCGAGCGTGCGCGCGAGCCGATCGCCGTGATCGGCATGGGCTGCCGCTTCCCCGGCGGCGCCGACAGCCCTGACGCGTTCTGGCAGTTGCTCCGCGAAGGCCGCGACGCGATCCGCGAAGTGCCGGCCGAGCGCTGGGACATCGACGCCTACTTCGACGCCGACCCGGATGCACCGGCAAAAATGTCGGCGCGCAACGGCGGCTTTCTCGACCAGATCGACGGTTTCGACCCGGCGTTCTTCGGCATCTCGCCGCGCGAAGCGCTGACGATGGACCCGCAGCAGCGCCTCGTGCTCGAAGTCGCCTGGGAAGCGATCGAGCACGCCGGCATCGGCCCGGAACAGCTCGCCGGCTCGGCCACCGGCGTGTTCCTGGGCGTGTGCAACAGCGACCATTTCCAGCGTGTCATCGATCGCGGCAGCGAAGCGATCGACGCCTATCTGGCCTCGGGCAACGCGCACAGCGTGGCGTCGGGGCGGATCGCGTATTTCCTCGGCCTGCAAGGGCCGGCACTGTCGATCGACACCGCCTGCTCTTCGTCGCTGGTGGCCCTGCACCTCGCTTGCCAGAGCCTGCGCAACGGCGAGTCGCGCCTGGCCTTGTGCGGTGGCGTGAACCTGATGTGCTCGCCTGAAACGACGATCGCGCTGACCAAGGCCCACATGCTTGCGCCCGACGGTCGCTGCAAGACCTTCGACGCCGCAGCCGATGGCTTTTCGCGTGGCGAAGGCTGCGGCGTGATCCTGCTGAAGCGGCTCGCCGAAGCGCAGGCCGATGGTGACCGCGTGCTCGCGGTGATCCGCGGCACGGCGTCGAACCAGGATGGGCGCAGTGGCGGCCTGACCGTGCCCAACGGCCCGGCCCAGGAGGCAGTGATCCGGGCCGCACTGGCCGATGCGGGCCTGGCACCGGCCGACATTGGCTATGTCGAAGCACACGGCACCGGCACCACCCTCGGTGACCCGATCGAGGTGCGCGCGCTGGCCGGTGCACTCGGCCCCGGGCGAGCCGTCGACGCGCCGCTGCTGCTCGGATCGGTCAAGACCAACATCGGCCACCTCGAGTCGGCAGCCGGTATTGCTGGCGTGATCAAGGTGGTGCTGGCGCTGCAGCACGAACGCATTCCGCCGCACCTGCACTTCACGCAGCCGAGCCCGCACATCGCCTGGTCGGACTACCCGGTCCAGGTCGAGGCTGCCGGGCGCGCGTGGCCGCGCGGCGCCACGCCACGACGTGCCGGCGTGAGTTCGTTCGGTTTCAGCGGCACGAACGCGCACGTGATCCTCGAAGAGGCGCCTGCGGCAGACGCGGCCGCCGCAGGCGCAGCCATCGATCGGCCCTTGCACTGCCTGCCCTTGTCGGCACGCTCGCCGCAGGCGCTGCGCGAACTGGCACTCGGCATGGCCGCCGCGCTCGCCGACGGAAGTGGCATCACGCTCGCCGAAGCCGCACACACGGCCGGTGTCGGCCGATCCCATTTCAGCGAGCGCCTTGCAGTGGTGGCCGACAGCAACGCCGCGGCATGCGCAGCGCTTCTCGCCTTCGCGCGCGGTGACGAGCACCCTGCCCTGCACCGCGGCACCGCGCTGCCGGGCGAGGCGCCCGAACTGGTGTTCATGTTCACCGGCCAGGGCTCGCAGTACCCCGGCATGGGTGAGCGCCTTTACCGGATCGCGCCGGTGTTCCGCGACGTGATCGACCGCTGCGACAGCCTGCTCGGCGCCGACGCGGCCGGGCGCACGCTCAAGAGCGTGCTGTTCGGCGCGCCAGCCGACCCGGCGCCGATCCACGACACCGCGTGGACGCAGCCGGCGCTCTTTGCCGTCGAATACGGGCTGACACAACTCTGGCGTTCGTGGGGCATCGAGCCCGCGGCCGTGATCGGACATTCGGTCGGTGAATACATCGCGGCCTGCGTCGCCGGCGTGTTCACGCTCGAAGACGGTCTGCGGCTGATCAAGGAGCGCGGCCGGCTGATGCAGGCGCTGCCCGCCGGCGGCTCGATGGCCGCGGTCTTCGCGCCGCTCGAAGACGTCGTCGCAGCGATCGCGCCGATGAACGACCGGCTCGCGATCGCGGCCGTGAATGCGGCCGACAGCGTCGTCGTGTCGGGCGAGTCGGCGGCGGTCGAGGCCCTGCTTGCCACGCTCGCTGAACGCAATCTGCAAGGCCACCGCTTGTTCGTGTCGCTGGCGGCGCATTCGCCGCTGGTCGAGCCGGCCCTGGCCGCAATGGAAGCGTGCGCGCGCAGCGTGACGATGCAGGCACCGCGCATTCCGGTCGCATGGAACCTGACCGGCGGAGCGTTGCCGGCCACCGTGCCCGACGCGCACTACTGGCGCCGCCACCTGCGCGAACCGGTGCGTTTTGCCGATGGCATCGAATGGCTGCAGCGCGAGGGTTATCGCAGCTTCGTCGAGGTCGGCCCGCACCCGACCCTGATCGCGCTCGCACAACGCACGCTGCCCGAGGCCGGCACGTCGTTCTGCACCTCGCTGCGCCGCGGCAAGGACGACTGGCAGGAGCTGAGCCACAGCCTGGCCTCGCTCTACGTGCAAGGCGCAGCCATCGACTGGGCCGGTGTCGACCGGCCCTACGGTACACAGCGTGTGTCGCTGCCCACCTACCCGTTCGAGCGCCGTTCCTACTGGATCGCGAGCACGCCGCCGGGCGCGCATCGCAGCAAGCCGGCGCCGCGTGGCGCGCATGCGCTGATCGGCACGCGCCTGGCCACGGCGGTGCCGCTGTTCGAAACCGTCTTGCGCCCCGACCAGCCGGCCTACCTCGGCGAGCACCGCATACAAGGCGCGGCACTGGTGGCGGGCCCGGTGTTCCTCGAGATGGCGCAGACGGGCGCGCGCGCCGCTTTGGGGCCGCCACGGCATGGCGTCGAGGGTTTCGTGGTTCACGAACCGCTGGTGCTGCCCGACGCAGGCCGCACCGTGCAACTCCATCTTGGTGCAGAAGCCAATGGCTCTCAGCCGTTCGAGATTCACAGCCGTGCGCTCGATGCGAGCGGCGAATGGCAGTTGCACGCCAGTGGCCGCCTGACGAGCGCGGCGACCGGGGCGCTGACGGGTGCCGACAGCACGCCGATCGGCGAAATCGAACGCAGGCTGGGCGAATCGGCCCCGTGCGACGCCTATTACGAGCGGCTCGCCGAGCTCGGCATCACGCTCGGACCGAAGTTCCGCAGCCTGCGTCACGCGCGCCACCGCGATGGCGAGGTGCTGGCCCGCATCGCGCTGGACGATGCCGATGCCCCCGACGCCGTGGTGTGGGCCCATCCCTGCCTGCTCGACGGCGCCTTGCAGGCGGTCGGGCTGGCGCTGCCCGCATCGAGCGATGCGGCCGACGTGTACCTGCTCACCGGCATCGAGAGGCTGCAGCTCGCCGGGCCGCTGCCCGCGGCGCTCTGGTGCCACGTGCGTGTGCGTGCCAGCGCCACCGCTCGGCCGGTCGAATGGCGCGCCGATGTCAGCTTGCGCGGTGACGACGGCACCGTGCTGGGCGTGGTCACCGGTGTGCTGCTGCGGCGAGCCACGCGAGAAACGCTGCAGCGCGTGATCGGTGCTTCGTCGCCCGATGCTGGCCTGTTCTACCAGGTCGAGTGGGAGAGCGCCCCGGCCGCGCTTCGTGCCGCGCCGCTGCTGCTGCCGCCGACGCGTTTCATCGCCGACTTGCGCGACCGCTTCGCCGCGCTCGCGGTCAGCGAAGGTGTGTCGGTCTACGAGCAGTTGTTGCCGGAACTCGACCGGCTGAGCGCCGAGCACGTCACGATCGCGCTGCGTCAGCTCGATTTCGCCGACCGGCCCGGCCGCCGGTTCAATGCCGACACCGAAGCCGCCGCGCTCGGCGTCGTGCCGCAACACCGGTGCCTGTTCCGGCGTCTGATGCAGATGCTGACCGAAGACGGCGTTCTGCGCGTCGAGGGCCTCGAGTTCGAGGTGCTGCGGCCTCTTGTGGCATGCGACCCGGCCGCGCGCTACGACACGCTGCTGCAGCGCTTCGCCGCAGTCGACGGCGAACTGAGCACGCTGCGGCGCTGCGGTGGCGCGCTCGGCCGCGTGCTGCGCGGCGAACAAGACCCGCTGCAGTTGCTGTTCCCCGGCGGTTCCTTCGCCGAAGCCCGCAAGCTTTACGTCGAGTCACCCTTCGCGCGCACCTACAACGCCGCGCTCGGCGAAGCGCTCACGGCCGCGATCGCGCAGCTGCCGGCAACGAGCCGGCTGCGTGTGCTCGAGATCGGCGCCGGCACCGGCGGCACCACCACCTACGTGCTGCCGCTGCTGCCGGCCGACCGCGTCGAGTACACGTTCACCGACCTGTCGCCGCTGTTTCTGGAGCGCGCTGCCGAACAGTTCGGCGCCTACCCTTTTGTCGACCGCGCCTTGCTCGACATCGAACGCGACCCGTTGACGCAAGGTTTCGAAGCCGGCCGCTACGACATCGTGATCGCCGCCAACGTGCTGCACGCCACCGCCGATCTGCGCCAGTCGTTGCTGCACGCACGCAGCCTGCTGGCGTCGGGTGGCCTGATGCTGCTGCTCGAAGGGGTGGCGCCGGAGCGCTGGGTCGACTTGAGCTTCGGGCTCACCGACGGCTGGTGGCGCTTCACCGACACCGGCCTGCGGCCCGACTATCCACTCATCGGCCGCAGTGCTTGGCAACGGCTGCTGGGCGAACTCGGTTTCAGCGATGTCGCCGCCGTGCCCGACGAGGTGCGCGGCCGGCGCGACCTGTCGCAGCAGGCGCTGATCGTGGCCCGCGCACCCGTGGTTGCGCGGCGCTGGGCCTTGTTGGGCGGGCCCGTTGCATTCGCCGACGCGATCCGGCAACGCCTGCAGGCGCGCGGCGACAGCGTCGCGGTCTGTGCCGCCGAGGCCTTCGACACCGCTTTGCCGACCGTGGACGAATGGGTCTACCTCGGCGCGCTGGCGCTCACCAACGTCGGCGACGACGCGGCTGCCTCGCAGCGCTGCGAAACGCTCGCCTGCGCGGCACCGCTGCGCTGGTTGACCCGGCTGGTGCAACAACCGAACCCCGGCCGCGCCTGGCTGGTCACACAGGGTGCGCAGGCGGCGCGCGGCGAGGTCAGCGCCGACGGTCGCTGGCAGGCGCCGCTGTGGGGCATCGGCCGTGTCTTCGCGCTCGAACAACCCGGCCGCTGGGGTGGCGCGGTCGACCTGCCGGCCACGGCCGACAGCAGCACCCTCGTCGACACCTTGATCAGCGCACTCGATGCCGAAGACGGCGAAGACCAGAGTGCCTGGCACGACGGTACAAGGTTCGTCGCCCGCCTCGCCCCAGCCTCGGCGCCGACCGCGCCAGCGGCCCGCTTCCGCGCCGATGCGACCTACCTGGTCAGCGGCGGCTTCGGCGGGCTCGGGCTGCTCGTCGCCCGCTGGATGGCAGAACAGGGTGCGCGCCATCTGGCCCTGCTCGGCCGCCACCCCGAGATGGCGTCCGAGGGCGTGCGTGCCATCGAGGCATTGGGCGCGCGTGTCATCGGCTTGAAAGGGGATGTCGCCGACGCGGCGGCGATGCAGACTCTGCTGCGTGATGTGGCGGCACAGGCGCCGCCGGTGCGCGGCATCATGCACGCGGCCGCCGCGTTCAGCAGCGCGCCGATCACCGAGCTGTCAGCGGCTCAGTTGACGGCGATGCTGCGCCCGAAGGTCGATGGCACGCTGGTGCTGGAGCGACTGGCGGAGCGCGAGAACATGGACTTCCTGGTGCTTTTTTCGTCGACCACCGCCTTGCTCGGTGCGTCCGGCCTCGCCCACTACGCTGCCGCCAACCAGTTCCTCGACGCCACGGCGCTGCGCACGCGAGCCTCGGCCTGCAAGCTGCTGTCGGTGAACTGGGGCACCTGGGAAGCGATGCGCCTGGCCTCCGGCGAAGACCGGCGCAGTTACCGTGAGGGCGGACTGGAACCGATGCCCGCCGGCGCGGCACTCGATGCACTCTGCCGGCTGCTCGGGGGGCCGCAACGGCAGGCGGTCGTCGCGCAGATCGACTGGTCTGTCCTCAAGCCACTGCACGAAGCCCGGCGCGCGCGGCCGTTCCTGTCGCGCCTCGGTCTGGTCGCGCCGCTGGCCGCTCCACCCGCGCCCGACGGTGCCGACGTCCGGCCGGCGCTGATCGAACAACTTGAGCGCGCGCCGTCGGGCCGACGCCATGACCTGCTGGTCGAGTACGTGCAAGGCGAGGTCGCCATGGTGCTCGGTCTGCCCAAGGGCGAACCGTTGCCCACCGCCACCGGCCTGTTCGATCTGGGCATGGACTCGCTGATGTCGGTCGAACTCAAACGCCGGCTCGAACGCGGCGCCGGGCGGGCGCTGCCTTCCACGCTGACCTTCAACTACCCGAACGTTGGCGCGCTGGCCAGTTTTCTCGAGTCGCAGCTCGTCGTGCAGGCGAAACCGGAAGCGGCCGCACCGGCCATCGTTCGAGTGATCGAGGCGGTCGATCTGGACCAACTGAGCGACGACGAACTCGAAGCACGTTTGCTGGCCAAACTGGAGCAGATCGGATGATGGGCATCGTCAACCGGAGCATGTTGCTGATCGTGGTGTTCGCGCTGATGTGGGCCGCGGAAGAAGCCCTGCTGATGCGTGTGCTCGCGCGGCAATCGGTGGCTCAGGCCGTGTGGCTTCGGTTCATGTTCCACGTGCTCGCGCTGTTCGTGCTGTGGGGCTGGCGCGACCCGGCTTCGCTGTGGCGCACCCGGCGACCGGTCTCGCAACTGGCCCGCTCGCTGTGCCTGGTCGCGATGCCGGCGTTCTGGCTGCTTGGCCACAGGGCCGGCGGCGACGCACCGACGATGCTGTCGATCTTCTGGCTGGCGCCGCTGCTGATCCTGCTGCTCGCGCGCTGGTGGCTGAATGAGCGGGCTTCGCTCGGGCTTTGCTTGGCCACGGCGATCGGAAGCGTCGGCGCCTGCGTGTTGCTGGCGCCGGCGACGCTGCCGTCGCTGTCGATGCTCGTGCATCCGCTGGGCATGGCCGCAGCCTTCAGTGCCTTTGTGGTGTTGACGGCCTCGCTGCGCGGCGAGACCACCCGCGCCAATCTCTTCTATGCCGGACTCGGCGCCTGCCTGGCGCTGGCGCCGCTGATGCCCTCGGTGTGGGTGGCACCGGCGCCGGCCGAACTGCTGACGCTGGCGGCGGTCGCGCTGTTCGGCCTCGGCGGCCTGCTCGCGCTGCAGCGCTTGGTCGCATGCGGGCCGCTGGCGCCTTCGCTCCCTATGTTCTACCTGCAGTTGCCCTTCGCCGTCGGCATGGCCTGGTCGGCGGGCGCGGCGCCGCTGTGGCACACCTGGCTCGGCTCGACGCTGATCTGCGCCGCCGCCGCGGCGGCCTGGGCCCTGGAAGTGCGCCGCCAGGGTGCCTTGCAAACGAGCGCGCGGCGGCGCTGGGAGCTGTCGCGATGAGTCCGGGCCGGGTCAGCATGCTTTGGATGGCGGCCTTCGTCGCGTTGTGGACCGTGGTCGAGCAACTGGCCAGCGGCGTGCTGAACCTCTATTCGCCCTACCAGGTGGTCTGGACGCGTTACGCGGTGCACATCGCTCTGATGCTGGTGGTCTGGGGCTGGCGCGAACCCGGCACGCTCTGGCACACGCGGCGGCCGGTCTACCAGATCGTGCGTTCGCTGCTGATGCTGGGCATGCCGGCCTCGTGGGTCGTCGCCATGCAGCATGGCGTCGATCCTGAAACACTGATGGCGGTCTTTTGGCTCTCGCCGCTGCTGATCCTGGCCCTTGCGCATGTGTTGCTCGGCGAACGCGCGCCCTGGCCGGTGTGGCTCGCTGGCGGGCTCGTCTGCTTCGGTGCCGACGTGCTGTTCCTGCACCGGCCCACGGCAGCGCTGAGCGCGCTGCTGTTTCCGCTCGGCATGGCGCTGAGTTTCAGCCTGTACGTGGTGATGACTCGTTCGCTGCGCAGCGAACCGATGCGTGCCAACCTCTTCTACACCGCCTTCGGCGTGATGCTGGCGCTGTCTCCGGCGATGCCCGGGCTGTGGGTGACGCCCGCACCGCACGATCTGGCCGTGATGGCCGGTGTCGGCGTGCTCGGTTTCGGTGCGCTCTACGCGCTCGACCGGATGGCCGCAGCCGCACCGGTCTCTCTGGCCGCGCCCGCCGCCTGCCTGCAACTGGTGTTCATGCTCAGCGCGGCCTGGGTGACTGGCCACGCTCATGAGGGATGGCGCACCGGCACCGGGATATTGATCATCGTGGCAGTGGCCGCGTACCTGTGGGTGCGCGAGCGCGCGCTGCCGGTCCGCTGCGCTGCCGGTCGCGCCGCCGATATCGGCGACGGCGCTGGGGCCTGACAAAGAATTCAAGGAGTACGAAAGATGCAAGACGAACGAGGCGAAACCGGCGCTGCAGGCTCGACTGCCACAGCGAACGTTGCCGGTGAGCGCCGCAGCGTATTGCAGAACGCGCTCGGCGCCATCGAGCGCCTGCAAGCCAGGATCGACGCCAACGAGGCGGCCCGGCACGAGCCGATCGCGATCGTCGGCCTGGGCTGCCGGGTGCCCGGTGGTGTGGTCGACGCCAAGACTTACTGGGATCTGCTCGTCGAAGGCCGAGACGTGGTCGGCGAAATTCCGCCCGAGCGCTGGGACGTCGACGCCTACTACGACCCGAACCCCGGCGTGCTGGGCAAAGCCAACACCAAGGCCGGTGGTTTCCTCGACGACATGGATGGGTTCGAGCCCGGCTTCTTCGGCATGTCGCCGCGCGAAGCCGCCGGGCTGGACCCGCAGCAGCGATTGCTGCTCGAGGTCGCGTGGGAAGCACTGGAAAACGCCGCGATCCCGGCCGACCAGCTCGACACCAGCCTGACCGGTGTGTTCGTCGGCATCACCTCGATGGACTACGCGTCGCGCATCGATGTGTCCGACCCGGCGCGCAGCGACATCTACCTGGCCACCGGCACGGCGTTGAACGCGGCCGCCGGCCGGGTCTCGTTCACGCTCGGCCTGCAAGGCCCGTGCATGGCGATCGACACCGCCTGTTCGTCGTCGCTGGTGGCGATCCACACCGCCTGTCAGAGCCTGCGTGACCGCGAGAGCAACCTGGCCTTGGCCGGCGGTGTCAACGTGATCCTCTCGCCCGACCCGTTCGTGCTGATCTCGAAATGGGGAATGCTGTCGCCCGACGGCCGCTGCAAGACCTTCGACGCCTCCGCCAACGGTTTCGTGCGCGGCGAAGGCTGCGGCCTGATCGTGCTCGAACGGCTCTCCGACGCGCTCGCCAACGGGCGCAACGTGCTGGCCGTGATCCGCGGCTCGTCGATCAACCAGGACGGCCGTTCCAGCGGCCTGACCGTGCCCAACGGTCTGGCGCAGCAGGCGGTGGTGCGTCAGGCCCTGGCATCGGCCGGGCTGAAGCCCACCGATGTGAGTTATGTCGAAGCCCACGGCACCGGTACCTCGCTCGGCGACCCGATCGAAGTCGAAGCGCTCGCCGCGGTCTACGGAGAGGGCCGCGACCCGGCCGAGCCGTTCGAGATCGGTTCTGTGAAGAGCAACATCGGCCACCTCGAAGCGGCGTCCGGCGTCACCGGCCTGATCAAACTGGTGCTCGCAATGCAGCACAAGCAACTCCCGGCGAGCCTGCACGTCAAGCAGCCGACGCCGGCGATTCCGTGGGATCGTTTGCCGGTGCGCATCAGCACCACGCTGCACGACTGGGCACCTTCGAGCGGCCGGCGCCTGGCGGGTGTCAGTGCGTTCGGCTTCAGCGGCATGAACGCCCATGTGATCCTGGAAGAAGCACCTGCAGCGGTGTTTGCATCGCAGGCGGCAGCGCGGCCATTGCAGCTCCTGCCACTGTCGGCCAAGAGCGAGCCGGCACTGGCCGCGCTGGCGACACGTTATGCGGACCACCTGCAACAACACCCCGAGCTCGCGCTCGCCGATGTCTGCGCCACGGCCGCCAACGGCCGCTCGCAATTCGGCCATCGGCTGGCGCTGCAGGCCACCGACAGCGCAGGCATGGTGGCGCAGCTGCGCGCCGCGGCAGAGGGCGAAGGCCAGGCCGTGCGTGGCCAGGCCGCCGTGGGCGCGCGCACCCGCGTCGCGTTCCTGTTCACCGGCCAGGGCTCTCAATACGTCGGCATGGGGCGCGAGCTCGACCAGACCGAGCCGGTGTTTCGCGCCACGCTCGACCGCTGCGCCGCCGTGCTCGACCCGCTGCTGGCCAAACCGCTGCGCGAGCTGCTGTTCGAAGAGACCGGTGGGCTGCTCGACCAGACCGGCAACACCCAACCCGCCCTGTACGCGCTCGAGGTTTCGCTCGCTGCGCTGTGGCGCAGCTGGGGCATCGAGCCTTCGGTACTCATCGGCCACAGCGTCGGCGAGTTTGCCGCCGCCGCTGTGGCGGGCGTGTTCAGCATCGAAGACGGCGCACGCCTGATCGCGGCCCGCGGCCGGCTGATGCAGGCGTTGCCGGCCGGCGGTGCCATGGTCTCGGTGCAGGGCGACAGCAGCCTCGTGGAACAGGAAGTGGCGCGGCATTCAGGGATGGTTTCGATCGCCGCCCGCAACGCCCCGGGCAATCTTGTGATCGCCGGTGCGCGCGCGCCTGTTGAGCAGGCCGCTGCCGCACTGGCGGGGCTGGGCCTGCGCACCCAGGCTCTGACCGTCTCGCACGCTTTCCATTCGCCGCTGATGGAGCCGATGCTCGACGAATTCCGGCGCGTCGCCGCCGCCGTGCCACACGCCGCACCGACCTTGACCTGGGTCTCCAACCTGAGCGGCGCCGCGATCGACTGGTCGGTCTGGGGCACGCGCATGGCGGAATACTGGTGCCGCCACGTGCGCGAACCGGTTGCGTTCGAAAGTGGCATGCGTGCCCTCGCCGGCACGCAGTGCGATGCCTGCGTCGAGATCGGCCCGAGCCCGACGCTGATCGGCCTCGGCCAGCAGTGTCTGGGCGAGACCGCCGGGCTCGACTGGCTGCCTTCGCTCAAACGCACCCGTGCCGCACGCGAACAGCTGCTCGACAGCGTGGCGCGCCTGTACGTGCGCGGCGCGCGCCTCGACTGGCGTGCGATCAGCGACCGCGACGCGCGACGCTGCTTGGTCCTGCCGAGTTATCCGTTCCAGCGTCAGCGTTACCTGATCGACCTGCCCAAGGGCCCGCGTCGCGCCCAGGGCAAGGTCGTGCACGACCTGCTCGGAGCGCGCATCAGCGTGGCCGGCGTGGCCGCGCAGTTCGAGCGTGTGGTCGGTTCGGCCGATCCGGCCTGGGTGGCCGACC
Source organism: Burkholderiales bacterium (assembly GCA_039930465.1). Lineage (GTDB taxonomy): Bacteria > Pseudomonadota > Gammaproteobacteria > Burkholderiales > Burkholderiaceae_C > LMDS01. The sequence goes on from JBDTTU010000011.1 coordinate 43,210, forward strand.
ACCGCATCGGTGCCGAGGTCGTGATGCCATTGACGGCCTACCTCGAAGCCGCGCTGGCGGCGGCGCGGCAGGCGCATGGCGATGGCCTGAGCACGCTCGACGCGGTCGAGGTCGGCGAAGCCCTCGTCTTGCGCGACGGCGAAGACCGCCTGCTGCAAGTGGTGGTCGACGGCGAGGCAGGCGCCACAAGCCCGCGCGTGCGTGTCTTCAGCCGTGACGCGGCGCGCGACGATGCGCCCTGGCTGCTGCATGCCAGCGCCAGCGCGCAACTGGCCTCCGTGGCCGCGCCCGCAGTCGAGAGCGGCACGATGGCCGCTGTCGCGCAGCGCTGCACTCGCGTGGTCGAGGTCGGCCCGTTCTACGACAAGCTGCGCGGGCTGGGCGTGGACTTCGGTACCGGCTTTCGCGGCATGCGGCGAGTCGGCTCGGCGGTCGGTGAAGCGCTCGGCGAGATCGACCTCACTTCAACGGTCGCTGCCGATGCCGGCAAGTACCTGCTGCATCCCGCACTGCTCGACGCTTGCTTCCATGTTTCCGCGGTGGCGATGGACACACTGCCGGGTTCCGACGACGGCCGCATGTACCTGCCGATCGGCGTCGACCGCTACCACTGGTTCACGCAGCCCGTCGGCGCACTGCGCAGCCATGCGCTGATTCGTGCGCCGCAAACGCGCGGCGACATGCTGGTGATCGACGTGAACATCGAAACGGCCGAGGGGCAGCCGGTCGCTCGGCTCGAAGGCCTGCGCTGTCGCCGCGCCAGCCGCGACATGTTCCGCCAGCGCATCGACGCGCAGGTCGCCGAGTGGCTCTACACGCTGGCCTGGAAAGAGCAGTCGGCGGGCGCCGAGCGCACGCTGGAAGGCCAATGGCTGGTCTTCGACGAAGGCGAAGGCCGCGGCGTTCGCCTGGCCGCGGAGATCGTGCAACGCGGTGGTCAGGCACAGCGGGTGCTGCCCGGCACGGCGTTCGCCGTCAAGGCCTCCAATTGCATCGAGATCGACCCGGCGCTCCCGGCGCACTACAACCAGGCTCTGGCGCACGCCGCCGGCGCACACGGCCTGGCCGGCGTGGTCTCGCTGTGGCCGCTGCGTGTCCCCGCTCTCGGCGACGACGCGCTGCCGAGCACCGGCCAGCGCTTCGGCACCGACGCGGCCTTGTTGCTGGTTCAGGCACTCGCCGCCGCTCCGGCGCCACTCTGGCTCGTGACCTCCGGCAGCGAGCTGGTCGATGGCTGCGAGACACCACGCCTCGAACAGGCGCCGGTCGCCGGGCTGGCACGGGTTGCCGCACTCGAACATCCGGATCTGCGTGTCACGCTGGTCGACCTCGACCCGCAGGCCAGCGCTGCCGACAGCCGCCAGCTCGCCGACGAACTGGCCAGCGCCGGCGAGCCTGCCAATCCGCTGGGCGCGGAGCACCGCGTGGCGCTGCGCAAGGGGGCGCGCCACGTCGCGCGCCTGGTGCGCAAGGCCCGCAGCGCTGCGCGCCCGGTCGACGAAGCACCGACGCGCCTGCACATCAGCAGCCGCGGCACGCTGGAGAACCTGGCGATCGGGCCGACGACGCGGCGCGCGCCCGGCCCGGGCGAGATCGAGTTGCGCGTGCGCGCCAGCGGCCTGAACTTCCGCGACGTGCTCAGCGCGCTCGGCCTGTACCCGGGCGAGATCAAGAACCTGGGCAGCGACTGCGCCGGCGAGATCGTCGCGCTCGGCTCCGAAGTCAAGGGCTTCAAGCTGGGCGACCGCGTCGTCGCGATGGTCGAGGGCGCGTTCGCGAGTCATGCCACGACCCGCTGGGAGTTCGTGGCACCGCTGCCCGCGGGCCTGGACTTCGAACTCGGTGCGGCGATCCCGACGGCTTACCTGACGGCCGACATCACGCTCAACCAGATCGCCCGCATGAAGAAGGGCGACCGGGTGCTGATCCACTCGGGTGCCGGGGGTGTGGGCATGGCCGCGATCGCGCTGGCGCGCCGTGTCGGTGCCAAGATTTTCGCCACCGCCGGCAGCCCCGATAAACGCGCCGTGCTCGAGCGCATGGGCGTGCACCACGTGCTCGATTCGCGCACCGCGCTGTTCGCCGACGAGATTCATCGCATCACCGGCGGCAAGGGCGTGAACATCGTGCTCAACTCGCTGACCGGCGCGATGCTCGACCGCAGCTTCGAAGCTCTCGGCAACGACGGCATCTTTCTCGAGATCGGCAAGCGCAACCTCTGGACCCACGCGCAGGTCGAGCAGCTCGGGCGCGGCATTCGGTACCACATCGTCGACTGCAACGACAACGCTCGCGACACGCCGCAGATCGTCGGCGAGATCTTCGCGCGTGTGCTGCGCGAGATCGAATCGGGCGTGCTACCACTGCTGCCGTGCACGACCTTCCCGTTCGAGCGCGCGCCCGATGCGTTCCGCTTCATGGCGCAGGCGCGCCACATCGGCCGCGTCGTGTTCCGCCACCCGGTGGTCGCGCCGAAGCGCGAGCAGCCAGTGCGCGCCGACGCGACCTACCTCGTCACCGGTGGCCTGAAAGGCCTGGGCCTGCTGGTGGCGCAGTGGCTGGCCGACGAAGGCGCGCGTCATCTCGTGCTGGCCGGGCGCGGCGCACCCGACGCGAGCGCGCAGGCAGTGATCGCCGCGCTGGCCGGAGCCGGCGTGCAGGTGCTGACCGTCGCCGCGGACATTGGCTCGGCCGAGGGTGTGCGATCGGTCATGGCCAAGCTGGCCGACCCGCTGCCGGCGCTCGGTGGTGTGGTTCATTGCGCGGCGGTGCTCGATGACGGTGTGCTGAGCAAACAGACGCCGGAGCGTTTCGCCAAGGTCATGGCGCCCAAGGCCGACGGTGCCTGGCGCCTGCACCGCGCCTTGCACAAGGGCGGGCTGCGACCCGACTTCTTCGTGATGTTCTCGTCGATGTCGGCGGTGCTGGGCTCGCCCGGCCAGGGCAACTATGTCGCGGCCAACGCCTTCCTCGATGCCCTCGCGCGCCATCGCCACGTGCACGACCTGCCGGCCACCAGCATCAACTGGGGTGCCTGGAAAGACGTTGGCATGGCAGCGCGCGGCAGCACGGTCGCGCGTGCCGGTGCGCAGGGGCTGGAGTCGTTGTCGCCGCAGGAAGGGATGCAGGCACTGAGCCTGATCCTGCGCGAGGCGATCGACCCGGTCTCGGTGGCACCGATCGACTGGCAGGTGCTGACCCGGCAGCTCGGCAGCGCAGCGCCGCCGGCCCTGCTTCTAGACCTGGTGGCGCAGGCGCGCAGCCGTGCCGGCGCCAGCACATCGAGCGCCGCGGCGCGGGTGCGCAGCATCGACTTTGCTGCCCTCGCGCCCGAAGAGCGGCAGGCCCAGATCATCAACATGCTGCGCCGCGAGCTCGCGACCGTGCTCGCGCTGGGAGACGCTGGCGCCGGCAGCATCGTCGACGACGACCCGTTCACCAGCCTCGGGCTGGACTCGCTCACCGCGGTCGAGTTGCGCAACCGGCTTCAGCTCGTGCTGGGCCGGCCAGTGGCCGCGACCGCGGCGTTCGAATGGCCGACCGTGGCGGGCCTGGCCGTGCACCTGAACAGCCTGTTCGGCGACGCGGCCGGCGCGGCGTCCACAGACGATGAAACAAGGGAGGAAGTGACGCTGTGACAAGTCTTGCCGCTTTGCTCGACCAACTCAACGCGCTCGATGTGCGCCTGACGCTGGACGGCGACCGCCTGAATGTCAACGCGCCCAAGGGAACGCTGAGCGCCGAGCTGCGCGCCGAGCTGGGCCTTCGAAAAGACGAACTGAAAGCCCACCTGCGCGCGCACCCGCAGGCTGGTGCGACGCTCAAGGCCGTCGCACCCGAGCTGAGCCGCGTGCCGCGGCAAGACCTGATGCCGGTGTCGCACACCCAGCAGCGGCTCTGGTTCATGAAGCAGATGGACCCGCAGAGCAGTGTCTACAACGTGCCCGGGGCGTTCCGCATGCGCGGCGAGCTCGACATCACGGCACTGGAGCAAACGTTGGCCGCGTTGGTAGCGCGTCACGAAAGCCTTCGCACCCATTTCATTTCGGAAGACGGCCTGCCGCGCTGCGTCGTACGCGCCGAAGTGGCGATGCCGCTGGAGCGCATCGACCTGAGCCGTCTGCCAGCCGCAGAGCGCGATGCCGAGGCGGTGCGCCAGGTCAGTGCCATTGCCGCCCGGCCCTTCGATCTGGCCCGCAGCCCGCTGATGCACGTCGGCTTGCTCAAGCTCGCAGTCGACGAACACGTGTTCGTCTTCGTGGTCGACCACATCATCTCCGACGGTGTCTCCCTGGGCATCCTGATGGGCGAGTTGCAGGCGCTCTACACCGAGCACGTCACCGGAAAGCCGGCGGAGTTGCCGCCCCTGCCGGTGCAGTACCTGGACTACGCCGAATGGCAGCGCCGCTGGCTCGCCGCAGGCGCGCTGGACCGCCAGCTCGGGTACTGGAAAGAACGGCTCGCCGGGGCCCCGCCCGCACTCGCGCTGCCGACCGATCGGCCGCGGCCGCGCCTGCAGACCTTCAACGGTGCGCGCACCGTGGTCACTTATCCGGCGGCGCTGACCGCGCGGCTCAAGGCACTGTGCCGCGCCGAGGGCGTGACGCTTTACATGGCGCTTCTGGCGGCGTTCCAGACCCTTCTGCACCGCCATACCGGCGAAGACGACATCGTGGTCGGCTCGGTCGTCGCCAACCGCGACCAAGCCGATGTCAAGCGGGTGATCGGCTTCTTCGCCAACAACATCGTGCTGCGCGGCGACCTCTCGGGCGACCCCACGGTGCGCGCGCTGCTGGCCCGGGTGCGCGACATGGCGCTGAAGGCCTACGAACACCAGGAGATCCCGTTCGACGAGCTGGTCGAGGCGCTCGCGCCGCGCCGCGCACTCGACCACTCGCCGGTGTTTCAGGTCCTGTTCGTACTGCAAAGCCTGATGATTTCGCGCTTCGATCTGCCGCGGGTCGTGTGCGAAGCCTTCGAGACCCCGATCCGCACGGCGCGGTTCGACATGGCGATGGACCTGTTCGACCTGCCCGACGGCCTGTGTGTCTACCTCGAATACAACACCGACCTGTTCGATGCGAGCACCATCGACCGCCTGCTCGGCCACTACCACCGGCTGCTCGAAGGCATGGCCGCCGACCCGCTCGCGCACGTCGACGCCTTGCCGATGCTGGCCGAACCGGAGCAGGCGCTGCTGCTCGGCTGGCAGCGCGGCCCGACGCTGGCAGCGGCCGAAGTCGACACGGTCCACGGCAGCTTCGAAGCCCAGGCGGCCCGCACACCCGATGCCGAAGCCCTGTGCTTCGAAGACCAGCACCTGAGCTACGCCGAACTCAACACGCGGGCCAACCAGCTCGCGCGCCATTTGCAGTCCCTCGGCGTGCGCCCGGAGTCGCTGGTCGGCGTCTTGGTGGACCGATCGGTCGAGATGGTGGTGGCGATCCTCGGTGTGCTCAAGGCCGGTGGCGCCTACGTGCCGCTGGATCCGGCCTTCCCACGCGAACGCATCGACTACATGGTGGCCGACGCCGCGCTCGAGGTGGTGGTCACGCATTCTCACCACGCCGCAACGCTGGCCCGCGACGGCCTGCACAGCGTGGCGATCGACAACGACTGGCCGCGCATCGCGGCGCTCTCCGGAGACAACCTGCCGGCGAGCGCGGCGGCCACGAACCTGGCCTATGTGATCTACACCTCGGGTTCGACCGGCAAGCCCAAGGGCGTGCAGATCGAACATGCCTCGGTCATGAACTTCCTGCGCTCGATGCAGCACGAGCCCGGCATCGGCGCGCGCGACCGCTTCGTATCGGTCACGACTTTGTCTTTCGACATCGCGGGTCTGGAACTCCATGGCCCACTCACCTGCGGTGGCTGCGTGGTGCTGGTCAGCCGCGCCACGGCGCTCGACGGTGCGCTGCTCGCCCGGCTACTCAAGGAATCGCGCGCCACGATCCTGCAGGCCACGCCAGGCACCTGGCGCGTCTTGCTGGAGTCGGGTTGGACCGGCACGCCCGGCCTGAAGATGCTGTGCGGTGGCGAAGCGCTGCCGCAGGAACTGGCCGATCGGCTGTTGGCGCTCGATGGCGAGCTGTGGAACATGTATGGCCCGACCGAGACCACGATCTGGTCGACCGTGAGCCGGCTGCAAGACACGGCGCGCACCATCACGATCGGGCGGCCGATTGCGCAGACCACGGTCTGCGTGATCGAACCCTCCGGGCTCCCGGCACCGATCGGCGTCGCCGGCGAGTTGTGCATCGGCGGTGCCGGCGTCGCCCGCGGCTACCGCAACCTGCCCGAGCTCACGGCCGAGAAGTTCGTGATGCTCGGCGTGGCCGGTGGCGCGCCGGAGCGCTTCTACCGCACCGGCGACATGGCGCGCTTTCGTGCCGACGGGCAGCTCGAGTTCATCGGCCGGCGCGACCAGCAGGTCAAGCTGCGCGGTTTTCGGATCGAGCTGGGCGAGATCGAGACCGCGCTCGCCGCCGATCCCGGCGTGCAGCAGTGCGTGGCCGCGGTGCGCGAAGACAGCCCCGGCGACCAACGCCTGATCGCCTACGTGGTCGTGGCCTCCGGCGAACGCTTCGATGCAGACCGCGCGCGCGCGACCCTGCGCGCCCTGCTGCCCGAGTACATGATCCCGAACCTGTTCATGCGCCTGGACGCCTTGCCGCTCACACCCAACGGCAAGATCGACCGCAAGGCGCTGCCCGACCCCCGACAGGCGGCCGACAGCGGGGCTCTGGCCAGACCCATCGCCGAGCCGCGCGGCCCGATCGAAGTTCAGTTGATGGCCTTGTGGCGCCAGGTGCTGGGCGATGACTCGCTCGGCCTTCACGACGACTTCTTCGACCACGGCGGCCATTCGCTGATGGCGGTTCAGCTGCTGTCGCGCATCGAGCGTGTTTTCGGGCGCAAGCTGCCACTGGCCACGCTGTTCCAGGTGCCGACCGTGGCGGGTATGGCGCGTCTTCTGTCGCAGGCGCACTGGACCCCGTCGTGGCGCTCGCTCGTCGCCATCAACCCCGCCGGCTCCAGCTTGCCGATGTTTTTCGTGCCCGGGGTCGGCGGCAACGTGCTGATGTTCGGCATCCTGTCCAAACTGCTGGGCACCGACCAGCCAGTCTACGGACTCCAGGCGCGCGGCCTGGACGGCAGCGAGGAACCTTTCTCGTCGCTGCCCGAGATGGCTGCGCACTATGTGGGCGAGATCCGCGCTGCGTATCCACAAGGCCCTTACGTCGTATGTGGCACTTGCACGGGAGGTGTCGTCGCCTTCGAGATGGCCCAGCAGCTCGTGGCGCAGGGCGAGCAGGTGCGGCTTGCCATTCTCGAGTCCTGGCACCCGTCATCGACCCGCGCCAGCCGCGCGCCGCTGGCTGCACTGTGGCCGATTCTGTTCATCTGGAGCAAGCTGGCGAACTACTCCCGCGCCCTCGCCCGCTTGCCGCTGCGCAAATGGCCGGGCTTTCTGCGCGACAAGGCCCGCACGGCCCGCGCGCTGCGCGAAACGGGCCTCACGGAAACGCTCGCGGGCAGCAACTACTATTCGGACAAGGTCGTTCACGCCACGATGCGCGCGATCGTGAGTTACGAGCCGAGGCCGTATCCCGGCCGGCTGCTCAACCTGATTGCGTCGAAGCGCCCGCTGCCGGCACTGGCAGTGGACACGCGCCATTGCTGGGAGAATTTGGCCGCAAGTTCCACCAGCGACGCCATTCAAGCCACAGATTCGGGCCAACTTTTCGTCTCCCCGCACGTCGAAAAGTTGGCGGAGCTGTTGGCGCACTATGTTCGTGAAGGTTCGGGGGCAGTGCGTCCGCAGAGGCCCGACCCGCAGAACTTCAACCCGCCCGTCTCGTCCAGTTCCCGCCCCGAACACAAAATTTCCTAGCCATGAGTTCATTCGACATCTTCCGTTTCCTGCTTCAGAACTCGCGCAGCCTGGCCATCTTGATGCTTGCTGCCGGGATGCTGTCGGGCCTGTTCAGTGCCGGGGTTCTGGCTTTCATCAGCCGCGCGCTCAACACCGGCACGTCCGTTCCGAACTACGTCGTGCTCGGCTTCGTGGCGTTGGCAGCGGGCAAGATCGTCACCAACCTGGTGGCGCAGCTCTTGCTCGTGCGCTTTTCGCAAGGCACCGTGCTCGAACTCTCGATTTCGCTGTGCGAAAAGATTCTGCGGGCGCCGCTGCGGGCGATCGAAAAGCGCGGCTCAGCCCGTGTCCTGGCCACGCTCACAGAAGACGTCAGCCACATCACGTGGGCCGTGCAATGCTTGCCGCAGTTCGCGATGAACGCAGCCGTGGTGATCGGTTGCGGGCTTTACCTGGCTTGGCTGTCGTGGCAGATGTTTCTGGGGGTCGCGATCGTGACCTTGCTCGGCGGGTTCGTCCACAAGCTGATGCATGCCCGTGCTTTCGGCCGCATTCACGCTGCGCGAGAAGCACGCTCGCGACTGTTCGAGCACTTTCGCAGCGTCACGTCGGGCGTGAAAGAGCTCATGATGCACAGCGGGCGGCGCGAGGCCTTTGTGAACGACGAATTGCGCCCCGCCGCCGACGACTACCGTCGCAGCAATCTGGCAGCGGCAGCTCGCTATGCGGTGGCCGAAGCCTGGGTGCAAGTCCTCTTCTACGGCCTGATCGGCTTGTTGTTGTTCGCTTTCCCGATCATCGCGCGCCCGACGCCCGAGGCGCTGACGGGCTACGTGTTTGCCATGCTCTACATGATGGGACCGATCTGGTCACTGGTCGGCTTGCTGCCGAACATCGCACGCGGTCAGGTGGCACTTGTACAGATCCAGGAACTGGGTGTTTCGCTCGTTCCTGAGTCGCCGGTTGCGGTGGATCCTGCCGCGCAAGACCCGAGCCAATCGCGCGGTGAAGATGTGGTCAACCTGCGGCAGGTTGTATTCAGCTACGAAAGCGACAGCGAAAAGTCCTTCACGCTCGGCCCGATCGACTTCCGCATGCGTGCCGGTGAGCTCATCTTCGTCGTCGGCGGCAACGGCAGCGGCAAGAGCACCTTCGTGAAAGTGCTCACCGGTCTGTACGCGCCGAAGGCCGGCAGCATGACAATCGGCGACGTGCCGATCACCGATACCAACCGCGGCTGGTACCGCGACCACTTCTCCACCGTCTTCGCCGACTTCCACCTGTTCGACAAGCTGCTCGGGCTGTCCGGCTCCGACCTCGAGGCCACGACACAGCGTTACCTTCAGCTGCTGCAGATGGACCATAAAGTCAGCATGCAAGGCGGCCGGTTTTCGACCATCGACCTCTCGCAGGGCCAGCGCAAACGCCTGGCGCTCGTGACAGCTTACCTGGAAGACCGCCCGTTTTACGTGTTCGACGAATGGGCCGCCGACCAGGACCCGGAGTACAAGGAAGTGTTCTATTCGAAGCTGTTGCCGGATCTGCGCAACCGCGGCAAGGCCGTGGTCGTGATCACCCACGATGACCGTTACTTCCACCTCGGTGATCGCGTCGTGAAGCTTGAAGACGGCCACCTCGCCCGGCCAATTGCGGTGGCGCCGGTTCTTGGAGAACCCGCGGTCAGGCTCGCGAGCTGAGGCTCGTCAGCATTGCTTGACCGAAGGCGCGTTCAGAGCGGCAACGATTCGATGCAGCGCCGAACTTGCGGCGACAGCATGAAACGCTCGCCGTGCTGCGCCGCCAACGAGTCGGCGTTCGCGATGAACCGCGCCCGCCCTTCCGATTCGATGAACTGCATTGCACCACCGGTCCAGGCCGGAAAGCCGATGCCGAAGATCGAGCCGATGTTGGCGTCGTGCGTGTTCGTCAGCACCCCTTCGGCCAGGCAGCGTGCCGTTTCGATCGACTGCCGGTAGAGCAGGCGCTGCTTCAGTTCGTCGAGCGTGGCCGACACCTCGGGCCGTTCGAACAGGCGCCTCAGCTCTGGCCACAAGGTCTTGGCGCCACCCGCCGGGTAGTCGTAGAAACCACCGCCGCCAGCTCGGCCTGGCCGCTTGAGCTCCTTCACCAGGCGCTCGACCAGCAATTCGCCAACACCGGGCTCGAAGCGCTTGCCGGTAGCCGCAAAGTCGGCGCGGGTCTGGTCCATCACGTGCACCGAGAGCGACAGCGAGGTTTCATCCAGCACCGCGAGCGGGCCGACCGGCATGCCTGCCGCCAGCGCGGCGTGTTCGATCAGCGGCGCTGTTATGCCTTCGGCGAGCATCGTGGCCCCTTCCATCACGAAGGTGCCGAACACGCGGCTCGTGAAGAAGCCGCGCGAGTCTTTGACGACGATCGGCACCTTGCCAAGCGCCGTCACGAAATCGAAGGCGCGCGCCACGGTTTGATCGTCGGTGCGTTCGCCACGGATGATCTCGACCAGCTTCATCTTGTGCACCGGCGAGAAGAAGTGCAGCCCGATGAACTTGTCGGGCCGCGCACTCGCCTGGGCCAGGCCGGTGATCGGCAGTGTCGACGTGTTCGAAGCGAACACGCCGCCCGCCGCGAGCATAGTCTCGGCCTCGCGGGTGACGGCGGCCTTCAGTTCGCGCTGCTCGAACACGGCTTCGATGATCAGGTCGCAGCCTTGCAAGTCCGTCGCGTCACCGGTTGGCGTGATGAGGTTCAAGAGCTGCGCCTGCTGCACTTCGCTCATGCGGCCGCGCGCCACCAGCGGCACCGTCAGCTTGCGCACCGCCTCGAAACCGGCCCGCGCCTTGTCGACGTTCACGTCTTTCAGCACGCAGGCGAAACCGCGCGACGCGGCAGCATGCGCAATGCCCGCGCCCATCATCCCGGCGCCCAGCACACCCACCTTCGTCGGCTTCCAGCGCGGCTCGCCCGCGGGCCGCGACTTGCCCGACTTGATCGCGTTCATGTTGAAGAAAAACGCGGTGACCATGTTCTTCGTGGTCTGGCTGACCATCGTCTTCGCGAGCTTGCGGCTTTCGATGCGCGTGGCGGTATCAAAGTCGACCATCGCGCCTTCGACCATCGTTTCCAGGATCGCATGCGCCGCCGGGTACAGGCCGCGCGTCTTTTGCGCCAGCATGGCAGGCGCCACAACGAGGCCGGCCGCGATCTTCGGGTTGGCCGGCGTGCCACCGGGCATCTTGTAGTCCTTGCGGTCCCAGGGCTGGGTGGCGTCGGGGTGCTCGGCGATCCACGCCAGCGCCTGTGCGCGCAGATTCTCGACACTGTCACCCAGGCCTTGCACCAGCCCGAGTTCGAGCGCCTCGCGCGGGCCGAAGAGCTGGCCTTCGAGCAGGTAAGGTTGCGCCGCCATCAGGCCGAGCAGGCGCACCGTCTTCGTGATGCCAGTTGCGCCGGGGATCAGCCCGAGCGAGACCTCAGGCGTCCCGAACTGGATCTTGTGCTCGTCGAGCGCGAAGCGTGCGTGGGCGGCGAGCGCCACCTCCCAGCCGCCGCCGAGTGCGGCGCCATTCAGCAGCGCCACGACCGGCCGGCCCAGCGTTTCGATGCGGCGGAAGCTGCGCTTCATCGCCTCGATGCTCTTGAAGCCAGGGGCTGCGTCTTCAGCCTTCAGCTTCAGCACGCTGTTCAGTTCGGCGCCAGCGAAGAAGGTCGTCTTCGCCGAGGTGAGCAGCACACCCTTGATCTGCGCCTTGTCGCGCTCCAGGCAATCGGCCACTTCAGCCAGATCGGCCTGCCACTGCGGCGTCATCGTATTGACCGGCGCGCCGGGCGCGTCGAGCGTCACGGTGGCGATGCCCGCGCTGTCAAGTTCGTAGCGAATGGTCTGCATCTCAGACCCTTTCGATGATCGTGGCGATGCCCATGCCACCGCCCACGCACAACGTGACGAGGCCGCGCTTCAACTGGCGGCGCTCCAGCTCGTCGAGCAGCGTGCCGACCAACATCGCGCCGGTGGCCCCCAGCGGGTGGCCGAGCGCGATCGCGCCGCCATTGACGTTGACCTTCTCGTGCGGCACACCCATCTCGAGCATGAAGCGCATCGGCACGGCGGCGAAAGCTTCGTTGACCTCGAACAGGTCGATGTCGTCGATCGTCAGCCCCGCTTTCGCCAGCGCCTTGCGTGTGGCTGGCATCGGCCCGGTCAGCATGATGGTCGGATCGGCCCCCGACAAGGCCGTGGCCACAATGCGCCCGCGCGGCGTGAGCCCCATCTCGCGGCCCTTCGCCTCGCTGCCGATCAGCACGGCCGCCGCGCCGTCGACGATGCCCGAAGAATTGCCGGCCGTGTGCACATGGTGAATGCGCTCGACCTGCGGGTAACGCGCGAGCGCGACCGCGTCGAAGCCCATGCCACCAAGCTCGCCGAACGCGACCTTCAGCGAGGCCAGACCTTCGAGCGTGGTGCGCGGTTTGATGAACTCGTCGCGCTCGAGCACCGGCAGGCCAATGCTGTCGGTCACAGCGATCACCGAGCGATCGAAGTGGCCTGCGGCTTGCGCTGCCGCGGCACGCTGCTGCGAGGTCAGCGCAAAGCGGTCGACGTCTTCGCGGCCCCAACCCGCCAGCGTGGCGATCAGGTCGGCGCCGATGCCTTGCGGCACGAAGCCGGTGGCAAAGTTGGTTTCCGGGTCTTGGGCCCAGGCCCCGCCATCGGCGCCGATCGGCACGCGCGACATGCTCTCGACACCCCCGGCCACAACCATGTCTTCCCAGCCGCTCGCGACCTTCTGCGCCGCGAGGTTCACGGCTTCCAGGCCCGAAGCGCAAAAGCGGTTGATCTGCATGCCGGCGACGCGGAAGTCCCAGCCGGCCTTCAGCGCCGCGGTCTTCGCGATCACCGAGCCTTGTTCGCCCACCGGCGAGACCACGCCCATCACCACGTCGTCGAGCTGGGCAGGGTCGAAGGCGAGCCGTTGCTGCAGCTTCACGAGCAGGCCGGCGAGCAGGTCGACCGGCTTGACCTCGTGCAGGCTGCCGTCCTTCTTGCCTTTGCCGCGCGGCGTGCGCACGGCGTCGAAGATCATTGCATTCGGCATGGTGTGGCCTCCAATTGACATTTGATTATGGCGACGTGCACACTGCCCGGCAAGTCACCAAGCAAGTGCTTGGTTGGCAACCCCTTCGAGGTCCAGATGTCCGCCTATCGGTCGGTGTTTCAGCCGGGTTTGTTCGCTGGCAAGGTGGTGATCGTCACCGGCGGTGGCTCAGGCATCGGGCGCTGCACGGCGCACGAGTTGGCCGCGCTCGGCGCGGCGGTGGCCGTCGTCGGGCGCAAGCCCGAAAAGCTGGAAGCTGTGCGCGCTGAAATCGAAGCGGCACGTGGTGTGTGTTCGACGCACCCCTGCGACATCCGCGAAGAAGACTCGGTGCGCGCCACGGTCAAGGCCGTGCTCGAACGCCACCAGCGCATCGACGGCCTCGTCAACAACGCCGGCGGGCAGTTCCCCTCGCCGCTGGCGTCGATCAGCGCCAAGGGCTGGGACGCGGTGGTGCGCAACAACCTGACCGGCGGCTTCCTGATGGCGCGCGAATGTGTCACGCAGTGGATGGGGAGCGATGCGGCCGGCGACTGCGCCATCGTCAACATCATTGCCGACATCTGGGGCGGCATGCCGGGCATGGGCCACTCCGGCGCGGCGCGTGCGGGCATGCTCAACTTCACCGAGACGGCGGCGCTCGAATGGGCGCCGATCCGCAGCAATGCCGTGGCGCCGGGCTGGATCGCTTCCAGCGGCATGGACCAATACCCGCCAGCGATGCGCGAGACGATCCGCGGCATGAAAGACCTGGTGCCGCTGCGACGGCTCGGCACCGAAAGCGAGGTCTCGGCGGCGATCGTGTTTCTGCTGTCACCGGCAGCCGCCTTCATCTCGGGCGCGTGTTTGCGCATCGACGGTGCGGCACCGAACGCCAAGCGCATCTGGCCTGAAGTCGGTACGGGTGGCAGCAACACGCCCTTCGACGGCTTCCAGTTCGCGGCCACGCCCAAGGTCTTGCAGGGTTGAGCATGCCGACGCTGCCATTGCGCATCGACACCGGCAGCGAGGCTTTCGCCGCCAACCGTGCACACGGACTCGGCCTGATCGAGCAGTGGCGCGCGATCGAAGCCCGCACGCGGTCCGCGAGCGCACGCGCCCGAGCGCTGTTCGACAAACGTGGCCAGTTGCTGCCGCGAGAGCGTGTGGCGCGCCTGCTCGACCCCGGTGTGCCGTTTCTCGAACTCTCCACGCTCGCCGGCTGGCTGCAAGACGTGCCAGACGCCGAGAAGTCGGTGCCCGGCGGCGGCGTGATCGCCGGCATCGGGGTGGTGAGCGGCACACGCGTGATGCTGGTCGCCGACGATGCCGGCATCGACGCCGGCGCGCTGCAGCCGCAAGGGCTTGAAAAGCTGCAGCGCGCGCAGGCCATCGCGCTCGAGAACAAGCTGCCCTTCGTGCACCTGGTCGAATCGGCCGGTGCCAACTTGCTGAAATACCGCGTCGAGCAGTTCATCCACGGTGGCAGCGCGTTCTACATGCTGGCGCGGCTCTCGGCCGCTGGCCTGCCGGTGATCGCTGTCGTTCACGGTTCGTCCACGGCGGGTGGGGCCTACATGACCGGCCTGTCGGACCACGTGATCATGGTGCGTGGCCGGGCGCGCGCTTTCCTCGCCGGGCCGCCGCTGCTCAAGGCGGCGACTGGCGAAGTGGCGACCGACGAAGCGCTCGGTGGTGCCGACATGCATTCAACGGTCTCCGGCCTGGCCGAGTACGTGGCCGACGACGACGCTCACGCGCTCGGCATGGCGCGCGACCTGATCAAGGCGCTCGGCTGGCAGCCGCAAGCCTTGTGGCCCGATGGCCCTGCACCGAAGGCCGATGCTGAAGACCTGCTCGGCCTGTTTGCCGCCGAACTGAAGAAGCCGGTCGAGATGCGCCACGTGATCGCGCGCATCGTCGACGGCTCCGACTTCCTCGACTTCAAGCCCGACTACGGCCCGGCAACGGTCTGCGGTTATGCGGCAATCGCCGGTTTCCGCGTCGGCCTCGTCACCAACAACGGCCCGCTCGACCCGGCCGGCAGCACAAAAGTCACGCACTTTATCCAGAGCTGCTGCCAGACCGGCACGCCCATCGTCTACCTGCAGAACACGACCGGGTTCATCGTCGGCACCGAGGCAGAACGCGCCGGCATGATCAAACACGGCGCGAAGCAGATTCAGGCGCTCTCGAATGCAACGGTGCCGCAGATCACGATTCAATGCGGCGCTTCGTTCGGCGCCGGAAATTACGGCATGTGCGGGCGTGGTTTTCACCCGCGCTTCGTGTTCAGCTGGCCCAACGCGCGCACCGCCGTGATGGGCCCCGAGCAAGCCGCCGGCACGATGGAGATCGTGATGCGCGAAGGCGCGGCGCGCAAGGGCGAACCGGTCGACGAAACGAAGCTCGCGGCGCTCAAGGCGAAGATCATCGACACCTTCGAACGCCAGATGCACGCTTTCTACACGTCTGGCCTGCTGCTCGACGATGGCTTGATCGACCCGCGCGACACACGCCGCGTGCTTGCTCTCACGCTCGCGCTGTGCAACGAAACGACCCGGCGCACGCTGCACCCGATGCAGTTCGGCGTCAGCCGCCCCTGAACCCCACGGAGACTCACACCATGCAACTGACACACGAACACGAAGAGGTCCGTCGCACGCTCAAGCGTTTCATTGAGGAAGAAATCAACCCGCATGTCGACGAGTGGGAGGCGGCCGAAGCCTTCCCGGCGCACGAAGTGTTCAAGAAGCTCGGCGACCTGGGCCTGCTCGGCCTGACCAAGCCGACCGACTACGGCGGCATGGCGCTCGATTACTCCTATTCGGTCGTGATGGCCGAAGCACTCGGCCACTGCGATTGTGGCGGTGTGCCGATGGCCGTGGGCGTGCAGACCGACATGGCCACCCCAGCCCTCGCGCGCTTCGGCTCCGACGAGTTGCGGCGCGAGTTCCTCGCGCCCGCCATCAGCGGCGACGCGGTCGGCTGCATCGGCGTTTCCGAACCCGGCGCCGGCTCCGACGTGGCGAGCATCAAGACAACGGCCAGGAAGGACGGTGGCGACTACATCATCAACGGCGGCAAGATGTGGATCACCAACTCCATGCAAGCCGACTGGATGTGCGTGCTGGCGAACACCTCGGAAGGCTCAGCGCACAAGAACAAGAGCCTGATCATGCTGCCCATGAACACCTCGGGTGTCACGCGCGCACAGAAGATCCGCAAGATCGGGATGATGTCGAGCGACACGGGCCTGATCCACTTCGACAACGTGCGCGTGCCACAGCGTTACCTGATCGGCCAGGAAGGCATGGGCTTCACCTACCAGATGATGCAGTTCCAGGAAGAGCGCCTGTGGGCGGCGGCGAACGCGATCCAGGGCCTGTCGAACTGCATCGACGAGACTATTCGATACACCCGCGAGCGCCAGATCTTCGGCAAGAGCGTGCTCGACAACCAGGTCGTGCACTTCAAGTTGGCGGAACTCAAGACCGAGATCGAATCGCTGCGCGGGCTCGTCTACATGGCGACCGAGCAGTACGTGCAAGGCAAGGACGTGACCGAGTGGGCCTCGATGGCCAAGCTCAAGTCGAGCCGCCTGCTGCGGACCGTGCCCGACAGCTGCATGCAGTATTGGGGTGGCATGGGCTACACCTGGGACAACCGCGTCTCGCGCCTGTACCGCGACGGCCGGCTCGCGTCGATCGCCGGCGGCGCCGACGAAGTGATGCTCGGCATCATCAGCAAGTTCATGCACACCTTGCCCGGCAAGCGATAGGGCTGCGTCGTGATCCGTATCGAAACACGCGGCGCGTTCGTATTCGCGACGCTCGACGCGCCAGCGACGCGCAATGCCTTGAGCGACGTGATGGTGGCGGGCTTGAGCGACGCGATCGCGCTCGCCGGTTCGCTGGCTGAAGCGCGAGCCCTGGTCATCCGCGGTGCGGGCGGCACCTTCTGCGCGGGTGGAGACTTCAGTCGCTTCCGCGAACTGATGGCCAGCGCTGCACCGACCGAAGGTCTCGACCCGATCGCCCTGTTCAACCGCGGCTTCGGCGCGATGCTCGAGCAACTGCAAGCCTGCCCGGTGGCGACCATCGCCATCGTCGAAGGTGCGGCGATGGGTGGCGGAGTGGGTCTCGCCGCAACGTGTGACTTCGTGCTCGCCAGCAGCACCGCGCAGTTCGGCATGCCGGAAGTGACACTCGGTTTGCCACCAGCACAGATCGCGCCTTTTGTGGCGTCGCGACTCGGCCACGGCGCGGCCTTGCGGCTGATGCTGACCGGCAGGCGCATCACCGCCGCGCAAGCACTGGGCTGCGGCCTGGCCGATGAATTGCACGAGGGCGAAGCTCTGAACGAGCGCGTGAACACACTGCTGGGCGAACTCGGCCGTGCTGAGCCGGCAGCGCTGCGAGCCACGAAGGCGACCCTGCAGAAGCGGAGCACCGAAGCGCTGGCATCAACGCTTGACTTCGCGGCGCTCGCATTTGCCGCGGCGTTGCGCAGCGGCTCGGCGCAAGAGGGCCTGGCAGCCCTGGCGGCCAAGCGCTCGGCCGCGTGGGTCACGCACGCCGAGGAAGGGAAACCATGAACTTCTTCGACTCGGTGTTGATCGCCAACCGTGGCGAGATCGTCACCCGCGTGGCGCGCACGTCGCGCGCGCTCGGGCACAAGACCATCGCGGTGGCTTCGGCCGCCGATGCCGGCGCACCGCACACGCGGGCTTGCGATGTGGTCGTGCCGATCGGCGGCGAGCGGCCGGCTGACTCGTACCTGCGCATCGACAAGCTGCTCGATGCCGCCCGAGTCTCCGGCGCGCAAGCCGTGCACCCGGGCTACGGCTTTCTGTCAGAGAACGCCGCCTTCGCACAAGCGGTCATCGACGCTGGCCTGGTCTGGATCGGCCCGCCACCGCCGGCCATGCTCGCGATGGCCGACAAGGCCCGCGCACGCCAATGCTTGAGCGCCGCTGGCGTGCCGGTCTTGCCCGGCTATGACGGTGAAGATCAGCGCCGCGATACGCTGTGCCGCGAAGCAAACCGCATCGGCCTTCCGCTGATGATCAAGGCCACGGCGGGTGGCGGTGGCCGCGGCATGCGCCTGGTCACGCAGATGAGCGAGCTCGATGCGGCGCTCGATTCGGCAGCGACCGAAGCCGAAGCCGCGTTCGGCAACCCGCGCCTGCTGATCGAACGGGCTTTGCCCGCGCCGCGCCACGTCGAGATTCAGGTGTTCGCAGACACGCGCGGCACGGTGCTGCACCTTGGCGAGCGCGACTGTTCGGTGCAGCGGCGCCACCAGAAGCTCATCGAAGAAGCGCCCTCGCCCGCCGTATCACCGGCGCTGCGCCGACGCATGGGCGAGGTGGCCGTCACGGTGGCGCGTGCGATGGGTTACCTGGGCGCGGGCACGGTCGAGTTCCTGCTCGACGAGAGCGGCGAATTCTGGTTCATGGAGATGAACACCCGCTTGCAGGTTGAACACCCGGTGACCGAAGCACTGGTAGGCGTCGATCTTGTCGAATGGCAGCTGCGCGTGGCCGCCGGCGAGGCGCTGCCACTCACGCAGGGGGAGGTGTTGCAACGCTTCGAAGCGGGCGGCCATGCGATCGAGGCCCGTTTGTGCGCAGAGGATCCCGCGCAAGGCTACCTGCCGCAATCGGGCCGCATTCTGCACTGGCAGCCACCGCGCAGCGTGCGCTGCGACCATGCGCTGGCGAGCGGCTGCGAGGTCAGCCCGTTTTACGATTCGATGCTCGCCAAGCTGATCGCTCACGCACCGAGCCGCGCCGAAGCAACGCACAAACTCGCCGACGCACTCGACCGCAGCGTGTGCCTGGGCGTGATGACGAACCGCGCATTTCTGGCCAGCGTGTTGCGCCACGCGGCATTTGCCGGCGACACGGTCACGACGGCGTTTCTCGGCCTCCATTTTGGCGACGACGCTGCACGTGCCGGTGGCGCACCTATGTGGTTGCACGCGCTCGCCGCGGCGAGCAACGCGACGCTCGCGCACACGGCGTTGCCCGCTTTGTGGGCCGGCTGGACTTCGTCGAACCGGGTCGATACGCTGGCGCCGATCCGCGTCGGTGACGGGGTCGAAGCGTGGCGGCTAGACGGCCCGCCCGACGCGCTCACGGCGCGCTGTGGCGCCCACACACACCACATCGCCGGGCTCGTGCGCGAGAGCCGCTCACTGGTTCATGCCGTGATCGACGGCCACCCCGTCAGTGCCCGCTGCGTGCATGACGGCGATGTGTCTTGGTGGCAAAGCGACGGCTTCGAGATCAAGCTGCAAGACCTGCGGCTCGCCGCGCCCGAGGCCGCCACGAACGCAAAAGCGGGCACGCTGCGCGCGCCGATGCACGGCCGCGTGACGCAGGTGCACGCCGAGTTAGGTGCGCAAGTCCAAGCCGGAGCCTTGCTGATCGTGATGGAGGCGATGAAGATGGAGCATCAGGTGCACGCGCCGTTTGCTGGCACCGTGGGTGCGCTGCACACGAGCGTCGGCGAGCAGGTCGCGGCGCGCCAGGTGTTGGTGGAAGTCACGCCGTGAAAGCGAAAGCCGAAGCAGCGATCGAGCCCGCGAACCGGCGCGCCGAACTGATTCGCGTGGCGGCACGCCTGTTCCGCGAAAAAGGCTTCGACGGCACATCGGTGCGCGACATTGCGCACGCCGTTGGCATGCGCTCGGGCAGTTCGTATTACCACTTCGCGAACAAGCACGAGCTGCTGATGGCGGTGATGGAAGAAGGGCTGCGGCTTGGCCTGGCACGCACGCAAGAAGCGCTGGCCGACAAAACACTCGCCGCTCCGGAACGTTTCAAACGGCTCGTGCGCACGCACTACGGCATATTGCACGACACGGGCAGTGATTTCATTCCGGTGATGTTGTACGACTGGCGCGCGCTGCCGGCCCAATACAAGCGTCGCATCATCGAACTGAAGGACCGCTACGACGCGATCTGGCAAGAGACGCTCGACGAGCTGCACACGCTCGGGTTGCTGCGGGCCGAAGCCCGGCTCGCGCGTTTGATGATCCTCGGCGCGATCAACTTTTCAGCCACCTGGTACCGCAGCAAACCGCGCTCGGCGAAGCGGGTCGACCTCGACGAACTCTCAGCCCAGACCGTCGCCCTCGTCCTGCACGCGCCCTGATTCGCCGCGTCGGCGGGACATGTCCGAAAACGGCGAGTCTGCGCAGTCGGGCTGGCCATAATCGGCCCCATGCTCCAGCCCGTATCTCGCCTCGACGACGCCGCCGCGTACCAGGTCATCACCGCCCGCGACGCACGTTTCGACGGCCGATTGTTTGTCGGCGTCACGTCGACCGGCATCTACTGCCGGCCCATCTGCCGCGTGCGCACGCCGCTGCGCAAGAACTGCCGCTTCTTCGACACGCCGGCTCAGGCTGAAGCGGCGGCGTTCCGGCCGTGTCTGAAATGCCGGCCAGAGATCGCGCCCGGCGCCGGCCACGCTTGGACGACGATGGATGCATCACGCACGCTGGCGCGCCAGGCGGCCGATGCGTTCGATGCGCATGCCGATCAACCCGAAGCGCCGAGCGTGTCGGCGCTCGCCGAACGCCTTGGCGTGAGCGACCGGCACCTGCGCCGCATCTTTCAGGCCGAACACGGCGTGACGCCCTTGCAGTATCTGCAGACGCGGCGTTTGCTGCTGGCCAAGCAACTTCTCACCGACACGCGGCTGCCGGTTTCGCAGATCGCGCTCGCGAGTGGTTTCAACAGTCTGCGGCGCTTCAACGCGGCGTTCGCCGAGAGTTACCGCATGAGCCCGACCCGGCTGCGCGGCGAGGTGACCGAGGAAGTGCCGGCGGCCGACACCGGTGTCACGGTCAAGCTGGCATACCGCGCGCCCTACGACGTGGCGGCGCTGATGCGGTTCATCGCGCTGCGCGCCATTCCGGGCATCGAACATGTCGAGGGCCAGCGCATCC
>JBDTTU010000012.1:0-62929 GCA_039930465.1 Burkholderiales bacterium
TGGGCATGCTCGACGGCGTGCTCGACATGATCCCGAGTGCCAAGGTCAGCGTGGTCGGCCTGAGCCGCAATCACGAGACGCTGCAACCGGAAAACTACTTCGAGAAGTTTGTCGGCAAGCTCGACGAGCGCACCGCGATCATCATCGACCCGATGCTGGCAACCGCGGGCTCGATGATCGCCACCGTGAGTCTGCTCAAGGCCCGCGGCTGCAAAGACATTCGTGCGCTCGTGCTGGTGGCCGCGCCCGAAGGCGTGAGTGCGTTGCATGCGGCGCACCCCGATGTGCGCTGCTGGGCCGCCGCGATCGACAGCCACCTGAACGACGTGGGTTACATCATTCCTGGGCTGGGCGACGCCGGCGACAAGATCTTCGGCACGAAGTGACCCTGTAACGTGCAAGGGGCGGCCCGACACGTCTCTTCACCAATATTTACCCGATCTGTCTTGCCTGCGACACAGCGCGCTTCTAGGCTTGGCGCATGAAAGATTTCCTGATCCCGCCGCGCTTTCGCAACACCGCTTCTGCCCGGCCTGCGTTGGCCCGGCCTGTGCCCGACGCGCCACGACCGTTTCGCCTGTGGATGACCGGCAGCCTCGCGGTCGTGATGGCGGCAATGATTCCGCTGCGCGATGTGTCCGACACCGAGCGCAGCAACGTGATGCGGGTGCTGCGCCACAGCCGCTTCGGCGTGAACGAAACCGTGCTGCGCATCGAGAATTCGGCGCGCCAGCACGGGTTGTCGGTGTTGGTTCGCATGGCCGGCTCGCGCCCGGTGATCGTGCTCGCTTCTTCGGTCGGTGGCACGCTGGTCGTGATGGACGGCGCCACTTCGGCGCTCGACGTGCCGCTGAGCGTGATGGTGCGCGCCGGTGCAGCCGGTGGTGCCGATGTGCTGGTCGCGTCGTCGAAGGCGCGGCTCGGCACCGACGGCTGGAGCGAACTGCCACCCGCCGTGGCCGACGATCTGGCAGCCTTGCCCGGGCTGGTGGACCGCGCTTTGGGCTGACTGCGCGCCTAAACCCAGCCGAGCAGGCCGACCACGGCGCCCAGCGCCACCGGCCACATCGGGCTGAGCCTGGTGCGCAGCATCATCAACACTGTCACGGCGATCAGCCCCAGCGCGCCCCAGCGGTGGCTTGAGTCGCGCAGATAGGGCTCGGCCAGCACCCAGCCGGTGGACAGCAGCAGGCCGAGCGTCAGAGGCGTGAGGCCGGTGGTGAACGAACGCACGCCGCGGGTCTCACGCCGCTTCGCGCCCCAGCGTGTGGCCCAGAGCGAGAGCACGGTCGAAGGCAGAAGAATGCCGGCCATGGTGGCGAACGCACCCAGCGGCCCGGCCACGTTCCAGCCGAGCGTGGCCACGAACAGCACGTTCGGCCCGGGCGCGGCTTGCGCGATGGCGATCGACGACGTGAACTGCGCGTCGCTGATCCAGTGGTGTTCGGCCACGATGAAGCGGTTCATGTCGGGTACGGTCGTGATGGCGCCGCCCACGGCCAGCAGGCTCAGCACCAGGAAGTGCGTGAACAGGCCGAACAGGTCGGCAGCGCTCAGCCCCGTATTCATTCGCGCAACCGATGCCAGGCGACCGCTATCGCCAGCGAACCGAGACCGACGATGACCCACACCAGTGGCCAGCGCAGCCAGGCGGTGGCGGCGAAGGTGAGGGCGGCGAACGCCAGGCTGATCGGCAGCCCCATCGTGTTGCGCCGCAAGGTGCCCAGCAGTTTCAGCCCGGTCGAGATGACGAGCCCGGCGGCCACCGCACCCATGCCACGCAGCGCGCCGCTGACCATCGGTACTGCAGCGAACTGCGAATAGAGCGCAGTCAGCGCGAGCACCAGCACGAGTGGCGCGAGCAGCATGCCGGCGAGTGCGGTCAGTGCGCCGCGAACACCGAAGTGGCGGTCGCCAAAAATGAGCGCCAGGTTCACGATGTTCGGCCCGGGCAGCACCTGGCTGATCGCGAGCATCTCGACGAACTGCTCCTTGTCGAGCCAGCGCAAACGCTCCACCAGTTCACGCTGCGCGACCGGCAGCACGCCGCCGAAGCCTTGCAGCGCGAGGCGATTGAAAGCGAAGAACAGCTCGCGCAGCGAACCGGGCTGGTTCAGCGTGGGTGTGCCGGGCACGCCGCTCATGCAATGCCCTTGGCCGCGCGCCGCCCCGCCCACAGGCTGAGCGAGATCGCGGCCGCCAGCCACACGAGCCCGACCCAGTGCAAGGGCGCGAAGCTGAAACGGGCGATCAGCCAGCCGCCGCTGGAAGCGCCCAACGCCTGGCCCAGGTAGATCGCCGAGGTGTTGAGCGCCATCAGCGCCGGCGCGAGGGCCGGGGCTGTCATGCCCAGCCGTGCTTGCTGCGCGGAGTTCGACGAAAAACAGCCCAGCGCCCACGGAACGAGGAGCACCGAAGCGCTGACGATGCCGGTGCCCAGTGGCCACAACACCAGCGACAACGCCATCAGGCTCAGCGTGACCGCGACCGCGAGGTTTGGCCCCACACGATCGATCACGCGTGTCAAGACCACGTTGCCGACCAACCCGAATGCGCCGAACCACATCAGCAGGAACGTGATCTGCGCGGTGCTTGAGCCCAGCGTCTGCTTGTAGTACGGCGTGAAGTAGGAAAACAGCGTGAACTGCCCGGCGCCCGAGAGTGCGGTGACGAGCACGATGGCCATCAGCAGCGGGCTCGTGAACACTTCTTTCCAGGCCCGCAGCGACAGCGCGGCAGGGCGTATGCCGTCGGGCAGCACCGTGAAGACCCAGGCCGCGGCGACCACGGCAAGTGCGGCAATGCCGAAGAACGCCATGCGCCAGCCATAGGTCTCGCCGATCCAGGCTGCCATCGGCATGCCCAGCACGGAGGCCACGGACCAGCCGAGGAAGATGAAGGTGATCGCGCGGCCACGCTCGCTCGGCGCGGCCATGAAACCGATCGCCGCGGCGGCCTGCGGTGTGAACACGGCGGCGGCAAGCATCGTCAGGGCACGCACCGGCCACAGCGTGGCGTAGTCAGGCATGCAGGCGCTCAAGGCATGGCCGGCGGCGAACCACAGCAACGAGAGCGCGAGCAGCCGGCGACGGTCGAAACCGGCGACCCAGCCCGCCATCAACGGCGCCCCCAGCGCCATCGTGGCGGCGGCGATCGCGATCAACTGGCCGGCGAGCGAAACAGACACCTGCAACGAACGCGCCAGGTCGTTGAGCGTGCCTGGCACGACCATCACGCCGCAGCCGATCACGAAGTTGCCGAACATGAGACCCCAGCGCGCACCTGGCGCCAGCCGGGGCGCGGTGGCTGCGGCGGCAGGCAACGCGCCGCTCATCAGCGAAGCACGCGCAGCGATTCGGGGTTGACGATGTTCGTCGGGTTGCCGCCGATGAAGTTCACGACATTCTCGAAGGCCGCGCTGAAGTACATCTCGTAGCTGTCTTGTTCGACGTAGCCGATGTGCGGCGTGCAGACTGCGTTCTCGAGCCGCAGCAACGGGTGGCCCTGCAGGATCGGTTCGCTCTCGAACACGTCGACAGCTGCCATGCCCGGGCGGCCGCGGTTCAGCGCCGAGACCAGCGCGCCTTCTTCGATCAGCTCGGCGCGCGAGGTGTTCACGAGCAGGGCGGTCGGCTTCATGCGCGACAGCGCATCGAGCTTGACAACGCCACGCGTGCTGTCGTGCAGACGCAGATGCAGCGAGAGCACGTCGCAGGTCTCGAAGAATTCTTCGCAGCTCGCAGAGGCCGTGAGCCCGTCGTGCTCGGCGCGCGAGCGGGCCGACTCGCTGCCCCACACCACCACATGCATGCCGAAGGCTTTGCCGTAGCCGGCAACGAGCTGGCCGATCTTGCCGTAGCCCCAGATGCCGAGCGTGCGGCCGCGCAGCACCGTGCCCAGTCCGAAGTTCGGCGGCATCGAGCCGGCTTTCAGGCCCGACTGCTGCCAGGCACCGTGTTTGAGGTTGCCGATGTACTGTGGCAGCCGGCGCATTGCCGCCATGATCAGCGCCCAGGTCAGCTCGGCCGGAGCCACCGGCGAGCCCGCGCCTTCGGCCACGGCGATGCCCATGCGGGTGCAGGCTTCCACGTCGATGTGCGCACCGACCTTGCCGGTCTGCGAGATCAGCTTCAGCTTGGGCAGCTTTTCGATCAGCGCGCGCGGGAACTGGGTGCGCTCGCGAATGAGGACCAGAACTTCCACGTCGCGCAGCCGCACCGAAAGTTGGCCGATGCCCTTGACGGTGTTGGTGAAGACCTTGGCGTTGAGCCGTTCGAGCAGGCTGGCGCACTTGAGTTTGCGCACCGCGTCCTGGTAGTCGTCGAGGATGATGATGTTCACGAAGGTCGCAGGTGTTTTGTGCGTTGGCAGCCATTGTGCACGCCAGCGCGAAGGCCTGTAGCATGACCGTTTCCAACGCAAACACGAGAGACAACCATGTCCATCACCATGCATTCGGCGAGCGTGCCGGTGTTCGTTCGTTTGTTCATCAACCTGGGCCAGTGGCTCGACAAGGCCGAGGCCCACGCCGCTGCGAAGAAGTTCGAGACCAGCGTTTACATGAGCGCGCACTTCGCACCCGACATGCTGCCGTTCACCCGCCAGATCCAGATTGCCTGCGACGGCGCCAAGTTCGCGGTGGCGCGGCTGGCCGGTGTCGAATCGCCCAAGTTCGAAGACAACGAGACCACGTTCGCCGAGCTGCGCGAGCGGGTGCGCAAGGTGATGGACTATGTGCAGTCGGTGCCGGCCGCGCTGATCGACGGCACCGAAGACAAGGACATCGTGATTCCGCGCCGCGACGGGTTGATCACGATGAAGGGCGAGGCCTACCTGAAGCACTTCGTGCTGCCGAACTTCTTTTTCCACATGACCACCACCTACGCGCTGCTGCGCCACAACGGCGTCGAGCTTGGCAAGATGGACTTCCTGGGCGCGCCGAAGCAGTGAGCCTCGCGATCCACGACCTGCCGCTGTTCCTGACGGCTGCGCTGCTCGTCAACCTGACGCCCGGGCCCGACATGCTGTTTGTGGCTGGCAGCAGCGCCGTGCATGGGCGGCGTGCCGGCGTGCTGGCGGCGCTCGGGGTCGGTGTCGGGTGCCTGTCGCACGTGGCCCTGGCTGCGGTGGGCTTGTCGGCCCTGCTGGCGGCGTCGTCCACGGCCTTCGCGCTCGTCAAGTGGGTGGGCGCGGCTTACCTGGTGTGGATTGGCATTTCGATGATGAGGGCACGCGCGCGCGTCGATGCTCCCACCGGCGGCGAGCCCGCGGCCTCGGTGCGCGGCCGGTCGCGGGTGTTCTGGCAAGGCGCATGGACGAACGCGTTGAATCCCAAGGTTGCGCTGTTCTTCCTCGCTTTCCTGCCGCAGTTCATCGTGCCGGCTGCGCCGCATCAGGCCCTGTCGTTCCTGGCGCTCGGGCTCGTGTTCACGGTCGGCGGGGTGTTGGTCAACATCGGCGTGGCGCTGTTGATGCACCGGGTGCGCCAGGGCTTGTCTGGCCGGCGCGGTGGTGCGAGTCTCGGCGCTTGGCTGCAGCGTGCGGCCGGTGCCCTGTTCGTCGGCCTTGGGGTGAAGCTGGCGTTCAGCGCGCGTTAGGTTCGAGCGCGGTGGCCTCAGCGGCCGCTCAGCGCGCCGAAGCCTGATCGCGGCGACCGCGTCGGGAAATGCCGGTTGAGTTGCGACAGTCGGTGGTCGGCTTCGGTCTGGTCGTGGTGGCACGACACGAGATTGAACACGTCGAGCCGCAGGTGCCACAGGTCGTGCATCGAGATGGCCGCGCAGATCTGGGCGATGGTGTCATCGGCCGCATGGCCGGGGATGTCGTCGAGCGCGTCGATGAATTCGCTGCGCACGCCCGTGAGTCTGGCGTCGCCGCGCGGCGACGATGCAATGGCCCGCGAATCAGCCGGGAAGCGCGTATCGGGTATGCCGGTGAGCCATTCGCGCCATTGCCCGGCCACCAAAGGGTGGCGTGGTTTTGGCGGGCAGACCCGGCTGTGCACCCAGACGCAAGGTTCGGGAGTGGCGTTCAGAAAACGCTTCAGGGCCATGGCAAACATCGTCGATCCTCGGGCCCGCCAACGCAGCGGGCATGAGTCTCATTGTTCGCGACTTGGCCAGGCGTGAAACCCGGAAATAAGGCACGGATCAAAGCCAGTTCAGATGTGCGCTCAGACCTGCCCGAACAGCGCCTTGCGTTGCGCGGTGTAGTGCCACCAGGGCACGGCCGGCGCGCCGCCCATGAAGTCGGTAGCGGCCATGAAGGTGTCGAGCACGCAAGGGTCGTGGCGCTGGCCGGTGGCGGCGCACAGTTTCTGGTAGAGCACGAAAGCGTCGTTGCCCCGCAGCTCTTTCGGGTGCTGAATGCCGATCAGGCGCAGGTCGGCGGCGAGCGAGGGACCGATGTTGGGCAACTGCTCCAGCGCCTGGCATTCGGCAGCACTGGCGGCCTTGGGCGATTTGATCGTGGCAGCCATGGCGCTCACATCATCATGTTGTTGCGGATCAGGCCCACGGCCAGGCCTTCGAGTTCGAAGTCGACATCGCCTTCGACGATGATGGTCTTGAAGTCGGGGTTCTCGGGGATCAACTCGACCGTGCCGCGGGTGCGCCGAAAGCGCTTCACGGTCACGTCGTCACCAAGCCGGGCCACGACGATCTGGCCGTTCTTCGCTTCCTTGGCCTTCTGCACCGCGAGCAGGTCGCCGTCGATGATGCCGGCATCGCGCATGCTCATGCCGCGCACTTTCAGCAGGTAGTCGGGGCGGCGCGGGAACATGCTGGCTTCAACGAGGTAGGTCTGGTCGATGTGCTCTTGCGCCAGGATCGGGCTGCCTGCCGCCACGCGCCCCACAAGTGGCAAGGTGAGTTGCGAGAGGCTGGGCAAGGGCAGGCTGAACTGCTTGCCGCGCGATTCGTTGAGTGCCCGCAAGGTTTCAGAGCGCAGCCGAATGCCACGCGAGGTGCCACCGATCAGCTCGATCACGCCCTTGCGTGCCAGTGCCTGCAAGTGCTCTTCGGCAGCATTGGCCGACCTGAAGCCGAGTTCGGCCGCGATCTCTGCCCGTGTGGGCGGCGCGCCGGTGCGTTCGATGGCGCTTTGCACCAGGTCGAGAATCTGTTGCTGGCGGTCGGTGAGTTTGGGCTTTTCGTACACGGAATTCCTTCATGATGACCAGTGCCGGTGCCGCGGCGCGGCCGGCTGGCGATTCATCCAGTACCTGTATTTTCATCCAGCTTCGAAAAAAATGCAAAACAACACGCAGACCGTCGTGATCCTGGGCACCGGCGGCACCATCGCCGGCACGGCAAAAGACGCTGCCGACAACGTGGGCTACACAGCCGCGCAGATCGGCGTGGAACAGTTGCTCGCTGCGGTGCCGGCGCTTTCGGGCCAGGCACTCGAAGCCGAGCAGATCTGCCAGATCGACAGCAAGGACATGGGCTTCGCGGTTTGGCACGCGTTGGCCACAAGCGTGGCGCGGCATCTGGCCCGGCCCGAGGTGGCGGGCATCGTCATCACCCATGGCACCGACACACTCGAGGAAACCGCATATTTTCTGCACCGCGTGCTGGCGCCGGCCAAGCCGGTCGTCTTCACCGCCGCCATGCGGCCAGCCACGGCGCTGCTGGCCGACGGCCCGCAAAACCTGCTCGACGCGGTGACGGTGGCGCGGTCAGCAGGCGCCAGCGGCGTGGTCGCCGTGCTGGCCGGCGAAGTGCATTCCGCTCTCGAGGTGCGCAAGCTGCACACCTACCGCCTGGCCGCGTTCGGTTCGGGCGATGCAGGCGTGGTGGCGCAGATCGAAGAAGGGCGCCTGCGACAGCACCGGCCCTGGCCGGCGGGCGAAGCGCTCGGGCTTTCCCGCTTGCCAACGGACGCCTCCGCTTGGCCCTGGGTCGAGATCGTGACCAGCCATGCCGGAGCGCGGGCAGAGATGGTCGATGCGTTGTGCCGGTCTGGTGTGCGCGGCATCGTCGCAGCCTGCACGGGCAACGGCACCTTGCACCACGCACTCGAAGCCGCCCTGGTGGCAGCTCAGGCGAGCGGCGTGCGGGTGCTGCGCAGCTCGCGCTGCCTCGGCGGTGCCGTGATCGAGACCGCCGGGCAATTGCTGCCCTCGGCCGGCGCGCTCAGGTCGGTGCAGGCGCGGGTGGAGATGGTTCTCGGTCTGCTCGAAGCGGGCCCACCGTGACGGCAGGCCCGTTCGGCGCCTTTACGCGACGGTGAGCGTCACGTCGATGTTGCCGCGGGTGGCGTTCGAGTACGGGCAGACGCCGTGGGCGGCTTGCACCAGCTTCTCGGCCGCGGCGCGTTCCATGCCGGGGATCGTGATCGTCATCGCGACCTGAATGCCGAAGCCGGCCGGGATCTGGCCGATGCCCACATCGGCAGCGATCGTCGTGGTGGCCGGCAAGGCGATCTTCTGCGTGCCGGCGACGTACTTCATCGCGCCGAGGAAACAGGCTGAATAGCCGGCTGCAAAGAGTTGCTCGGGGTTGGTGCCGACGGCGCCGTTGCCGCCCATTTCTTTGGGTGTCGTGAGCTTCACGTCGAGCACGCCGTCAGACGACTTGGACGTGCCTTCACGGCCGCCGGTGGACGTGGCATGGGCGGTGTACAGAACTTTTTCGATCGACATGGGGTGGTCCTCTTTCAGGGGTGGGTGGGGGAAGGGAATTCAGCCTTCGATGTGCTGTCCGACCTTGGCTCGCAGCGCTTGCAGGCGGCGCGTCAGGTCGGCGAGTTCGTCGAGTTCGCAGCCGGCGGCGCAGGCCACCTCGTTCGGCACGTGCTGCGCCTTGCGGCGCAGCGCACGGCCAGAAGCGGTGAGCGACACGATCACGCGGCGCTCGTCGTCGAGCGCGCGCAGGCGCGTCAGCCAGCCAGCGCTTTCCATACGCTTGAGCAGTGGTGTGAGCGTGCCCGAGTCGAGGAACAGGCGCGTGCCGAGATCGCTGACGCTCACGCTGTCGGTTTCCCACAGCACCAGCAGCACGAGGTACTGCGGGTAGGTGAGACCGAGCGCCGACAGCACCGGCTTGTAGAGCTTGGTCATCACGAGCGAGCTGGAATAGAGCGCAAAGCACAACTGGTGGTCAAGCCGCTGCATCCACTCGGCCGGCGTGGCGGTGGTTGATTTGCTGCGGCGAACGGGTGAAGACATGACGGGAAGTGTATTGCACAGCTAACAATTCAATTGTGTGCAATTTATTTACCACGACGTCGAAAGGGACTCAAACACGTGCAGAAGAGGTAGGGCCGGTCGCGAGGGCGGCTCACTGTGTGACAGGCCCAGAGCTCGCTCAGTGGGCGGCGGTACCCAGCGCGTCGAGCTGTGTGCTCAGCTCCAGCCAGCGAGCTTCGAGCTTCTCGACCTCGTCGCCGATCTGCTTGAGTCGCTTGCCCTGCTCGGCGCGTTCGGCCGGCGTGGTGGAAGTGCCAGCCATGCGCGTCTCGGCGGCCTCGCGGTCACGAGCCAGCGCAGCGAGCCGACTGTCGAGGTTGCCCAGCTCTTTGCGCAGCGGCTTCTGCTCTTCGCTGCGCTGCTGGCGCACCGCTGCCGTGGCCTTGCGGTCGGCGGCTGGCTTCGGCTCTGCTGCCGTCGGCGGTGCCGCCGGTGCCGTGGCGGCGTCTTGTGCCGCCTGCTTCTTGCGCTTCTTGTCGCCCTTGCTCTGCTCGCGCGCCGCGTCACGCGACTGCTCGAGCAGCCAGCGCTGGTAGTCGTCGAGGTCGCCGTCGAACGGCTTGATCGCGCCGTCAGCCACGAGCCAGAACTCGTCGCAGACTTCGCGCAACAAAGCGCGGTCGTGGCTCACGAGCATGACGGTGCCTTCGAACTCGTTCAGCGCCATCGAGAGTGCTTCGCGCGTGGTCAGGTCGAGGTGGTTGGTCGGCTCGTCCATCAGCAGCAGGTTGGGGCGCTGCCACACCAGCATGGCCAGCACCAGGCGCGCTTTTTCGCCGCCCGACAGCGTGCCCACGGCCTGTGTGACCATCTCGCCGACGAAACGGAACGAGCCGAGGAAGTCACGCAGTTCCTGCTCGCGCGCCTGCGGGCCCACGTCGCGCGCGAGGCGGATCATGTGCATCAGCGGCCCGTCGTCGAGCGAGAGCACGTCGAGTTCCTGCTGCGCAAAGTAGCCGATCGTCAGACCCTTGCCTTCGGTGATCTCACCGGCCAGGCGCGGCAGGTCGCC
The DNA here is from genome assembly GCA_039930465.1 of Burkholderiales bacterium. GTDB lineage: Bacteria > Pseudomonadota > Gammaproteobacteria > Burkholderiales > Burkholderiaceae_C > LMDS01. The sequence continues at coordinate 10,203 of JBDTTU010000012.1, forward strand.
GGCGATGGTCTTCACGACGGTCGACTTGCCCTGGCCGTTGGCACCGAGAATGCCGATGCGCTGGCCCGCCAGCACCGAGCGGTTGATGTCGTGCACGATGCGCGTTTCGGTGCCGTCCTCACTGTGGTAGCCGCAGGCCACCTGCGAGAACGCCAGCATCGGATTCGGCAGGTTCATCGGCTCGCGGAACTCGAACTGGAAGTCGGCGCTGGTGAGCACCGGGCCGAGTTTTTCCATGCGCGCCAGCGCCTTCACGCGGCTTTGCGCCTGCTTGGCCTTGCTGGCCTTGGCCTTGAAGCGGTCGATGAACTTCTGCAGGTGCGCCATGCGCTCGCGCTGCTTCTCGAAGCTGGCCTGCGCCTGCATCAAGCGCTCGGCGCGCATCTCTTCGAACGCGGTGTAGTTGCCGGTGTAGCGCGTGAGCTTGGTCTCGTCGAGGTGCAGCGTGACGTTGGTGATGGCGTCGAGAAACTCGCGGTCGTGGCTGATCACGATCATCGTGCCTTCGTACTTCTTCAGCCAGGCCTCTAACCAGACCAGGGCGTCGAGGTCGAGGTGGTTGGTCGGCTCGTCGAGCAGCATCAGATCGGCCGGGCACATCAACGCGCGGGCGAGCTGCAGCCGCATGCGCCAGCCGCCCGAAAAACTGTTGACCGGGCCGTCGAGTTCGGCCTGCTTGAAGCCCAGGCCGAGCAGCATGGCCTGGGCGCGCGGCCGGGCTTCGAAACCGCCAGCGTCGCTGATGGCGTGGTGGGCTTCGGCCATCGCGTGGCCGTCGTCGTCGAGTTCGGCCTGCACGAGCTGGGCCTGCGCTTCCATCAGGCGTGTGTCGCCTTCGAGCACGAAGTCGGTCGCGCCTTGATCGGTCTCGGGCATGTCTTGCGCGACCTCGCCGATGCGCCAGCGCGGGGGCATGCTCACGTCACCGGCGTCGGACTGCAGGCGTTTGGTGAGCAGCGAAAACAGCGAGGACTTGCCGGCGCCGTTGCGGCCGACCAGGCCGACCTTTTCGCCCGGCTGCAGCGTGACGCTGGCCTGGTTGAGCACGAGCTTGACGCCGCGGCGCAGCGAGACTTGATTCAGTACGAGCATGGAAATCGAGAGCCAGAAAGGAGTAGGTGCGGGCGCTGCCCGCTTCAGTATTTACGTTTGAGCAGGGCGTCGCGCGAGACCAGCAGCACCTGATCGTCGCCAGCGCTGGTTTCCAGCCAGGCCACTTCGAGCTTGCGGAAGGCGTGCTCGAAGTGGGCACGTTCGTTGCCGATCTCAAGCACGAGCACGCCCATGGGAGTCAAACGCGCCGGTGCCTCGCGCAGGATCGTGCGGACCAGGTCCATGCCGTCTTCGCCGCCGGCCAGCGCGAGTGCGGGTTCGGCCAGGTACTCGGCCGGCAGCTCTTTCATGCTGTGCGTGTTCACGTAGGGCGGGTTGCACAGGATCAGGTCGTAGGGTCCGCCCACGTTGGCGAGCAGGTCGGACTGCATCAGCGTGATGCGCTTGCCCAGCTTGTGCTTGTCGACATTGATGCGCGCGACCGCGAGCGCGTCTGCGGAGATGTCGGCCGCATCGATCACCACCTCGGGGTAGGCCATCGCCGCGATCACCGCCAGGCTGCCGTTGCCGGTGCACAGGTCGAGCACCGAATGGGTCTGGTCCGACAGCCAGGTGTCGAGCGTGCCGCTGTCTTCGCCGTCGGCCAGCAGCTCGGCGATGAACGAGCGCGGCACGATGCAACGCTCGTCGACGTAGAAGGGCACGTTTTGCAGCCAGGCTTCGTGCGTCAGGTAAGCGGCTGGCTGGCGGGTTTCGATGCGCCGCGTGACCAGCGCTTCGGCCTTGGTGTGTTCTTCGGGCGCGAGTTCGTCGTTCGCCTTGGCTTCGAGTGCGTCGAGCGGCAGGCCGAGCGCCCACAGCACCAGCCAGGCCGATTCGTCGAAGGCGTTGCTTGTGCCGTGTCCAAACGAAACGCCCGCCTGTTTGAGGCGGGCGCTCTGCGCTGTGATGAGGTCGATCAGGGTCATGTCAGCAAACGCTCGAGCGTGTCGCGGTAGATGTTCTTCAAGGGGTCGAGGCTGGCCACGGCCACGCATTCGTCGATTTTATGGATGCTGGCGTTGAGCGGGCCGAATTCGATGACCTGCGGGCAGATCTTGGCGATGAAACGACCGTCGGAGGTGCCGCCGGTGGTGGAGAGTTCGGTCTTGACCCCGGTCTGCGCGAAGATCGCCTGGGAGAGCGCGGCGCTCAATTCGCCGACGGGCGTGAGGAAGGGCTCGCCGCCGAGCGTCCAGGCGAGTTCGTACTGCAGGCCGTGGCGGTCGAGCAAGGCATGCACGCGGTCTTTCAGCGATTGCGGCGTCGACTCGGTGGAGAAGCGGAAGTTGAAATCGACCACCAGCTCGCCCGGAATCACATTGCCCGCGCCGGTGCCTCCATGGATGTTCGACATCTGCCAGCTGGTGGGCGGGAAATAGATGTTGCCTTCGTCCCAGCGCGTGGCCGCGAGTTCGGCCATGGCCGGCGCAAACAGGTGGATCGGGTTCTTCGCCAGGTGCGGGTAGGCGATGTGGCCTTGCACACCGATCACCTTCAGCTTGCCCGAGAGCGTGCCGCGCCGGCCGTTCTTGATCATGTCGCCGAGCGCGTCGACCGAGGTGGGCTCGCCGACGATGCAATAGTCAAGCCGCTCGCCGCGTGCGGCCAGCCATTCGCAGACCTTCACCGTGCCGTCGACCGATGGGCCCTCTTCGTCGCTCGTCAGCAGGAACGCGATCGAGCCCCGGTGTGCGGGCTGCGCCGCCACGAACTCTTCGACCGCCACCACCATCGCCGCGATCGAGGTCTTCATGTCGGCCGCGCCGCGGCCGAACAGTTGGCCGTCGCGGTGAGTGGGAACGAACGGGTCGCTGCGCCATTGTTCGAGCGGGCCGGTGGGCACCACGTCGGTGTGGCCGGCGAAAACGAGCAGCTTGCCTGCTGGCGAGGAGCCGCGCCGCACGGCCCACAGGTTGGTGACCTGCGCGGCTTCGGGGCCGTAGCGCAGCGTCACGCACTCGAAGCCGAGCGCATTCAGGCGCGAGGCGATCAGTTCCTGGCAGCCGCCGTCGGCAGGCGTGACCGAGCGCCGCGAGATCAGCGCTTCGGTGAGTTGCAGCGTGCGTGACGACGAGCCCATGCTGTGAATCAAAGGCGGCGGAACGCGCCCGACATCGTGGTCGACTCTTCGGGCCGCACGTCGAGCGTGAGCTCGGTGAAGATGGCGGTGTCGTCCTGATCTTCCTTCTTGGGGGCGGCCTTGGCGACCGGGGTCAGGTCGTTCTGCAGGCGCCACATCAGGTTGGTGGGCGAATCGGCGAAGGCCAGGCCTTCGTCGCGGGCGACGACACCCGTGTTGATCAGGCGCGCCAGGTCTTGCTCGAAAGTTTGTGAGCCTTCGGCCATCGACTTTTCCATGGCCTCTTTGACGCCCGAGAAGTCGCCCTTTTCGATGAGCTCGGAAACCAGCTTGGTGTTGAGCATGACTTCAACCGCCGGCACACGCCCGCCGGCCACGGCCCGAATCAGGCGCTGCGAGACTACCGCGCGCAGGCCCGCGGCCAGGTCGGCCAGCAAGGCAGGGCGCGCTTCCGGCGAATAGAACGAGAGGATCCGGCCGAGTGCGTGGTAGCTGTTGTTGGCGTGCAGCGTGGAAAGCACGAGGTGGCCCGACAGCGCATAAGAGATCGCCGAGGTCATTGTTTCGCGGTCGCGAATCTCGCCGATCAGGATGGCGTCGGGTGCCTGGCGCAGCGCGTTTTTCAGGCCGATCTGCAGCGACTGCGTGTCGCGCCCGACCTCGCGCTGGTTGACCACCGACTTCTTGTTGCTGAACAGGAACTCGATCGGGTCTTCGATCGTCAGGATGTGCCCGGCAAGCTGCTGGTTGCGCTGCTCCAGCATGGCGGCCAGCGTGGTGCTCTTGCCGGCGCCGGTGGCGCCCACCATCAGGATCAGGCCGCGCTTCTCGAGCACCATCGTGTTCAGCACGTCGGGCACGTTCAGGCTTTCGAGCGTGGGAATCTGGAACGGGATGCAGCGGAACACCGCTGCGATCGAGCCGCGCTGCCGGAACGCGCTCAGCCGGAAGCTGCCCACACCGGGCAGGCTCACCGCCACATTGAGCTCGCCCGTGTCTTCCAGCTCTTCGAGCTGGCTCGGCGTGAGCAACTCGGCCAGCAACTGGCGCGGCTGCGTGTTCGTCAGCGGCTGGTCGCTGAGCTGCAGCAACTGGCCGTTGATCTTGATCAGGATCGGCGAGTTCGAAGACAGGTAGACGTCGGACGCCCCTTTCTCCGACATCAGCCGCAGCACGCGCTCCATGTTTCCGCCACTCATGCCGTTCCCTTTCCGTTGCGCCGGGCCGAATTGGCCCGACTGTCGATCATTCCACGCTTCACGGCCCGCGGCGCCACCGCGGCGCGCCCGGGCAACACGCAGGGTGTGATCAGCTTCTCAGCAAGTCGTTGATGCTGGTCTTGGCGCGGGTTTGTGCGTCCACACGTTTCACGATCACGGCGCAGTAGAGGCTGTATTTGCCGTCGGCGCTGGGCAGGTTGCCACTCACCACCACCGAGCCCGCCGGAATGCGGCCGTAAGTGACTTCGCCGGTGGCACGGTCGTAGATCTTGGTGCTCTGGCCGATGTACACACCCATCGACAACACCGAGTTCTCTTCGACGATCACGCCTTCGACCACTTCGGAGCGTGCGCCGATGAAGCAGTTGTCTTCGATGATGGTCGGGTTGGCCTGCATCGGCTCGAGCACACCGCCGATGCCGACCCCACCCGAGAGGTGCACGTTCTTGCCGATCTGCGCGCAGGAGCCCACGGCGGCCCAGGTGTCGACCATCGTGCCTTCGTCGACGTAGGCGCCGATGTTCACGAACGACGGCATCAGGATCGCATTCTTCGCGATGTAGCTGCCGCGCCGTGCCACGGCCGGCGGCACGATGCGCACGCCGGTGTCGCGCAGGGCGGCTTCGTCGAGGTGCGCGAACTTGGTCGGCACCTTGTCATAGAAGCCGAGGTCGCCGGCACGCATCAGCTTGTTGTCGTTCAGGCGGAAGCTCAGCAGCACCGCCTTCTTGACCCACTGGTTCACCGTCCACTGGCCCACGCCCTGGCGTTCTGCCACGCGGATGCGGCCGGCGTTGAGCTCGGCTATCACGGTCTCGACGGCTTCGAAGATCTGCGGGCTGTTGGCCGCGTTGATGGACGCGCGGCTTTCCCAGGCGAGTTCGATGATGCTTTGCAGCTCGGAAGGGTTGTTGGCGGTCATGGTCGGGGGCTCAAAGAGATTGGACAAAAGAGACGATTCGGTGCGCGGCCTCGAGGCATTCTTCGACTTCGGCGACCAGCGCCAGGCGGATGCGGCCCGCGCCGGGGTTCACGCCGTGCGCTTCGCGCGCCAGCAGGCTGCCTGGCAGCACGGCCACATTGTATTGAGCCAGCAGGGCCTGGGCGAAAGCCACGTCGTCGGCCATGTGCTTCGACACGTCGGCCCAGAGGTAGAAGCCGGCGTCGGGCAGGGCCACGTCAAGCACGCTGGCCAACACCGGCGTGACCTGCGCGAACTTGGTGCGGTATTTGTCGCGGTTGGCGACCACATGGGCTTCGTCGTTCCAGGCCGCGATGCTGGCCTGCTGCACCACCGGGTTCATGGCGCTGCCGTGGTAGGTGCGGTAGAGCAGGAACTGCTTCAAGACGCCCGCGTCGCCGGCGACGAAGCCCGAGCGCATGCCGGGCACGTTGGAGCGCTTGCTCAAGCTCGTGAACGCGATCAGGTTGTGAAAGTCGCGGCCCAGCCTGGTGGCGGCTTCGAGCGAACCCAGCGGCGGCTCGTCGCGGAAGTAGATCTCGGAATAACACTCGTCGGACGCGATCACGAAGCCGTGCCGGTCGCTCAGCTCGAACAGGCGCTGCCACTCGGCCAGCGGCATCACCGCACCGGTCGGGTTGCCGGGCGAGCAGACGTAGAGCAGTTGCGTGCGCGCCCAGACCTCGACCGGCACGCTGCCCCAGTCGGCGGCGAAATTTCGCGCCGGGTCGCTGTTGACGAACGCGGTCTGCGCACCGGCCAGCAGCGCTGCACCTTCGTAGATTTGATAGAACGGGTTCGGGCAGACCACGGTCGCGTTCGGTCGGGTCGGGTCGATCACGGTTTGCGCCAATGCGAACAAGGCTTCGCGCGAGCCGCTGACCGGCAGGACTTGCGTCGCCGGGTCGACGGCGAGGCCGTAGCGGCGCTGAACCCAAGCGGCGATGGCGCTGCGCAAGGCAGGGTCACCGGCGGTCGCGGGGTAGCTCGCAAGGCCAGCCAGGTTGTCTGTGATCGATTGTTTGATCAGCTCGGGCGTCGGGTGCTTGGGCTCGCCAATGCCCAGGCTGATCGGCGCGAACGCCGGGTTCGGCTTGATGTCCTTGGTGAGCGCGCGCAGGCGCTCGAACGGATACGGATGCAGCTTGGCCAGCAGCGGGTTCATCTCAAAGCAGCCCGGTCGCCGCGGCGTGCTGCGGCAACGTCACCACCGGCGCCGGCTTCCAGCCCTTCTTGCGGTGCTCGGCCACCACGTTGGTGTAGATGCCGCCGCGCACGTACCACTTGGCGGTGATGCGGGCGAAGCGCGGCTTCGTGGCCCGCACGATGTCGTCGAGGATCGTGTTGGTCACCTTCTCGTGGAACGCGCCTTCGTTGCGGTAACTCCAGAAGTACATCTTCAGGCTCTTGAGCTCGACGCAGAGCCGGTCGGCCACCATGTCGATCGTGAAATGCGCAAAGTCGGGCTGGCCGGTGAGCGGGCAGTTGCAGGTGAACTCGGGGATCTGGAACTGGATCACGTAGTCGCGTTCCGGGCTCGGGTTCGGAAAGACGTGCAGTTCCTTGCTCGGCGCCGTGGGCGGGTTCGCGGGCAGCGCGCGCTGCTGCGCGGCTTTGAGTTTCGGGGTGGCGGATTGGGCCATTTCGGGTTGCTTCCGGTGACGCATTGGGTGAGGGTTCAGAGCCTTCTGGCCGAGGGTGGATGGTATCATCGGCGCCGCCCGCAGAGCCCTGCGCACGGCTGTTTTCTCAACCGAATCAAGTACTTAGCCGTTACTGGCCTGCCAACTGCTCATGCGCCTGAATTCGATCAAGCTGTCTGGCTTCAAGTCTTTCGCCGAGCCCACCAACTTCCAGCTGCCGGGCCAGCTCGTCGGCGTGGTCGGGCCCAACGGCTGCGGCAAGTCGAACATCATGGACGCGGTGCGTTGGGTGCTCGGCGAAAGCAAGGCCAGCGAGCTGCGTGGTGAGTCGATGCAAGACGTGATCTTCAACGGCTCGGGCCTGCGCAAGCCAGCCAGCCGTGCCAGCGTCGAACTGGTCTTCAGCAACGAAGACGGCCGCGCCGGTGGGCAGTGGAACCGCTTTGCCGAGATCGCCGTCAAGCGTGTGCTCACGCGCGATGGCACCAGCAGCTACTACATCAACAACCAACCGGTGCGCCGCCGCGATGTGCAAGACGTGTTTCTCGGCACCGGCCTCGGCCCGCGCGCCTACGCGATCATCGGCCAGGGCACCATCAGCCGCATCATCGAGAGCAAGCCCGAAGAGCTGCGCCTGTTCCTCGAAGAAGCCGCGGGTGTCTCGAAGTACAAGGAACGCCGCCGCGAGACCGACAACCGGCTGAAAGACACACGCGAAAACCTCACGCGGGTCGAAGACATTCTTCGCGAACTCAACAGCAACCTCGACAAGCTCGAAAAGCAGGCCGAGGTTGCGAGCCAGTACCGCGGGTTGCAACAGCAGGGCGAGCTGAAGCTGCACCAGCTGTGGTTCCTGAAACACCGCGATGCGGCGAGTGAAGAGATGCGCGTCAAGAAGGCCGTTCTCGAGGCCACCAACGCGCTCGAAGCCCGCACCGCCGAGCTGCGCCACGGCGAAGCCGAACTCGAGACGATCCGCCAGGCGCACTATCAGGCGAGCGACGACCTGCACGCCTCGCAGGGCTTGCTCGCCGAAGCGGCGCTCGAAGTGAGCCGGCTCGAAGAGCGCATTCGCTACGTGGTGGAAGGGCGGCAGCGTGTCGAGCAGCGGCTGGTCGAGCTGAAAGCGCAGACCGAACAATGGGCCGAGCGCCGCAGCGAGGCCGAGCACGAGCTCGAGCAGATCGCCGAGCAGATCGCCGGGGCCGACGAACAGGGCGAAGTTCTGGTCGCGCAGGCCGAAGAACAGGCCGCCAACCTGCCGGGCTTCGAAGACGCAGTGCGTGCGGCACAGAACGTGGCCAACCAGCAGCGCGCGCAGGTCGCAGCGGTGCAGCAGCAGATCCAGGTGCTGGCCTCGGAAAGCCGCAACGTCGAAGACCAGCGGCGCCAGTTCAACGCGCGGCGCGAGAAGCTGGCCACCGAGAAGGGCCAACTCGCCGCGCCCGACCTCGACCGCCTGACCGAGTTGAAGCTTCAGTTCGGCAGCGCCGAAGAAACACAGGCCGTGGCCGACGCCCGCTTGCAATCCTTGAACGACGAAGTGCCGGCGCTCGACGAGCAGCGCCGTGCCCGACAAGACAGTGTCAACGCCGAAGGGGCCAAACAGGCCGATCTGAGCGCGCGCCTGGAAGCGCTGCGTGCGCTGCAGGAAAAGGTGCAGACCGAAGGCAAGTTGAAGCCCTGGCTCGCCAAGCACGGGCTCGACGCGCTGCAGGGTTTGTGGACGCGCATCCACATCGAATCGGGTTGGGAGACCGCTCTCGAAGCCGCCTTGCGCGAGCGCATGGGCGCGCTCGAAGTCGGCCGCCTGGAAACCGTGCGCGCGTTCGCCAGCGACGCGCCACCGGCCAAGCTCGCGTTCTACACGCCACCGCAGGCGGCGATCTCGAACACGCATCAGACGCTGTCGAAACTCAGCGACCTGCTGCGCCTGAGCGATGCCGGCCTGAAGGCCTTGCTCAACGACTGGCTCGAAGGTGTCTACACCGCAGCGAACATCGACGAAGCGCTCGGCGCGCGTGGCAAGCTCACCCATGGTGAAGTGATCATGACGCGCGACGGCCACGCCGTCAGCCAGTTCGCGGTGAGCTTCTACGCGCCCGATTCCGAACAGGCCGGCATGCTGGCCCGTGCGCAGGAAATCGAGAACCTGGAACGCCAGTTGCGCGCCCAGGTGCTGATCGCCGAAGAATCGCGCAGCGCGCTGGTGCGCGCCGAAGCGGCTTACACCGACGCTTCGCAGCGCCTGATCGGCGTGCGCCGCGACGCCGCCGAAGCGCAGACGCGGGCGCACCAGTTGCAGGTCGAGCTGCTGCGTTTGTCGCAGTTGGCCGAGGCCAGCAGCGTGCGGCGCGGCCAGCTCGAAGAAGAGCTGGCTGAGGTCGATGCCCAGCTCGAAGAACTGGCCGAACGCAGCGCCACCGGCGAAGCGCGCTTCGAAGAACTCGACATGCAGCTTGCCACCACGCAAGAGCGCCACGCCGAACTCGACGAAGCGGTGATCGGGGCCGAGCGCAGATTGGCCGACGCGCGCGAACAGCTGCGTGCACTTGAGCGCCAGTCGCAGGAAGCGCAGTTCTCGTCGCGCGCTTTGGCTGCAAGGCGCGGTGAGTTGCAGAGGGGCATCGAAACCGCCGCGCAACAACTCACCGGCAACGAACAATCGGGCGCACAACTCAACGAAGAGCTCGTGCGCCTGACCGACGTTGCCGCTCAAGCCGGCCTGCAGACAGCCCTGGCCCTGAAGCTGGAGCGCGAAGCTGCGCTCGGTGCCAAGCGCAGCGAGTACGACGATCTCACGATGCGCCTGCGCCGCGCCGACGAACAGCGTTTGCAGCATGAACAAAGCCTGCAGCCGCTGCGCGACCGCATCACCAAGCTGCAGCTCGAAGAGCAGGCGGCGCAGCTCGGCGGCGCGCAATACCTTGACCAGCTCGTGGCCGCGGCGGTCGACTTTGAAGCACTGTCGAGCGGCATCGAGGCGAACGGTGTGCGGCTTGCCGGCCTGCAGGCCGAGATCGACCGCATCAACCGCGAGATCAGTGCGCTCGGCGCAGTCAATCTGGCCGCGCTCGACGAGCTGACGGCGGCGCGCGAGCGCAAGACCTTCCTCGACGCGCAGAACGCCGACCTGGTCGAGGCGATGACCACGCTCGAAGACGCGATCCACAAGATCGACCTGGAAACGCGCGACCTGCTGGCCAGCACCTTCAACCAGGTCAACGAACACTTCGGCCGCATGTTCCCCAGCCTGTTCGGCGGCGGCAACGCCAGGCTCGTGATGACCGGCGACGAGATTCTCGATGCTGGTGTGCAGGTGATGGCGCAGCCACCGGGCAAGAAGAACGCCAGCATCCACCTGCTCTCGGGCGGCGAAAAAGCGCTGACCGCGATTGCGCTCGTGTTCGCGATCTTCCAGCTGAACCCGGCGCCGTTCTGCCTGCTCGATGAGGTGGACGCGCCGCTCGACGACGCCAACACCGAGCGTTATGCCAAGCTCGTGAAAGAGATGGCGCTGGGCACGCAGTTCCTGTTCATCAGCCACAACAAGATCGCGATGGAAATGGCCGAGCAACTGATCGGTGTGACCATGCAGGAGCAGGGTGTGTCGCGCATCGTGACCGTCGACATGGAAGTGGCTGTCGCGTTGGCGGAGGCCGCTTAAATGACGGCCCCAAGGTGCCTTCGGCCCCGCCCCCCGAGGGGAGCACAGTCCGCTTGGGGCGGCCCGGCGCTGGCCTGCGGTCGCCTGCTTACCCTTGATCGGAAATGTGCATGAGCACCCTCACGATCGCCCTCGCTGCCCTCGGTGGTGTCGTGCTGGCCGGCGTGATCGCACACGGCGCCTGGTCGGCGCGCAAGGCCGGCCCGAAACGTGCGTTGATCATGGAGCCGCGCCCCGAGCCGCGCGAGCCGGTGATGGGCGACCCGTTGGCAGCTGATGGCGCCAGCCCGGCGCTCGGCATCGACGGCGCGCCCGGCGACGATCGACCATCGCCGCGCGTGCTCGAACGGCGCCAGAACAAGCGCCTCGTGAACCGGCTCGACGCGTTGATCGACGCGATCGCCTCACTGACCATCGAAGCCCCGATCAGCGGTGACCTCGTGCTGGCGCACCTGCCCACGACCCGCCGTGCCGGCGGCAAGCCGTTCCTGATCGAAGGCCTGAACGCCGAGACCGGCGAATGGGAAACCCCGGTGCCCGGCCAGCGCTACGGCGAGTTCCAGTCGGGCGTGCAGCTCGCCAACCGCACCGGCGCGCTCAACGAGATCGAGTACTCCGAGTTCGTGCAGAAGGTGCAGGCCTTTGCCGACGGCGTGAACGCGATGGCCGACTTCCCCGACATGCTCGAAGCGGTGGCCAGCGCGCGCGAACTCGATGCTTTCGCCAGCGAGCACGACGCCCAGCTCGCGGTACACCTGAATGCGCGCTCTGCCGCCTGGAGCGTGGGCTACATCCAGCAGCACGCCGGCCGCCATGGCTTCGTGCCGGGGGTGGTGCCGGGGCGGCTGGTGCTGCCGTCGGCCGAAGAAGGCGCGCCGCCGGTGCTGACGTTGACGTTCGACTCCCAGGCCGCGCTCGCCGACGACCCGAACCGCGCTGCCGTGCGTGACGTGACGCTGAGCTTCGACGTGCCACAGACCGACCCCAAGGCCGAGCCTTTCGTGGCCTGGCAGGCCAGCGCGCAGGCGTTGTCGCTTGGCATGGACGCGAGCATCGTCGACGACAACGGCCAGCCACTCAGCCCCGAAGGTTTTGCCAGCATCGGCCACGAGCTCGGCCAGCTCTACGAGCAGCTGGCGGCACGCGACATCGCGGCCGGCTCGGCGGCCGCGCGGCGCCTGTTCAGCTGACGCGAAACTGATCGACCCTGTTCGGGCAGGGCAGGTGAAGTCTGCCTATCATTCGGCGCATTCCCGGGAAACCTGCCGTCATGTCCATGGTCAAGCTGGCGCTGCGCCGCCCTTACACCTTCATCGTGATGGCGATGCTGATCGTGTTGTCGACGCCGTTCGCGCTGCTGAACATGGCCACCGACATCTTCCCGGAAATCAACATCCCGGTCGTCAGCATCATCTGGAACTACAACGGCCTGTCGGCCCAGGAGATGGGCCAGCGCATCGCCGGCCAGAGTGAACGTGGCCTCACCACGACGGTGAGCGACATCGAGCACATCGAGTCGACCTCGCTCGCCAGCATCACGGTGATCAAGGTGTTCTTCCAGCCCACGGCCAACATCCAGACCGCCATTGCCCAGGTCGTGGCGTCGATGCAGACACAGGTGCGGCAGTTGCCGCCCGGCATCACGCCGCCGCTGATCATCAAGTATTCGGCCTCGAGCATCCCGGTCGTGCAGCTCGCACTGTCGAGCCCGACCCTGCCCGAGCAGTCGGTGTTCGACACCGCGATCAACGTGCTGCGCCCGCAGCTCATCACGATCCCCGGCGTGGCGGTGCCGTTCCCGTACGGCGGCAAGAACCGGCTGATCTCGGTCGACCTCGACACCGCTGCGCTGCAGGCGCGCGGCCTCGCGCCGGCCGACGTGGTCAACGCGATCAACCTGCAGAACCTGATCCTGCCCTCCGGTACCGCCAAGTTCGGCTCGACCGAGTACACGGTGCGCATGAACGGCTCGCCCGACTCCATTGCCGGCCTCGGTGACCTGCCGGTGCGCAGCTCGGGCGGCACCACCACCTACCTGCGCGACGTGGCCCAGGTGCGCGACGGCTTTTCGCCGCAGACCAACATCGTGCGCCAGGACGGCGCGCGCGGCGTGCTGCTGTCGGTGCTGAAGAACGGGGGCGCGTCCACGCTCGACATCGTCGACAACCTGAAGGCGCTGCTGCCGCGCGTGACGCAGGTGCTGCCGCAGGACGTGAAGGTCACGCCGCTGTTCGACCAGTCTGTGTTCGTGAAGGCGGCTGTGAAAGGCGTGGTGCTCGAAGCATTGATCGCCGCCGCGCTCACCGCCGCGATGGTGCTGCTCTTTCTGGGCAACTGGCGCAGCACGCTGATCATCGCGCTGACGATTCCGCTGTCGATCCTGGCGTCGATCCTGGTGCTGAAGATGCTCGGCGAGACGCTGAACCTGATGACGCTCGGCGGCCTGGCCTTGTCGGTCGGCATTCTGGTGGACCAGGCGATCGTGACGATCGAGAACATCGAGCGCCACATCCACATGGGCAAACCGATTGAAGACGCGATCGACGTCGGTGCCGGCGAGATCGGCGTGGCCGCCTTCGTTTCCACGCTGTGCATCTGCATCGTGTTCGTGCCGATGTTCTTCCTGTCGGGCGTGGCGCGTTTCCTGTTCGTGCCGCTGGCCGAAGCGGTGGTGCTGGCCATGATCGCGTCGTACCTGCTGTCGCGCACGCTCGTGCCCACGCTGGTGCTGCTGATGATGGGCAATGTGAAACCCGCGCCCGAGGGCGCTCGCCCGAGCCTGCTGCAGCGTGTGTACCGCGCGTTCGACCGCCGCTTCGAGCGCGTGCGGCGCGCCTACACGCTCGCACTGTCGGCACTGCTGGCGCAGCGGCGTGGCTTCGCGTTGCTGTTCATGGGCTTCTGCCTGGGCTCGTGCCTGCTGTACCCGGTGCTCGGGCGCGACTTCTTCCCGAGCGTCGATGCCGGCCAGATCCGCCTGCACATCCGTGCACCCACCGGCACGCGCATCGAAGAGACGGCGCGGCTGGCCGATGGCGTCGAAGCGGTGATCCGCGAGATCATTCCGAAAGACCAGCTCGAGACCATTCTCGACAACCTCGGTGTGCCCAACAGCGGCATCAACCTGTCGTACAGCAACGCCGGCACCATCGGCACGCTCGACGGCGAGATCCTGATGTCGCTGCGCGATGGCCACGACCCCACCGACGAATTCGTCTCGCGCCTGCGCAGCGAACTGCCGAAGCGATTTCCCGGCATCGAGTTCTTCTTTCAGCCGGCCGACATCGTCACGCAGATCCTGAACTTCGGCCTGCCGGCAGCGATCGACGTGCAGTTCACCGGTGCCAACGTAGCAGGCAACGCGCGCCTGGCGGCCGAGCTCACGCAGAAGATTCGTCAGGTGCCGGGTGCGGTCGACGCCCACGTTCACCAGCGGCTCAACGCGCCGGTGCTCAACATGCAGATGGACCGGACGCGCCTGCAGCAGCTCGGCCTCTCGGCGGCGAACGTCGGCCAGAACGTGCTGATCTCGCTGTCGGGCAGCTCGCAGACCGCGCCGGCGTTCTGGCTCAACCCGCAGAACGGCGTGGTCTACAACGTGGCGGTGCAGACACCGCAGTACAAGGTCGATTCTCTCGACGCGCTCCTCAACATGCCGGTGGGTGCGGTCGCTGGCACGGGCGGCGCCGCCACGACGGGCACCGGCAGCACGCAGCTGCTCGGCAACCTGGTCGAAGTGACGCCGGCGCAGCAGGTCGCGGTCTCGTCGCGCTACAACATCCTGCCGGCGATCGACGTGTTCGTGAGCGTGCAGGGCACCGATCTGGCGAGCGTGGCCAACAAGGTGGAAAAGCTCGTCGACGAGGTGCGCCCGAAGCTGCCACGCGGCAGCCAGGTGGTGCTGCGCGGGCAGGTCGAGACGATGCGGGCTTCATTCTTCGGGCTCGGTGTCGGGTTGGCCATGGCCATCGTGCTCGTGTACCTGCTGATCGTCGTCAACTTCCAGTCGTGGCTCGACGCGCTCGTGATCATCGCGGCCTTGCCTGCGGCGCTCGCCGGCATCGCCTGGATACTGTTCATCACCGGCACCACGCTGAGCGTGCCGGCACTGACCGGCGCCATCATGACGATGGGCGTGGCCACCGCGAACAGCATCCTGCTGATCTCGTTCGCGCGCCAGCGCCAGCAAGAGGGCGTGCCGCCGCTCGCTGCCGCGCTCGAAGCCGGCGCCACGCGCATCCGCCCGGTGCTGATGACGGCGCTGGCGATGGTCATCGGCATGGTTCCGATGGCGCTCGGCATCGGCGAAGGCGCGGAGCAGAATGCGCCGCTCGGCCGCGCGGTGATCGGTGGCCTGATCTTCGCGACTGTCTCCACACTGTTCTTCGTGCCGGTGGTCTACGCCGCCGTGCACCAGCGCCTCGCCCGCCGCAAGGCAGCGCGCGGCGCGCCCCCAAACCCCATCGTTCCCCGCCCGCAGGAGACCTGAACCAATGACCGAGCAACGACACTCGGCCCTGGGCTTGCACCCCATCGAGGCCGACGCCGGTGAAGAGCAGGTTGAACTGCTGAAGCGCCGCCAGATCGTGCGCCGCACGAAGATCGCCGCGGTGGTCGTGCTCGTGCTGCTGGCCCTGGGCGCCGGCCGCACGGTGCTGAGCCGCATGGCCAACGCGCGCTCGCTCGAGGCCGGTGCAGCCGAGAACGCCAAGCAGTACGTGCGGGTCACGCAGGCTCGGCGTGGGAGCTCGGGGCAGAACCTGGCGCTGCCCGGCACCTTGCAAGGCTTCGTGCAGTCGCCGATCGCGGCGCGCGCGAGCGGGTATCTGAAACGCTGGACCAAAGACATCGGCAGCCGGGTCGAAAAAGGCGAGCTGCTGGCCGAAATCGAAACGCCTGAGACCGACCAGCAGCTCGCCCAGGCCATTGCGGCGCGGGAGCAGGCGGCTTCGGGGCTGGCGCTTGCAAAAAGCACGGTCGAACGCTGGGAAGGGCTGCGCAAGAAAGACGTGGTCTCGCAGCAGGACCTGGAAGAACGCCGCGGCGCGCTCGCGCAGTCGCAATCGAACGTTGCGGCGGCCGAAGCCAACGTGCAGCGTTTGCGTCAGCTCGAAGGTTTCAAGCGGATCGTGGCGCCGTTTGCCGGCGTGATCACACGCCGCAACGTCGATGTGGGCGACCTGATCGACGCTGGCGGCGCGGCTTCGCGGCCGCTCTTCCTGCTGGCTCAGACCGACCCGTTGCGTGTGTATGTGAGCGTGCCGCAGGCCTATGCGCAGCTCGTCAAGCCGGGGCAGGCGGTCGTCGTCACGCAGGGCGAACTGCGCGGGCAGAAGTTCAGCGGGCAGGTGGCGCGCACCTCGGCGTCGATCGACACCGTCACGCGCACGATGCAGGTCGAGATCGCCTTGCCCAACCCCGATGGCCGCCTGCTGCCAGGCGCCTATGTGCAGGTTTCGCTTCCGCTGCAGGCCAGCGGCGGGCTCACGGTGGCGACCAACACGCTGCTGTTCCGGGCCGAAGGCACGATGGTCGGTGTGGTCGATGCACAAGGCCGGGTGGCCTTGCGGCGCGTGTCGGTCGGGCGCAACTTTGGCGAGGCCTTCGAAGTGCTCGACGGCGTGACCGAAGCGGAACGCATCGTGCTCAACCCACCCGACTGGCTGGCCGATGGCCAGACGGTGGCCGTGGCGCCTCCCGAAACGGCGATGCCTGGCGCTTCTGGCGCTTCTGCTGCCGGCAGCCGTGCAGCCAAGGCGCCGCTGTGACCGTGAGACTCGCGCCGATCGCCCTTTGCGCTGCGCTGCTCGTGGGCTGCGTCGCCGGGCCTGACTACAAGAAGCCTGCGCTCGACATGCCGGCCGCCTGGAAGGTCGAGGCGCCCTGGCGCGAAAGCCGGCCCGACGACGCCGCGCCCAAGGGCCCGTGGTGGCAGCGCTTCGGCGACCCGCAGCTCGACGCGCTGGCGCAACAGGCGCTCGTCAACAACCCGAGCCTGGTGCTGGCCAATGCACGCTTGACGCAGGCCCGCGCCACGCTCGCGGCGACGTCGGCGAGCGTGTTGCCGCAGATCGGCATCGGCGCGCGCGCCTCACGCCAGAAGATCGCGGCGAACCGGCCGCTCTCGAACTACGCCAGCTCGAATTTTTCGACCGTGCAGAACGAGCTGAGCCTCGTGATGTCGGTCAGTTATGAAGTCGATCTGGCGGGCAGGGTGCAACGCTCGGTCGAAGGCGCGCGCGCTTCGCTCGACCAGTCGGCCGCGGACTTCGAGAACATCCGGCTGGTGCTGACCGCCGACCTCGCCACGAACTACTTCAACTTGCGCGCGATCGACTCCGAGCTCGATGTGTTGCGCCGAGCGATCGCGTTGCAACGCCGCTCGCTCGAACTGGTCAATGCGCGCCACGAGCTTGGCGCCGCCACAGGACTCGACGTGGCGCAGCAGCAGGCCTTGCTCGACACGACGCTGGTGCAGGTCGAGGTGCTCGGCCGGCAACGTGGCGTCTACGAACACGCGGTGGCCACGCTCGCAGGGATTCCTGCGCCGAGCTTCACGCTCGCGCCGGAAGTGCGCGAACTCACGCCACCGCCGGTGCCGCTCGGTGTGCCGTCCGACGTGCTCGAGCGCCGGCCCGACATCGCCTCGGCCGAGCGGGCGATGGCGGCTGCGAATGCGCAGATCGGCGTGGCGAGCGCGGCCTACTACCCGAGCGTCCTGCTCGCGCCGAACTTCGGTGTGGACAGTCGCACCCTGGCCACCTTGTTCGATGCGCCCAGCGTGTTGTGGTCGCTGGGCGTGTCGGCCGCGCAGGTGCTGTTCGACAACGGCCGACTGAACGCCAACGTCGAGTTTGCCCGCGCCGGCCACGCTGCCGCCACCGCCAATTACCGGCGCGTGGTGCTGGTGGCGATGCAGGAGGCCGAAGACGGCATCACCGGCCTGGCCGCACTCGACCGCGCTGCTGCGCAGGCGAACACCGCCGTGGCCACCGCGACCCGTGTGCTCGACATGGCGACCGCGCGCTACGAAGGCGGCGCGTCGGCCTACTTCGACGTCATCACCGCGCAGCAGGCGCTGCTCGCGAGCCAGCGCCAGTCAGCTCAGCTGCTCGGGCAGCGGCTGCTGACCTCGGTATTTCTGGTCAAGGCGCTGGGTGGCGACTGGCAGCGCAGCTCGCTGGCCGCCGCCGCGAAAGGCCGCAGCGCTGAGTGAAGCAGGCAACGGCGCGGGTGAAAATAGGCGCATGGCCGACGACAGCAACTTCCCCGAACAGCGCGCACGTGCCTTGCGCGAAACACTGCAGCAGCACGCCCACCGCTACTACGTGCTCGACGAGCCGAGCATCCCGGACGCCGAATACGACCGGCTGTTCCAGGAACTGCAGGCGATCGAAGCCGATCACCCGGAATTACTGAGTGCCGATTCGCCGACCCAGCGTGTGATCGGCAAGGTGCTCGACGGCTTCAAGGCGGTTCGGCACGCGGTGCCGATGTTGTCGATCCGCACCGAGACCGACACCGAAAGCAGCGGCGCCATCAGTTTCGATGGGCGAGTGCGGCGTGAACTCGAACTCGACGAGTCGGCGCCAGCGCTCGAGTACGCCGCCGAACTCAAGTTCGACGGCCTGGCGATCAACCTGCGCTACGAGGCAGGAGTGCTGGTGCAGGCCGCGACGCGTGGTGACGGCGAGAAGGGCGAAGACGTCACGCAGAACATCCGCACGATCGCGCAGATTCCGCTGCGCCTGGGCGGTGTGGCTGCGCCGGTGCTCGAAGTGCGTGGCGAGGTCTACATGCGGCGTGCTGATTTCGACGCGATGAACGAGCGCCAACGCGAGCTGATCGCAAAAGGGGCGAAGAACGAAAAGACCTTCGTCAACCCGCGCAATGCCGCTGCCGGCGCGGTGCGCCAGCTCGACCCGGCGATTGCGGCCCGGCGGCCCTTGAGCTTCTTCGCCTATGGCCTGGGTGACGTGCAGGGCTGGGACGTTCCGGCCACGCACAGCGGCCTGCTGGACGCGCTTGCCACGATGGGGCTGCCGGTCTGCGCCGACCGCGCGGTGGTGCAGGGCGCCGAGGGCCTGGTGACGTTCCATGCGGCGATGGGTGCGCGACGCGACGCTTTGCCGTTCGACATCGATGGTGTGGTCTACAAGGTCAACTCGCGCGGGCTGCAGCAACGCCTGGGCTTCGTCACCCGCGAGCCGCGCTGGGCGGTGGCGCACAAGTACCCGGCGCAGGAACAGATGACCGTGGTGCGCGACATCGACATCCAGGTCGGCCGCACCGGCAAGCTCACGCCGGTGGCCAAGCTCGAACCGGTGTTCGTCGGCGGCACGACGGTGAGCAACGCGACGCTGCACAACGAAGACGAAACACGGCGCAAGGACGTGCGCATCGGCGACACGGTGATCGTGCGGCGTGCCGGCGACGTGATCCCCGAGGTCGTCGGCGTCGTGCTCGAGCGCCGGCCGGCCGATGGGGGCGAGCCTTTCGATCTCTACAAGCGGCTGAACGGCCAGTGCCCGATCTGCGCCAGTGCGATCGCGCGTGAAGAAGGCGAGGTCGACTGGCGCTGCTCGGGTGGTTTGTTCTGCCCGGCGCAGCGCAAGCAGGCGATCCTGCACTTCGCGCAGCGGCGCGCGCTCGATATCGAAGGGCTGGGCGACAAGCTGGTGGACCAGCTCGTCGATGGCGGCATCGTTCGCACGCTGCCCGAGCTCTACACGCTGGGCCTCGCCAAGCTCGGCGAGCTTGACCGCATGGGCGAGAAGAGCGCCGTCAACCTGCTCGCCGGGCTGGACGGCAGCAAGCGCACGACACTCGCCCGCTTTCTGTACGGCCTGGGCATTCGTCATGTCGGCGAGACAACTGCGAAGGATCTGGCCAAACACTTCGGTGGCATCGACCGGGTGATGAACGCAACGCTGGAGCAGTTGCTCGAAGTCAACGACGTGGGGCCGATCGTTGCGCTGAGCCTGCGCACCTTCTTCGACCAGCCGCACAACCGCGAAGTGGTCGAGCAGTTGCGTGCTGCTGGCGTGGCGTGGGAAGAAAACGATGGCACCGCCGACAGCAGCCCCAAGCCGCTCGCCGGCAAGACCTTTGTGCTGACCGGCACGCTGCCGACGCTGTCGCGCGACGACGCCAAAGACCGTATCGAAGCGGCAGGCGGCAAGGTCAGCGGCTCGGTCTCGAAGAAGACGCATTTCGTTGTGGCCGGCGCCGAGGCCGGCAGCAAGCTCGACAAGGCGCGCGAACTCGGCATCACGCTGCTCGACGAAGGCGCCTTGCTCGCGCTGCTGGCAACGCCTGCGTCGTGAGGCCGACCCCCGAATTCCTGGGCTGGCTCGCGCAACAAAAGGCACGCGCCGACGCAGCGCCCGAGTCGCCGCGCGAGGCGCTGTCGCTCGAGGCCGCGAACGTTTTGATCGGCAGCATCGAGCCAGCGCTGGCGCAGCGCCTCGAAGGTGCGGGCCTGCCCTTGCAACGCAGGGCGCAGGGTTGGTTCATTGCCGGTGCCGCCGACCCGGCACTGGCGCAGATCGCCCGCTGGATGAACACGAACGGCCTCGGTGCTCGCTGGCGCGACGAACTGCTCTCGGTCACCGATATTGATGGCCACGTGCACGGCCTCATCGAACGCGCAGCCGTGCGCCCGCTTGGCATCACGAGCTTCGCGGTTCACCTGGTCGCTCATGCCGAACAAGGTGGCACGTGGGTGCAACAGCGTGCACTCGACAAAGCCACCGACCCGGGCCTGTGGGACACGGCGATGGGCGGGCTGGTGGCGGGTGGCGAGTCGGTCATGCAGGCGCTTGAACGCGAGACCTGGGAAGAGGCTGGCCTGCGCTTGGCCGAATTGCACGGCGTGGCGGCGCTCGGGCGCATCACGATCCGCCGCCCGGTCGACGCCCACGGCTACATGGTCGAGCACATCGACGTGTTCGAGGCCACTGTGCCGGCTGGCACGGTGCCCGAAAACCAGGACGGTGAAGTCGAACGCTTCGAGCACCTGGACCGCCAGAACTTGATCTCGCGGCTGCACGACGGCGCCTTCACTCTGGAGGCGGGGCTGATCCTGGCGACCTTTTTGAGCCGCCGGTAATTTCTGTCTTGACAGAAATTAATGGCTGGCGCACGATGCCGCCATGGACCTCTCGCCGAACCTCTCACGCTTCGTTCTGCACTGGGGCGAAATGGGTGCCCGCTGGGGCGTGAACCGCACAGTCGCGCAGATCCATGCGCTGCTCTACATCACCGGCCGGCCGATGCACGCCGAAGAGATCACCGACACGCTCGGCGTGGCGCGCTCCAACGTCAGCAACAGCATCCGTGAACTGCAGAGCTGGAACCTGGTGAAGCTCGTGCACCTGAACGGCGACCGACGTGATCACTTCGAAACCTCGACCCAGGTCTGGGAACTGCTGCGCACCATCGTGCGCGAGCGCCAGCGGCGCGAGATTGCGCCGACCATCGACGTGCTGCAATCGCTGCTGGCCGAGCCCACGATCGGCAAAGAACCTGCCGAGGCCAAACTGCGCATGCGCGAAACGCTGGAACTGCTGCAGACACTCACAGCCTGGAGCGACGAGATGCTCAAGCTCGACACGCAGACGCTGACCAAGGTGCTCAAGCTCGGCGCGCGCGTCAAGAAGCTGCTCGGCAGCGACGGCGCCGAGAGAGACAAGCGGCCACCGGACGAACTCACGCCAGCTCACTTGCTGGGGCCATGATCGTCAAATTTTTTTGACTTGTTATTTCTCTTTTGACAGAAATTAATGGAGAAGAAAATGAACACCACCTACCCGCTGACCTTGCTCTACGACGCCGGCTGCGCCGTCTGTTCCCTGGAGATGGACCACCTGCGCCAACGTTGCCACGACGGCAAGCTGCGCTTCGTCGACATCTCGACCCCGGGCTTCGATGCAGCGCCCTTCGGTACAACGCTCGCAGCGCTGGATGCCGAGATCCACGGTGTGCTGCCCAACGGTTCGCTGATCCGCGGTGTGCCGGTGTTGCGCCTCGCGTACGAGGCGGTCGGGCTGGGCTGGGTGACGCGGCCTACCGGCTGGGCACCGCTGCGACCGGCCTTCGATGCGGGCTACCGCGTGTTTGCCCGTCACCGGCGAACGATCTCGGCGCTGGCTGCGCCGCTGATCGGCGCCGTCCGCGCGCAGCGCGCTCGGCAGATGGTGCGCCGCATGAACGAGTGCGCGAGCGGCCAGGGTGCGGCGTGCGCGGCGCCCGCACACGAAACAAACGATTCAGGCAACAGGAGCACGTGATGAGAGTTCTGGTCTGTGGTGCCAGCGGCTGCGTGGGCAGCGC
The DNA here is from genome assembly GCA_039930465.1 of Burkholderiales bacterium. Classification (GTDB taxonomy): domain Bacteria; phylum Pseudomonadota; class Gammaproteobacteria; order Burkholderiales; family Burkholderiaceae_C; genus LMDS01. The sequence continues at coordinate 32,203 of JBDTTU010000012.1, forward strand.
GGTGGCCAGTGCCTTGCGTTCACGCGGGCACCAGGTGGTGGAAGGTGTGCGTGCTGTGGCCGAAGGCGCGCGCTCGATGCCGGTCGATTTCATGCAGACGCTGTCGCCGACCGAATGGGCCCAGCGCCTGCGCGCGCATGCGGTGGACAGTGTCGTGAATTGTGTCGGCGTCCTGATCCCCGGGCGCGGCCAGAGCTTCGAGCGGGTGCACGCGCTCGGGCCGACCGAGTTGTTTCGCGGCGCAGCAGCGGCCGGTGTGCGGCGTGTCGTGCAGGTCTCGGCACTCGGTGTCGGGGGCGATGCACAAAGCATGGCCACGCCCTACCTGCACAGCAAGCTGCGCGCCGACGACGCACTGGCAAGCCTGCCAGTGCAGTGGGCGGTGGTGCGCCCGTCGCTCGTCTACGGCTCGCGCAGCCAGAGCGGGCGCTTGTTTGCAACGCTTGCGAGCCTGCCGCTGATCGGCCTGCCGGGCCGCGGTGCGCAGCGCGTTGCGCCGGTTCACGTGTTCGAGCTGGCCGAAGCGATCGTGCGCCTGCTCGAACAAGACGAGGCGCCGAATGCCGTGTTCGAGATCGCCGGGGCGCGCGCCATCACGTACCGCGACATGCTCGCGCACTACCGCCGCGCGCTCGGTCTGGGCGATGCCCTGTGGCTGCCGCTGCCCATGGCCGTGATGACGCTCGGTGCCTGGTGCGCCGAAGCCTTGCCGCAGAAAGTGTTCAGCCGCGACACGCTGCGCATGCTCGAACGTGGCAGCGTTGCGGCGCGCAACGACCTGCCCGGGCTGCTGGGCCGCGCGCCGAGTTCGCTCGAGCACGGCCTGGGTATCAGCCGGCCCGAAGCCCTTGTCGACCTGCGCGTGAGCCTCAGCGCACCGCTCGCGATGGCGCTGCGCGGCGCGCTCTCTTTCATGTGGCTCTACACCGCGCTGATCAGTGCGTTGATGCCGAACCAGTCGGGCGTGCTGAACTTGCTGGCACGCTGCGGTTTCGAGGGCGCGGCCGGCATCGCGGCGCTGGTGTTCTCGTGCACGCTCAATGTCGTGCTGGGCACGCTGACACTTCTGCGACCTTCGCCCTGGCTGTACGCGCTGCAAACCGGCGCGGTGCTGGGCTACACGGTGACGGCGGCGTTCAGCATGCCCGAGTTGACCATCGACCACTGCGGCCCGCTGGTAAAAAACCTGCCGGTACTGATGACGGTGTTGCTGCTGTGGCTCGCAGCGCCGCTGCAGCGGCCAACAAGGGTTCAGGCCTTCGGTGGCCAGGCGTCCCAGGCGGTGGCGGGAACGGGTTCGCCCCACAGGTCGATCGCGACTGGCGCGCCGGCAAACGCCCGCCAAGCTGCATCGCCACGCAGGTAGGCGAGCGCGACGCAGGCATTCGCCTTCGGGCTCCAGCCGACCGACGAGAGTTCGCCAACCGGGTTGCCGTCAATCAGCAAGGCCTCGCCGCCCCAGGCGTAGGCATGCTTTGAATCAAGCACCACGGTCACGAGCTTCTTGCGCAGTGGCTGGCTTTGCGTCCTCAGCAATGCGGCCTTGCCGATGAAGTCAGTGACCTTGCCGAGCTTCACGGCATACGACAAACCCGCCTCGAACGGCGTTTCGTCGGGCCCGAGTTCGGCGCCCCAGGCACGCCGGCCGGCTTCGATGCGCAAGGCGTCGAGCGCGTAGTAGCCGGCGTCCTTCAGCCCGAGATCGGCGCCGGCTTCGTGCAGCGCCAGGTACACGTGGCGTGCCATCTCGACCGGCACGTAGAGTTCGAAGCCCGGCCCGCCGACGTAGCTCATGCGTGCGGCCCGCACCCGGGCAAAGCCGACGTCGATCTCGCGGGTGTGCGAGAACTTCAAGGCTTCGGGCGCGAAGTCGTCGGGGCTCACGCGGGACAGCAGCTCGCGCGCTTTCGGGCCCATCACCGAGAGCACGCAGATCATCGCGCTCACGTCGGTGAGAACAACGTGTTCGGTGGGCGCGATGTGGCGATTGATCCAGTCCATGTCGCGCGTGGTCTGGGCCGAGCCGGTGACGATCAGGAAACGGTCGTGCTTTTCGCGGATCACTGTGAGGTCGCTCTCGAAACCACCACGCTCGTTGAGCATGGCGGTGTAGACCATCTTGTTCAGTGGAATGTCGATCTCGTTTGCACACAGGCGCTGCAGCACGGCGAGCGCATCGCGGCCCTGCAGCAGCAGCTTCGAGAACGAGGTCTGGTCGTAGAGCGCCACGGTCTCGCGCGTGGCGCGCTGTTCTTCGATCACCCAGGCCAGCCACCCAGGCCGGCCGAGGCCGTGAACCGCGGCAGGCGCACTCGCTGGCTTGAAGTAGTTCGCGCGTTCCCAGCCATTCTTGCTGCCGAAGACCGCGCCTTTCGCGCAGAGCAGGTCGTAGAGCGGCGACGTGCGCAGCGGCCGGGCGGTCACGAGTTCCTGGCGCGGCCAGCGCATCGCGTAGTGCAGACCCAGCGTTTCGCCGGTCCGTTCCGAGAGCGCCTTGCGGTTCGCCATGAAAGCGCCGAAGCGGCGGATGTCCACGTCCCAGAGATCGCTCGGCGCTTCGCCGCCGATGATCCATTCGGCAATCAATCGCCCGGCGCCGCCCGAGTTCGCGATGCCGGCGGAATTGAAGCCAGCCGCGACGAAATAGTTGCGCAGCTCAGGCGCTTCGCCCAGGATGAAGTTGCCGTCGGGCGTGAAACTCTCCGGGCCGTTGAGCAGCAGCTTGACCTTCGCCGTTTCCAGGCACGGTGTGCGGTGGATCGCGTTGTTCATCAACACTTCGAACTGGTCCCAGTCTTCGCCCAGCAACTGGAACTGGAAGGTGTTCGGAATCGGGTCCAGCTTCCACGGCTTGGCCTGCGGCTCGAAGCCGCCCATCACCAGGCCACCGACCTCTTCCTTGTAGTAGATAAAGCCGTCAGGGTCGCGCATCACCGGCAGCATCGGGTGCACACCTTCGATGCGGTCGGTGACGATGTAGAAATGTTCGGCCGAGTAGAGCGGCACGTTCACGCCAGCGAGGCGCCCGAACTGGCGTGCCCACTGGCCGGCGCAGTTCACCAGCACTTCACAACGCACCTCGCCTTGCGTGGTTCGAACCCCGGTCACCGCGCCGTTTTCGGTCAGAACACCGATCACCTCGATGTCTTCGACCACTTTCACGCCGCGGTTGCGCGCGCCCTTCGCCAGCGACATCGTCAAGTCGGCCGGGTTGGCCTTGCCGTCGCCGGGAATCCACAGCCCGCCATGCAGGGCGTCGGTGCGCAGCAAGGGGTACAGCTCGCCGGCGCGCCGGGCATCGATCACTTCGACCTCGACGCCGAAACTTCGCGCGAGCGTTGCCTGCTTGCGCAACACCTGCATGCGCTCGGGCGTGGCCGCCACGTTCACGCTGCCGCACTGCTTCCAGCCGGTGGCCAGCCCGGTCTCGGCTTCGAGCTTCGCGTACAGCTCGATGCCGTATTGGCTCATCTGCGTCATGTTGCGGTTGGGTCGCATCTGCCCGACCAGCCCGGCGGCGTGCCAGGTGGTGCCGCAGGTGAGCTTGCCTTGTTCGAGCAGCAGCACGTCGCGTTCGCCCATCAGGCTCAGGTGGTAGGCGGTGGAACAACCGGCGATGCCGCCGCCGACGATCACGATGCGGGCCTGGTTCGGAAGGGCCACGGTCAAATTCCTTGGTTCAGGCGAAGCGCAACGCCATCACACCGGCGACGATGACCAGCGTGCCGAGCGCACGTTGCAGGCCGAAGGCTTCTTTCAGCACCACGGTGCCGAGCAGCGCCGCGAACAACACCGAGGTTTCGCGCAGCGCAGCCACCGAGGCGATCGGCGCGCGCGTCATCGCCCACAGCGCAATCGCGTACGAGCCGATCGAAGCGCTGCCACCGAGCGCGGCAATCGGCCAGCGCTGGCGCGCGTAGGCCACGATCTGCGCGCGTTGCGCCCGGCCGCGCCGCAGCCAGACCAGCGACGGGTAAGCGATGCCATCGAGCACGAACAGCATCATCACGTAGCGCAGGGCGCCGTTGTTGTCTACGACGCTGGCGCGCACGCCGCGCCCGTCGACCACGGTGTAGAGCGCGATGATCGCGGCGTTGGCGAATGCGAAGGCCAGCGCCTTGCGGTGGTGCAATGCTTCGCCCGGATGCGCGAGGCCGACGAGGCCAACACCGACTGCTATGCCGACGATGCCCAGCCACGCGCCCGGCGACGGCGCCTCGCCGATGAATGCGCTGCTCGCCAGTGCGACGAGCAGAGGCGCGAAGCCACGCATGATCGGGTACGTCAAGCCGAATTCGCCGTGCCGGTACGCGCCGACGAGTGCGATGTAGTAGCCGATGTGGATCACGAGCGACGCGGCAATGAATGGCCACGCGGCGGGCGGCGGCGGGCCAACCCAGAGCAGGCAAGGCAGTGCCACGAGCGCGCCTAGAAAGTGCACCAGTGCGGTGTCGACCGCCTTGTCTTGGCCGGCCTTGATCAGGGCGTTCCACGACGCGTGCAGCATGGCGCCGCACAGCACGGCCAACACGACCGGCCAGGTCAGGCTCATGCAGGCTGTGGGCTGGCGCTGGCGAGCGCGCATCGTTCGGCACGCTCAAGAAAATGGGCCAGCGACGGCGTGGCCAGTTCGGCCTGCTTGGCCAGGTCGTCCCACTGCCGCAGCATCACCGCGTCACGCGCACCGTTCTGGTTCAGGAACGCGGTGGCCTGCTCTGCGCCGAACACGCCACCCTGCAGCGCGAGGCTGCGCTTCGAGTCGTCGGACAGCCGCTCGAAGTAGTCGGGGTTGACCTGGCACAGGTAGCGTTTGGCATCCACATGCAGCTTGATCGCGTCGAGCACCGCGTCGGGGAACAGACCACGCAGGAAGGGCAGCGCGTAGTACTGGTGCGTGTCGTCGATGCCGCGTGCCGATGGCGTGTCGCCCTGGTCGTTGAGCAGGTGCCCCAGGTCGTGCAGCAGGCAGGCGGTGACGAGTGCATCGTCGGCTCCTGAGGCTTCGGCCAGGTGCGCCGTCTGCAACGCGTGCTGAAGCTGCGTGACCGGCTCGCCGCTGTACTGGCTGGCGCCGTGGCGGGCAAAGAGCAACGCGATGTCTGGCAGGCTCAGCATGGGCGGTGTTTCAGTTGATCGGGTCGTCTTGCGACAAGGGTGCGAGCTGCGAGTTTCGGATGCGCGTCTTGCGCAGCGCGCCGGCCGATTCCAGGATCGGGTAGGCGATCGAGCAGATGTGCGAGTTGATGCGCTTCAGCTCGCTGATCAGGTCGAGGTGCAGCGAACTCGTCTCGATGCTCTGCGCGGTGTTGTCTTGCAGCCGCGCGATGTGCGAGGCCGCGTACTCGTGTTCCAGGTCGCGGAAGCGTGCCTTTTCTTCCAGCAGCTTGGTCGCGTCGCGCACGTGGCCGTCGAGGAACACGCTCATGCCCAGGCGCAAATTCGAGGTGAGGCGCTCGTGCAGATGGATGATCTCGGCCATGCCCGCATCGGAGAAACTGCGGCTCTTGCGGATCTTCTTGTCTTCGATGTCTTGCAATACGCGCTCGATGATGTCGCCGATCTGCTCCATGTTGATCGTGAACGAAACGATGTCGGTCCAGCGTTTGCCCTCGCGCTCGCTCAGCGATTCGCGCGAGATCTGGGTCAGGTAGAACTTGATTGCCGAGTAGAGCTCGTCGACCGTGTCGTCCATCTTGCGCAGTTGATCAGCCAAGGCCAGGTCGTTGTGGCGCAGCACCGGAAGAATGCCGCGCAGCATGGTCTCGACCACGTCGGCCTGGTGCAGCGCCTCGCGTGCGGCGCAACTGATCGCGAGCGAGGGCGTGGCCAGCGCCAGAGGATCGAGGTGGCGCGGCCGCGCCATGTTGGCAGCCAGCGTCGGTTCTTTCAGGAAACGCTCGACCGTGCGCCCGACAAGGCCCGTGAAGCTGATGAACAGCCCGGCCAGCACGAGGTTGAACACGAGGTGGAAGAAGACGATCTGCTGGTGGATGTCGGGCACGAGTTGCTGCAGCATCACGTGCGCTTGCGGCAGCAGCGCGATGGCGCCGAGCGCACCCAGCGTCTTGAAGATCAGGTTGCCCAGCGGCAGCCGCCGCACCTGAGGCGACGAGCCACTGGTGGCCAGCATCGCCAGCAAACCGCTGCCGAGGTTGGCGCCGAGCACGAGGCCGAGCGCCACCGGCACCGGCAGCAGGCCCGACGACGCGAGCGTGGCGGTGAGCAGCACGATCGCAAGGCTGGAATACGAAAGCACGGTGAGCACTGCGCCGACGATGATGTCGAGCAGCACGTCGTTCGGCAGCGCGACGAGCAGCGCGCGCACCGCCGGTGACTCGGTCAGCGGCTTGGTGGCGCCCACGATCAATTGCAGCGCCAGCGTGATCAGCCCCAGGCCGATCAAGACCCGGCCGATGCGCCCGGCCAGCGTGTCCTGGCGCGAGATGAACAACAACACACCGAGGAAGATCAGCAACGGCGACAACCACGACAGGTCGAACGAGAACACCACCGCCATCAGCGCGGTGCCCACGTCAGCCCCGAGAATCACCGCGAGCGCAGCGCCGGTCGTCACCAGCCCCTTGCCGACGAACGAGGCCACGATCAGGCAGGTGGCGGTGCTCGACTGCACGATGGTTGTCACGCCCAGCCCGGCCAGCATGGCGGTGGCGCGGTTCGAGAAGCTCTTGGCCAGCACGCCGCGCAGGCTTTCGCCGAAGACCCGCAACACGCCGGTGCGCACGATGTGCGTGCCCCAGACGAGCAGGGCGATGGCGGCGAGCAGATTGAGAAGATGCAGCATCGTCTCAGGCCGCGCCGGGCCGCCCCGAGCGAGCCTGAGCTCCCCTCGGGGGAAGGTGCCGAAGGCGCCTACAGGTTGTCATTTTTGGATCAGGCCCAAGGCAAAGAATAGGTCTTGATGTTGGTGAAACTTTTCATGGCCTCTTGTACGCCTTCCTTGTAGCCCAGGCCCGAATCCTTGATACCCCCGAAGGGTGTGAGTTCGAGCCTGTAGCCCGGCACCTCGCGAACGTTGACGGTTCCCACCTGCAGTTCGGCAACGAAGCGGCTGATGTAGTCGAGCCGGTTGGTGCACACGGCCGACGACAGGCCGTAGGCCGTGCCGTTCGAGATGTGAATGGCTTCTTCGATGCTGGCGAAGCGGATGATCGGCGACACCGGGCCGAAGGTTTCTTCGCGCGCCACGGTCATGTCGGGTGTGACGCGGTCGAGCACGGTCGGTGAGTACAGCGCGCCTTCACGCCGGTTGCCAACGAGCAGGCGCGCGCCTTGCGCCACCGCTTCGTTCACGCGCGCTTCGAACGAACGCGCGGCGGCCTCGTCAATCACGGTGCCCATTTCCAGCTTCGCGTCACTCGGGTCACCGAAGCTCCAGGCGCGGGTCTTCTCGACCACCATCTCGGTGAAGCGTGAAGCCACTGCTTCGTGCACCAGCAAACGTTTGACGGCCGTGCAGCGTTGGCCGGAATTCTTGTACGAGCCTTGCACCGCGAGCGTGGATGCTTCGTCGAGATCGGCATCGTCCATCACGATGATCGGGTCGTTGCCACCGAGTTCGAGCACCATGCGGCGGTAACCCGCCTTCGAGGCGATGTATTTCCCGATCGCCACGCCGCCGGTGAAGGTGACCAGACCGACGTGTTCGTTGGTGATGAGTTCGTCGGCGATCTCGGCGGGCGAGCCGGTCACGACCGACAGCATCTCGGGCGGCAGGCCGGCCTCGTACAACAGGTCGGCGAACAGCAGGGCCGAGAGTGGCACCTTCTCGGACGGCTTGAGCACCATGCGGTTGTTGGTGGCGATGCTCGGCACGACCTTGTGCGCCACCTGGTTCATGGGGTGGTTGAAAGGCGTGATCGCGGTGATCACGCCGAGCAAAGGGTCGCGCTGGGTGTAGACGCGGCGCTTCTTGCCATGCGGGGTGAGGTCGCAAGAGAAGATCTGGCCGTCGTCGCGCAAGGCTTCGTTGGCGCCAAAGACCAGCACGTCGGCGACACGGCCGGCTTCGTAGGTGGCGTCTTTCAGCCCCAGGCCGGCCTCGGCGCTGATCAGGTTCGCAATCTGGCGCGTGCGCTCGCGCACCAGCGCGGCGGTCTTGTTGAGGATGTTGGCGCGCTCGAAGCGGGTCAGCCGCGGTTTGTAGGCGTGGGCGATCGTGATGGCCCGCTGCACTTCTGCGAGCGTGGCTTTCGGTACGCTGCCAATGCATTGAGCGGTGAACGGGTTGAAGACCTCGATGCAGCGCTCGCCGGTGCGGTCGGCGCCGACCTTCTCGCCGGCCAGCCTCATTCCGTGATTCGGCATGCCATGGTTCAGGGCCTGCTCGCTCATTGCGCGTGGTTCAGCGCGAGGTCGAACGCGTCGAAGTTGCGCCAGCGGCGCTGCGGGTCGAGGCCGTTGAGCTTGCGGTTGAGGATCAGCGGCACGCGTTGTTCCGACACACCGCCGTGCGAACGCAGCGGGGCGTCGAGCGCGCTCAGGTCGTGGCGCGAAGCGGCCGTGCCGATCACCGTGGAACGCTCAGAGACCACAACGACATCGCCGATGCGGTCGGCCGGCAGCTCGAAGCGTGCCGCGGCATCGGCCCGCTCGTGCACCGATTCGATGCCGCGCAGCGCCCCGATGCGCTGCACGAGTTCAGTCACGTTCACCTCGGAAGGCAGGTAGACGGTGGCGAAGGAGCCGAGCGCGCCGTGGTGCACCACGTACGGGTCGGTGATGGGCAAGATGACACGCGCGCGGCCCGCGCCGAGCCAGCCATCGAGCACGTCTTGCAGGTAGATCACGTCGGGTTGCGCGTCCATGCGCGTCTTCGCGTTCATGCCGTGGTCGGCGGTGAGCGCGATCACGCAGCCCATCGCGTCGAGCTGGCCGAGGTAGTTGTCCATCATGGCGTAGAACGCGTCGGCGCCTTCGGTTCCGGGCGCGTGTTTATGCTGCACGTAGTCGGTGGTCGAGAGGTACATCACGTCGGGCCGGCGCGCGTTGGCCATCAGCTTGACGCCGGCGGCGAACACGAACTCGGAGAGTTCGGCGCTGTAGACCGAAGGCACGCCCATGCCCACCAGGTCGGGCACGCCAGTGATGCCGTTTTCGGCCTGCGTGGTCTCGTCGGCCTTTTCCGCCGAGAAGCAGATGCGCGATCCCGCCCCTGGGGCCGCACCCGTGCGGCCCATCCCCCGGGGGGAGTCGATCGGCCCGACAAAGCCGGCTCCGATCATGCCGTGGCCGAGCAGCTTGCGCAGTTTGTCTTTCGCAGTGACGACGGCGACCGAGCGCCCCGAGTCGGCCAACGCCGCCAGCAGCGTGGGCGCGCGCAGCCACTTCGGGTCGTTCATCATCACTTCGGTGTTGCTCGCCACATCGAACAGGTAGTTGCCGCAGATGCCGTGCACCGAAGGCGGCGCGCCGGTCACGATCGACAGGTTGTTCGGGTTCGTGAAGCTCGGGATCACGCAGTCACCGATGAGTGCCGTGCCTTCGGCCAGCACGCGCTTGAGCCAGGGCGTGCGGCCGTGGGCGACGGCCTGGGCGATGTAGTCGGGTTCGCAGCCGTCGACGCAGACCACGACGGTCGGGTGGGTCGGCAGGCGGTAGCTGCGCTGATTGACGGTGATCATGGCGGGGCCTTCAGGCTCGTTCGAGTGCGCGTGGCTTGGCGGCGGCCGCCGCGCCGGCCTGCACCTGCTGGCGCAGGTTGTTCTTGATCGTGCGTTCCTTGCTTTCGATCACGTGCTCGAACATGGCCTTGCCGGCAGCGTCGGGGTCGCCCGAAGCGATGGCCTTGACGATGCCGCGGTGTTCGCCGGCCGAGATCGGCATCAGCCAGCCGTCGGCCAGGTTCAGGCGCCGGAACAGGCTCAGTTCCTTGATCAGCTTGCGGTAGATCGCGGTGAGCTTGCTGTTGCCCGCCAGCTCGACCAGGCGGTCGTGGAACTTCAGGTTCAGCAGGTGGTAGTGGTAGGTGTCCTTGGCCTTCACGGCCGCTTCCATCTGCTCGACCAGACCGCGCACTTCCTTCAACTGGGGCGCGGTGATGTGCTCGGCCAGACGCCGGCCGACGAGTTCGTCCATGGCGGCGCGCAGGTCGAAGATCTCGACCGCTTCTTCGATGGGGATGTCGCGCACGAACACGCCGCGGTTCTTCTCGGTGCGCACCAGGCCCGCTTCTTCGAGCATGCGGAAAGCCTCGCGCAGCGGGCCGCGCGAAACGCCGAGCCGGGCCGCCAGCGCCATTTCGGTGAGCTTGGCGCCGGGGGCGAGTTCGCCGGAAAGAATCATGCGTTCGAGTTCGCCTTGCACCACGCTCGTCAGCGAGCTGGTCTGCAGCAAGGTGATGGTCGGGTGGGGCGCCACGATATCGTTCATTGGTGACGAGTAGATGTCAGGCTTTGGCGATTGTCAACAGTTCTCAGGAAACAGTTGACGACATTTGCAAGCCGCCCCTAGACTGCTGCCACTTCGTTGTGATACCTGCCGCTTCAGGCCGTGGCATGGGCCTTGCAGCCGAAACTTCATCCTTCCCGCCGCCTCGGCGACCCTCACAGGAGATGTGCATGAATCGGGTTTCAGTCAAACCGCTGCTGGCCGCATTGGCCTTGTTCGTGTCCACTGCGGCCTTCGCGCAGAAGACGCAGCTCACGGTCTACACCGCGCTTGAGACCGACCAGTTGAAGGCCTACGAGGCGGGGTTCGTCAAAGACAACCCGACGATCGAGATCAAGTGGGTGCGCGATTCCACCGGCGTGATCACCGCCAAGCTGCTCGCCGAAAGGGCGAACCCGCAGGCCGACGTGGTGATGGGTGTGGCGGCGTCGAGCCTGGCCCTGCTCGACAACAAAAAAATGCTGATCCCCTACGCGCCGCTCAACCTCGACGCGATCATGAGCCAGTACCGCGACAAGAAGAACCCGCCGGCCTGGTTCGGCATGGACGTCTGGGGCGCGACCGTCTGTTTCAACACCGTCGAGGCGCAGAAGAAGGGTTTGCCGAAACCCGAAACCTGGAAGGACATGACCAAGCCCATCTACAAGGGCCAAATCGTGATGCCGAACCCGGCTTCTTCGGGCACCGGCTTCTTCGACGTGAGCGCCTGGTTGACCTTGTGGGGAGACGATGGCGGCAAAGGCGGCGGCTGGAAGTTCATGGACGCGCTGCACGAGAACATCGCGCAGTACACCCACTCCGGCTCCAAGCCCTGCAACATGGCGGGCACCGGCGAGTACGTGATGGGCATCTCGTTCGAATACCGTGGCAACAGCAACAAGGCCAAGGGCGCGCCGATCGATCTGGTGTTCCCTAAAGAAGGCCTGGGCTGGGACCTCGAAGCGTTCGCGATCCACGCCGGCACCAAGAAGCTCGACGCGGCCAAGAAGCTCGCCGACTGGGCTTCGAGCAAGGACGCGATGAAACTCTACGGCAAGAACTTCGCGATCACCGCAGTGCCCGGCGTGGCCGAACCGCTGGCCAATGTGCCGGCCGACTACGAAAAACGCCTGGTGAAGATGGACTTCGCCACCACCGCGGCGAACCGCGAGCGTGTGCTGGCCGAATGGAACAAGCGCTACGACGCAAAATCCGAAGCGAAGAAGTAAGCAGCGCATCGATGAGCGACTACCTGCGCCTGGAAGGCATCCGAAAAAGCTTCGGGTCGTTCCGGGCGCTGCAAGACATTCACCTCGCCATCGACAAAGGCGAGTTCGTCTGTTTTCTCGGCCCGTCGGGTTGTGGCAAGACGACGCTGCTGCGCATCATCGCGGGGCTGGAAACGCAGACCGCGGGCCGCATCGATCAAGGCGGGCGCGACATCTCGGTGCTGCCGCCGGCCGAGCGCGACTACGGCATCGTGTTCCAGTCGTATGCGTTGTTCCCGAATCTCACGGTGAATGAGAACGTGGCCTACGGCCTCGTCAACCGCAAGCAGCCGCGCGCGCAGATCAACGAGCGTGTGGATGAACTGCTCAGGCTCGTCGGCCTGCCCGGCAGCGGCGGCAAGTTCCCGGCGCAGCTTTCGGGCGGCCAGCAGCAGCGCATTGCGCTGGCACGCGCACTCGCAACCAAGCCCGGCCTGCTGCTGCTCGACGAGCCGCTGTCGGCGCTCGACGCGCTCGAACGGGTACGTTTGCGCCAAGAGATTCGCTCGCTGCAGCGCCAACTCGGTGTCACGACCATCATGGTCACGCACGACCAGGAAGAAGCGCTCTCGGTGGCCGACCGCATCGTCGTGATGAACCAGGGTGTGATCGAGCAGGTGGGCACGCCGATGCAGGTCTACCGTGACCCGGCCACGCCGTTCGTGGCCGATTTTGTCGGCAAAATCAACGTGCTCTCGGGGCGGCTTCACCCGGGTCGGCAACTGCACATTGGCCAGGGGCGCTTCGCGTGCGAGGTCGACACCGACAGCACGCGCGACGTGAAGGTCTACCTGCGGCCCGAAGACGTGCTCGCGCGGCCGATCGCCCCGGGCGACTCGAACGTGTTCCATGGCGACATCGACAAGATCGAGTTTCTCGGTTCCTACTGCCATGTGAGCGTGCACGCCGCCGAGATCGGGCCGTTGCCCGTCACGGTGTACTTGTCGCTCAACTTTCTGGCCGAGCAAGGCCTCGAAGTGGGAAGCCGTTTGCCGCTGCGCCTGCTGCCTGAGCGCATGCGCTTCTTCTGAGGCGGCGGGCCGAGCCGACCATGTCCGCCGTCCTGCCGCTGCCTGCCGCTGCTGCACTTCGCCAGCGCGCGCACTGGAGCGACCGAATCGCGCATGCTGCGCTGTTGTTGATCGTGCTCGCGCTGCTGGCCTTTCTGGCGTTTCCGCTCGCGGCGATCCTGCTCAAGTCGCTGCAGAACGCCGATGGTGCCTTCGTCGGCCTGATCAACTTCACGAGTTACCTCGCCACGCCGGCGCTGTTGCAGTCGCTGTGGCACAGCGTATGGGTGTCGGCGCTCGTCACCGCGATCACGTTGCCGCTGGCGTTTGGCTTTGCCTATGCGCTGAGCCGCAGCTGCATGCCGTTCAAGGCCGTGTTCCGCACCATCGCGCTGGTGCCGCTGCTCGCACCTTCGCTGCTCTCAGCCCTGTCGCTGATCTACTGGTTCGGCAACCAGGGCCTGGCGCGCGGGTTCATTCAGGCCTTCGGTTTCGAGAACATCTACGGCGCGCCGGGCATCGTGGTCGCCGAGTGTTTTGCGGTGTTCCCGCACGCGTTGATGATCCTGATCACGGCGCTGTCGCTCGCGGACGCCCGGCTCTACGAAGCGGCCAACGCGCTCGGCACTTCCACGCGCCGCAAGTTCTTCACCATCACCCTGCCGGGCGCGAAGTACGGCCTGATCTCGGCGGCACTGGTGAGCTTCACGCTCGTGATGACCGATTTCGGGATCCCGAAAGTCATTGGCGGCAACTTCAACATGCTGGCCACCGATGTGTTCAAGCTCGTGATCGGGCAACAAGACTTCCAGCGCGGCGCCGTCGTCGGCCTGCTGCTGCTCACGCCGGCTGTCTTGACCTTCGTGGTCGACTGGCTGGTGAGTGCAAGACAGACGGCCATGCTGAGCGCGCGCGCCGTGCCGTATCGCCCTTCGCCTTCGCGCGGCTTCGACACGCTGATGACGGCTTACGTGGTGCTGATCAGCGCGCTGATGCTGTTGATGATCGGCATGGCCGCCTTCGCGTCCTTTGCCAGCTTCTGGCCCTACAACCTGACGCCGACGCTCAAGCACTACACGATGGGCCTGGTCGATGCCGAAGTCGGTGATGCATTCCTCAACAGCCTGAAGCTCGCCGCCGGCACCGCCTTCTTTGGCACCGTGCTCGTGTTCACCGGCGCCTACATGCTCGAGAAGACCCGTGGACTCGACTGGGCACGCCCGGTCATGCGCCTGCTCGCGATGCTGCCGATGGCCGTGCCCGGCCTCGTGCTGGGCCTGGGCTACATCTTCTTCTTCAACCAGCCGAGCAACCCGCTCAGCGGCCTGTACCAGACTCTGCCGCTGCTCATCATCTGCACCATCGTTCATTTCTACACCACCGGGCACCTCACGGCGGTGACGGCGCTGAAGGCGCTCGACACCGAATTCGAATCGGTTTCGGCCTCGCTGAAGGTGCCGTTCTACAAGACTTTCTGGCGCGTGACCCTGCCGATCTGCACACCCACTCTGCTCGATATCGCGCGCTATTTCTTCATCAACGCGATGACGACGATCTCGGCCGTGGTGTTCCTCTATTCGCCTGACACCAAGGTGGCGTCCGTTGCCATCCTGAACCTCGACGAAGCCGGCGAAGCTGGTGCTGCTGCCGCCTGCGCGATGCTGATCACGGCCGGCTCCACGATCGTGACGCTGCTCTTCATGGCACTCGGCTGGTGGGTCGACAAGCGCACCCAGGCCTGGCGCAACACGAGCAGCCGATGAGCGAAAGAACACGAAAGACCCTCATGGACCGCGACGCCATTCTGCTGACCCCCGGCCCGCTCACGACCACGCTGCGCACCAAGCTCGCGATGCTGCGCGACTGGGGCTCGTGGGACGCCGACTTCAACCAGATGGTGGCCGAGTTGCGGCGCCAGTTGCTGGCGATCGTGCACGGCGAAGACACCCACACGGTCGTGCCCTTGCAGGGCAGCGGCACCTTTTCGGTCGAGGCCGCAGTGGCCACGGTCGTGCCGCGCGACGGCCACGTGCTGGTGCTCGATAACGGCGCCTACTGCAAGCGCCTGGGCAAGCTCGCCACGCTGATGGGCCGACGCACCACGGTGCTGGCGCGCAATGAAGACGAAGCCGTGTCGCCCGACGAACTCGATGCTGCCTTGCGCACTGACGCGAGCATCACGCATGTGGGCTTCATCCACTGCGAAACCGGCACCGGCGTGGCCAACCCGCTTCAGGCGGTGAGCGACGTGTGCGCACGCCATGGCAAGGGCCTGATCGTCGACGCGATGAGCTCGTTCGCGGCGCTGCCGATCGACGCGCGCACGCTGCGCTTCGATGCCCTCGTGGCCGCTAGCGGCAAGTGCCTGGAAGGCGTGCCCGGCATGGGTTTTGTGTTCATCCGCAAGGCAGTACTCGCGAACTGCGAAGGCCATTCGCATTCGCTGGCGATGGACTTGTTCGACCAACATGCCTACATGGAAAAGACCGGCCAATGGCGCTTCACGCCGCCGACGCACGTGGTGGCAGCCTTGGCCGAAGCGCTGAAGCAGTTCGTGGAAGAGGGCGGCCAGCCGGCACGGCTGGCACGCTACACGAAGAATTGCCACACGCTGATCGACGGTTTGACAGCCTTGGGCTTGAAACCGTTTCTGCGCCCCGAACTGCAAGCACCGATCATCGTGACCTTCCACGCGCCGGCGCACCCGAACTACGACTTCAAGGCCTTCTACGCCGCTGCGAAAGCGCGTGGTTTCATCCTGTACCCGGGCAAACTCACGCAGGTGGAAACCTTCCGCGTCGGCTGCATCGGCGCGTTCGGCTCCACCGAAATGCAGCAGGCGGTGAACGCGGTGGGCGAGGTGTTGCGCGAGATGGGCATCTCGACGGCACGCTGAGCCAGAAGACTTCACAGGAGACGAGCGTGGCGAGCAAGCAGAAAGAACACCCGGCCCTCAAGGCCGTGCGCGAGAGCGGCACCGGCAAGGTCAAGGTCGCGGTCAGTGACATCGACGGCATCCTGCGTGGCAAGTACCTGCACATCGACAAGTTTCTCGGCGCGGCCGAACCCCACCCCGGTGGCGGCTTCGGTTTCTGCGACGTGGTGTTCGGCTGGGACGCCAACGACAACTGCTACGACAACGCCACGCTGACCGGCTGGCAGCACGGCTTTCCCGATGCGCTGGCGCGCCTCGACCTGAACACCTACCGGCGTGTGCCCTGGGACGACAACGTGCCTTTCTTCCTGGGCGACTTCGTCGGCGCCGACGGCGGCCCGTCACCGATCTGCCCGCGCCAGACGCTCAAGCGTGTGCTCAAGCGCGCCCAGAAGATGGGGCTCGCAGCGATGTGCGGCATGGAATTCGAGTGGTTCAACTTCAATGAGACGCCGCAGAGCTGGGCCGCCAAGAAGGGCGTTGACCCTGAACCGATCACGCCCGGCATGTTCGGCTATTCGCTCTTGCGCATGAACCACAAGCGCGAATACTTCAAGGCGCTGATGGACGAGATGCCGGCCTTCGGTGTGCCGATCGAAGGCCTGCACACCGAGACCGGGCCGGGCGTGTACGAGGTGGCGATCTCGTTCGGTGAAGCGTTGGAGCAGGCCGACCGCGCGATCCTGTTCAAGACCGGCGCGAAAGAGATCGGCGCACGTTTTGGCGTGATGCCGAGCTTCATGGCCAAGTGGAGCCAGCAGTACCCGGGCTGCAGCGGGCACATACACCAGAGCCTGAAAGAAGGGCCCGACGGCAAGACCAACCTGTTCTTCGACGCGAAATCGCCGCGCAAGATGAGCAAGCTGTTCGAGAGTTATCTCGCAGGGCAGGTCGCCTGCCTGATGCAGATGGCGCCGATGTTCTGGCCCACGATCAACAGCTACAAGCGCCTCGTCGATGGCTTCTGGGCGCCGGTGAAACCAACCTGGGGCATGGACAACCGCACCGCGAGCTTCCGCGTGATCGCCGGCAGCCCGAAAGCCACCCGGCTGGAAACGCGCTGCCCCGGGGCCGACGTGAACCCGTACCTGGCGATGGCGGCCGTGATCGCGGCCGGGCTCGACGGTGTGGAGAAGGGCTTGAAGCTGACGGCCCCGCCGATCACCGGCACCAACGGCGGCGCCGAGAACATTCCGCGCGCGCCACGCACGCTGATCGAAACGACGCGCGTGTTCAAAGACTCCGACATCGCCCGCGACTGGTTCGGCGACGACTTCGTCGACCATTTCGCCGCCACTCGCGAATGGGAATGGCGCCAGTGGCTCGACGGCGTGACCGACTGGGAACTGAAGCGCTACTTCGAGATCATCTGATGATGTTGTTTTGCACCCTTCGCCGTGGGCTGTTGCAGGCCTTGCTGTTGCTGGCCGGATGCGTGGCCGGCCACGCCAACGCGGCCAACACCTTGCGCATCGCCAGCGCGTTCGACCCGCAGACCATGGACCCGCACGCGCTGGCGTTGCTGTACCACTCGCGCGTGGCCTGGCAGATCTACGACTCGCTCGTCAACCGCGACGAGAAGTACCAGCTCGAACCGTCGCTTGCGTTGTCGTGGCAGGCCGTGTCGCCGACGACGTGGCGCTTCAAGCTGCGGCCGGGCGTGACGTTTCACGACGGCGCGCCGTTCACTGCCGACGATGCGGTTTTCTCGATCGAGCGTGCGCTGGCACCTCCGTCGCAACGTTCGTTCCAGCTGAAGGGCGTGAAGAGCGCAACGAAGGTCGACGCGCTCACCTTCGACATCAACCTCGAAGCGCCCGACGCCGTCTTGCCTGAGAAGCTGCAGGGCCTGGCGATCATGAACAAGGCCTGGTGCATCAAGCACAAGGTCGAGCTTGCGCAAGACTTCAACGGCAAGCAGGAAACGTTTGCGGTGCGCAACGCCAACGGCACCGGCCCGTTTGCACTCGAACGTTTCGAGCCCGATGTACGCACCGTGCTCAAGCGTTACCCGCGCTGGTGGGGCTGGGGCGAAAAGCGTTCGGGCAATGTCGACGAAGTAACGCTGGTGGCGATCCGCTCCGACGCCACCCGCCTGGCGGCCATGGTCTCGGGCGAGATCGATCTGGTGCTCGACCCTCCCGTGCAAGACGTGGAGCGCCTGAAGCGCGAGCCCGCGATCACGCTGCTGCAGACGACCGACCTCGGCCAGCAGTACCTCACCTTCGACCAGTCTCGCGATGAGTTGGAAGGCAGCGACGTGAAGGCCAGGAACCCGTTCAAGGACCTGCGCGTGCGCCGCGCCGTGTACCACGCGATCAACATGGACCTGATCGTGCAGAAGGTGCTGCGCGGCCTGGGCACGCCGACCGGCGCGTTCCTGTCGCCCAAGATCGACGGCTCGCCGGCCGAGCTCGACAAGCGACTGCCGTTCGACCCGGCGAAAGCGAAAGCGCTGCTGGCTGAAGCGGGTTATCCGAACGGCTTTTCGATCACGCTCGACTGCGTCAACGTGCCCTGGCGCGAGGCCGTGTGCCAGGCGATGACGGCGATGCTCACGCAGGTGGGTATTCGCACGACGCTGCGTTCGTCGCCCACGAACCAGTTCTTTCCGAAACTGAGCGCCGCGACCGCGAGCTTCATGGAATTCGGCTGGACGCCCAACCCCGATGCCTGGGCCTCGCTCAACGCCTTGTTCCGCACCTGGGACAAAACCGGCCTGGGCACTTTCAACGCCGGCCGCTACAGCAACCCGAAGCTCGACACGCTGATCGACAGCATGCGCGTCGAGCCCGACCTCACACGCCGCCGTGCGATGGTCGGCGTGGCGCTGCGCATCGTCGGCGACGAGCTGCCCTTCATTCCGCTCTACCGCCGCACCCTGACCTGGGCCATGGCCAAAAAAGTGCGAGCAGTGCAATGGCCCAGCGACACGATCGAGCTGCGCTGGGTTCGGATGCAGTAGCCGCGATACACGAATCCAATGACTTCGAGACACACCGCATGAGCGTCACCAAGTTTTCATTCCCGACCACGATCCACTTCGGCGCCGGCGCCCGCAAGCTCGCCGGCCCGCACCTGGCCGAGCAGGGGCTGAAGCGCCCTTTGATCGTCACCGACAAGGGCCTGGCGGCGCTGCCGCTGATCGCCGCATTGAAGGCCGATCTCGAAGCCGCCGGCCTCGCGGTGGCGGTCTACGGCGGCGTGTTCGGCAACCCGACTGGCAGCCAGGTGATGAACGGCGCGGCGGCCTACAAGGCATTTGACGCCGACTGCGTGGTCGGTGTCGGCGGTGGTGCCGCGCTGGATGTGGCCAAGGTCGTGGGCCTGCTCGCCACGCACCCCGGCGACGTGATGGAGTATGTGTGGGACCACCCGCAGGTGCGACCCATCGGTACCCTGCCGTACTTCGTCGCGTTGCCGACCACCTCGGGCACCGGCAGCGAGGTCGGCCGCAGCAGCGTCATCAGCGAAGAAGAATCGCATGTGAAGCGGGTGATCTTCTCGGCCGCGATCCTGGCGAAGGTCGTGTTCGCCGACCCCGAACACACGCTCGCGTTGCCGCCGGCCGTCACGGCCGCGACCGGCATGGACGCGCTCACCCACAACATCGAGAGTTACCTGTCGCCGGCCTACCACCCGCTGTGCGACGGCATCGCGCTCGAAGGCGTGCGCATCGGCGCGCGTGCCTTGCTCACGGCGGTGCGCGAGCCCGGCAACCTGCTGGCGCGCGCCGACATGATGATGAGTTCGATGATGGGCGCGATCGCGTTCCAGAAGGACCTGGGCGCGGTGCACTCGTGCGCACATGCGCTGGGCACGGTGTGTGACCTGCACCATGGTCTGGCCAACGCGCTGATGATCGAGCCGGTGATGAACTTCAACCTTGAAGCCGTGCCGGCCCGATTTGCCGAGTTGTCGCATGTTGTCGGTGTGGCTTCGGCGAGCGGCTTCGTGCCCTGGCTGGCGCACCTGAAGCACCAGATCGGCATTGCGCCGGGGCTGGCTGCGGTGGGTGTGAGGCGCGAACAGTTCGGCCGCCTGGTCGAGATTGCCAGCAACGACATGTGCCACCAGACCAACCCGCGTGTCTGCTCGCCTGCAGACTTCGAGCGATTTTTTGCCGAGGCCTATTGACATGAGCAAGCCCCTGATCATCGGCATTTCTGCGCGCATTCATCACCCGGTCGGCCCGGTGCTCGACCTGGGCGGCGTGTACACGAAGACGCTGCACTACCTGGAGCAGTCGGTGGCGCACTGGGTGCTCGCCAAAGACGTGCTCGCGGTGATGATCCCGGCGATCGAAAGCGAAGGTTTGATCCAGCGCGGCGAGATGAGCCTGTCGTCGTATGCCGAACACCTCGACGGCCTGGTGCTGCAGGGGGGTGCCGACATGGCCCCCGAGAGTTACGGTGAAACGCCGCTCGACCCGGCCTGGGCCGGTGACCGCGTGCGCGACCGTTACGAGATCGACCTGTTCAACGCCTTCGTGGCCGCTGGCAAGCCGGTGATCGGCATCTGCCGAGGCTGCCAGCTCATCAATGTGGCGCTTGGCGGTACGCTGTTCCAGGACATTCCGACGCAGGTGACGCACGCCGTCATGCACCGCGACAACGACCTCTACGAACGTGCGCTGCACGACGTGAGCCTGGTGCAGGGCACACGGCTGGCGAAGATGTACCCCGGCCTGCATCAGGCGAAGATCAACTCGATTCACCACCAGGCCGTGAAAGACCTGGGACGAGACCTCGTTGTTGAAGCGCTCGGCGTGCCCGACGGCATCGTCGAAGCGATCCGCTGGCGCGGGCCGAGTTATGTGTTCGGCATGCAATGGCACCCGGAATTCCTGGCGCTCGCATCGCTCGACCAGACGCAGCTCAACGGCGCACCCATCCTGGCCGATTTTCTCGACACCGCGCGCGCTTGCCGCGTGGCCTGATCGCGCCGACCCGAGCCGACACCATGCTGAAGATTCACAACCCCGCCACTGGCGCGCTGATCACCGAAGTGCCCGAAGCCACGCCCGAGAGCGTGGCTTCGGGCGCGGCTGCGGCGCGCGCCGCTCAGGCGGCCTGGGCCGCCACCACGCTGGCGCACCGGGTTGCAGTGATGCAGCGCTTTCGCGCAGCACTCGCAGCGCAGATCGACACGCTGGCGGCAACGCTCACGGCCGAAGTTGGCAAGCCGATCCGCCAGTCGCGCAACGAGATCAACGGGCTGCTCGCACGCATCGATTTCTTCATTGCACAGGTCGAGGCCACGCTTGCGCCGCAGCAGGTGTTCGATGAAGGCGGCACGCGCGAAGTGATCGGCCTCGACCCACTCGGCGTGGTGGCCAACATCTCGGCCTGGAACTACCCGTATTTCGTTGGTGGCAACGTGTTTGTTCCAGCGCTGCTGACCGGCAACGCGGTGCTCTACAAGCCGTCAGAGCATTCGACACTGACCGGCTTGCACATCGCCCGGCTGCTGCACGATGCGGGCGTGCCGGCAGACGTGTTCGTCACGCTGGTCGGGCGCGGCGAAGTCGGTGCGGCCTTGCTGGCACAAGACGTCGACGGCGTGTACTTCACCGGCTCGCACGCCACCGGCGCCCGCATCGCTGCCGTGGTGGGGCCACGTTTCATCAAGCTGCAACTCGAACTCGGTGGCAAGGACCCGACCTACGTGGCGGAAGATGCCGACGTAAAAGCCGCGGCTGAATCGCTGGCCGACGGGGCGATGTACAACACCGGGCAGAGCTGCTGCTCGGTCGAGCGCATCTACGTGCACGAGCGGGTTCACGATGCGTTTGTGGCCGCCTTCATCGAAACGGTGAACGGTTTTTGCATCGGCGACCCGACCCACGAAGACACCTACATCGGCGCGATCACCCGTGCGCCGCAACTCGACACGCTCGACGCGCAGGTGGCCGACGCGCTCCAGCGCGGCGCCACGCTGCGTGCTGGCGGCGCGCGCATCCAGGGCGCGGGCAACTGGTTCCAGCCGACCGTATTTACCGAAGTCGACCACTCGATGGCGCTGATGCGGGAAGAGAGCTTCGGCCCGATCATCGGCATCCAGAAAGTGAGCGGCGATGCCGAGGCGCTGGCGCTGATGAACGACTCGCGCTATGGCCTCACCGCCGGCGTGTTCACGCGCGATGAAACACGGGCAAAGGCGATTCTCTCGAAGGTGAACGCGGGCACGGTCTACTGGAACTGCTGCGACCGCGTGAGCCCGCGCCTGCCTTGGTCGGGGCATGGCGATTCCGGGGTGGGCCTCACCTTGTCGACCTACGGCATCGAAGCCTTCACCCGGCCGCGCGCCTGGCACTTGCGCCAACCTGGATGACGAAGAAGCTCGCGCTGTTCGACCTCGACCACACGCTGCTCAGCGGTGACAGCGACGTGCTGTGGTGCGAGTTCCTGATGCAGCAGGGTGTGCTCAACCGCGCGGAATTCGAACCGCGCAACGCCGACATGGCTCGGCGTTATGCCGACGCGAGCGTGTCGGTGCAAGACTTCTGCGACTTTTATGTGGGCACGCTGGCCGGGCGTTCGCCGTCACAGTGGCAGCCGCTGTGCGAGCAATTCCTGAGCGATGTCATTGCGCCGCGCATTCCGCCTTCTGCGCACGCGCTGGTCGAGGAGCATCGGCAGCAAGGCCATAGGCTCGTGCTGACCACGGCGACCAACCGTGTCATCACCGGCATGACGGCGAAGTTTCTCGGCATCGACCACTTGATCGCCACCGAAGTGGCGCTCGACCGGGGCGTGTGCACCGGCCGCACGAGTGGCACGATGAACATGCGCGAAGGCAAGGTGGTGCGTCTGCAAAACTGGCTCAGTGAGCAAGGTCTCTCGCCCTCGCTGCTCGCATCAGCCACGCTCTACAGCGATTCGAGCAATGACCTGCCTTTGCTCGGTGCCGTGGGCGAGCCAGTGGCAGTGGACCCCGACGCGCGCTTGCTGAAACATGCCCACAGTGCCGGCTGGCGTGTGTTGAACCTGGCACGCTGAGTTCCACAACAGCGCCCGCGCCAAGCATCAGCGCCGCTTGGCCAACGAACGCAGCAGGTCGGCCCACCACAGCGCGATCATGCGAATGAACTCGGCGCTCGCCAGCCCGTGGCGCACCGGGTGGTCGGGCCGCACCTGGCTCCAGCCGCGGTGCACCACGGTCACGCGGCAGCCGTTCGCGCTTGGCTGGAACAACACCTCGACCTCGGTCGATTCGCCCGGTGCGAAGTTCGAATAGCGCCAAGTGAACAACAAGCGATGCGGTGGCTCCCAGACCTGTGTGCGGCCGATCTCGATCACAGTCTCACCGCTCGGGCTATCGAACGATTCGAAGACACGCCCACCGACACCGGGCTCAATGCAGACGATGCCCTGCTCACCGCGCGCGTTGCGAAAGCGCGGGCCGCGCCGCCACCACAGGTCGATGTCTTGCGTGAAGGCGTCGAAGGCTTCGGCTGGGCTGACCGCCAGGCTGATCGTCACGCTGGCCTGATCGCCTGGCTTCGCGGGCCTGCTCACTTCTTCGGCCGCGCCGCACGGCGCTCGGCGTGGCGCTTGAACGACTGCAGCTGGTCGCCCCAGAAGGCTTCGACTTCGTTCAGCCAATCGCGCAGCGACACGAAGGCGTCGGGTTGCAGGCGGTACAGCCGGACCCGCGCGTCGTGCTCGATCTCGTCGTCCTGGATCAACCCGCTCTGGCGCAGCACGCGCAGGTGGCGGCTCAGCGCGGCCGCATTCATGGACAGCGCCGCGGCGAGCTCGCCGGCGCGGCGCGGCTGCGCCCGCAGCAGATCGATCACAGCGCGGCGGGTCGGGTCAGACAACGCCGCCAGCGTGGTGTCGACGTTCGGGCCGGTCTTCACGTCTTGGGGTTGCGCAGACGTTGCGTGAACCACCACAGATGGCCTTCGGGGTCGAGCGCGCCGTAGCTGCGGTCGGTCCAGTAGTCTTCGCCGTAGTCGTGCACGGTCGGCGGGTCGGCGATCAACGCACCCGCTGCCGTGGCCTGCGCGCAGTGGGCATCGACGTCGTCGACGTAGACCATCAAGCCCTGCGTGTTGGTGCCGGCCAGCGATTTCGGGCTTCTGCGGTCGACTCCCCAGCGCGCGCCCGGGCCGAAATGTTCCTGCCCGACCATGACGACGCCGTCGCCATAGGTGAGTTCGCTGTGCACGATGCTGCCGTCGTCGCCTTCGACCTTCAGGCGCAGTTCGAAGCCGAACGCGTCGCACAGCCAGTCGATCATCTTCGCGGCGTCTTGGTAGTAGAGACTGGAAGAGATGCGTGGCCAGTCTTTGGGGGTGTCGTTCATGCGGTTCACCTGCGTTTCATTGAACACATCGCGGTCGAGCTTCACGGCGAAGAATCAATTTATCAATAGTTGACGAATGTGTCAACTATGTGGGCGCCTGCGCCAGCTCGCGCGCCATGCCTACACTTGCCAACCCATGCGCATCGAACAGATCAGACAGCGCCTGCGCACCTTTGGTGCCGGGCCAGGCCACGAATACCGTGTGTTGCGGCTGTGGTCGCAGGCCCTGCCGCAGGGCAGTGGCAAGCGCAAGCCTGAAGACTATCTGCCGCTGGCCGTGCGCAACACGCTGCCCGCGCTGGAAGACGAGCTGCTGGGGCTGGCGCGCCTGCGCTCTGAACACCCCGGTGAAGACGGCTCGGCGCGCCTGCTGGTCGAGCTGGCCGATGGCCAGACGGTCGAGAGCGTGCTGCTGCCGCGCCGGGGCTTGTGCGTTTCGACGCAGGTGGGGTGCGCCGTCGGCTGCGTGTTCTGCATGACAGGGCAGGGCGGTTTGATCCGCCAGCTCGGCAGCGCCGAGATCGTGGCGCAGGTGGCGCTGGCGCGCACGCTGCGGCCGGTGACGAAGGTCGTGTTCATGGGCATGGGTGAGCCGGCACACAACCTCGACAACGTGATCGAAGCGATCGAGCTGCTCGGCACGGCCGGCAACATCGGCCACAAGAACCTGGTGTTCTCGACGGTCGGCGACCGGCGCGTTTTCGAGCGCTTGCCACAAGGTGCCGTGAAGCCGGCGCTGGCCCTGTCGCTGCATTCGACAAAGGCGGACCTGCGAGCCCGGCTGATGCCGCGCGCGCCGTGCATGGACCCGGCCGAACTGGTGGAACTCGGCGAGCGCTACGCCCGCGCCACCGGCTACCCGATCCAGTATCAGTGGACCTTGCTCGCCGGCGTGAACGACGGCGACGACGAACTCGACGGCATCGTCAGGCTGCTCTCGGGCAAGTTCGCCATCCTCAACATGATCCCGTACAACACGGTCGACGGGCTGGCCTTCACGCGCCCGCCAGCAGAACGCGCTGCGGCCATCGCACGCGCGCTGCACGGCCGCGGCATCCTCACCAAGCTGCGCCAGTCGGCCGGGCAAGACGTGGAAGGCGGCTGCGGCCAGTTGCGCGCCCGCGCGCTCGGCGGATCAGCCACCCCCGCTGCGCCGCCCCGCAAGACGGAGCCTGTGGCCTGGCTCGTGGCACAGTGACACCAACGCACGCACTACATACACGGAGAAATCGGCATGGCAATGGACGTGGTCGACTACGAGATCAAGGGCGCGGAAATGCAGTTCGTCGAGGTCGAACTCGACCCGGGCGAAGCGGCGGTGGGCGAAGCCGGCAGCATGATGTTCATGGACGCCGGCATCCAGATGGACACCGTCTTCGGCGACGGCTCACAAAGCGGCGCGGGAAGCGGCCTGTTCGGCAAGCTGCTCGGCGCCGGCAAGCGGCTCGTCACCGG
The DNA here is from genome assembly GCA_039930465.1 of Burkholderiales bacterium. Classification (GTDB taxonomy): domain Bacteria; phylum Pseudomonadota; class Gammaproteobacteria; order Burkholderiales; family Burkholderiaceae_C; genus LMDS01. The sequence continues at coordinate 57,570 of JBDTTU010000012.1, forward strand.
CGAATCGCTGTTCACCACGGTCTACACCAACCAGACTTCGGGCAAGCTGCGGGTGGCCTTCGCCGCGCCTTACCCCGGCAAGATTTTGCCCATGGATCTGCGCCAGATGGGCGGCACCCTCATCTGTCAGAAAGACGCTTTTCTGTGCGCTGCGCGCGGTGTCTCGCTCGGCATCTATTTCCAGCAGAAACTTTCGGTCGGCTTTTTCGGCGGTGAAGGTTTCATCATGCAGAAGCTCGAAGGCGACGGCCTGGCCTTCGTACACGCCGGCGGCACCGTGCTCAAGCGCGAGCTTGCACCCGGGCAGACGCTGTTGATCGACACCGGCTGCATCGTCGCCTTCACGCCGAACGTGAACTTCGAGATCCAGTACGTCGGCAAGGTCAAGACTGCCCTGTTCGGCGGCGAAGGCTTGTTCTTCGCCAAGGTCACCGGCCCGGGTACCGTGTGGCTGCAGAGCCTGCCGTTCTCGCGCCTGGCCTCGCGGGTGTTCGCCGCCGCGCCGCAACGTGGTGGTTCGCGCGAAGAGGGCTCGGTGCTCGGCGGTCTCGCGGTGGGCGGGCTGCTGGGCAGCGTGCTCGGTGGCGGTGACGATGACTGAGCCCGAGATCGGCGGCTCACAGGTCGCGGCGCCGGGCCGGGTGCGGTCATGAGACTGCTGCTCGACTCTTTCTGGCGCGCGGCGGCCTACTGCCTGCACCCGCGCGTGATCGCGCTGTCGGTGCTGCCGCTGGTGCTGATGGCGGGCCTGGCCTTCGGCGTGGGCTACTTCTTCTGGGAACCGGCGGTGTCGGGCGTGCGCGAGGCGCTCGAGTCCTGGCAACTCGTCGCCACCTTCATCGGCTGGCTCGAAGGGCTGGGCCTGTCGAACCTGAAGTCTGTTCTCGCACCGATGATCGTGGTGTTCGCGAGCACGCCGGTGATCGTGGTGCTGTCGTTGCTCGTGGTGGCCGCGCTCATGACCCCATCAATGTTGAGCCTGGTTGGCGAGCGCCGCTTCGCGCTGATGGAACGCAAACGCGGCGGCTCGTTCCTGGGCAGCCTGTTCGGCGCCTTGTGGGCCACGCTGGTGGCGCTGGTCGCCTTGCTGGTGTCGATCCCGCTGTGGTTCGTGCCGCCGCTGGTGCTGATCGTGCCGCCGCTGATCTGGGGCTGGCTGACCTACCGCGTGATGACCTACGACGTGCTCGCCGAACACGCCAGCCGCGACGAGCGCCGCGAGCTCGTCAAGCGCCACCGCGCGAGCCTGCTCGGCATGGGCGTGTTGACCGGCTACCTGGGTGCGGCGCCGTCGCTGGTGTGGGCCTCGGGCGCACTCGTGCTCGTGTTCGCGCCGGTGCTGGTGCCGCTCGCGGTGTGGATCTACACGCTGGTGTTCGCGTTCGCGGCGCTGTGGTTCGCGCACTTCTCGCTGGCGGCGCTGCAGGCCTTGCGTGCCGAGCGCGATGTGGTGCTCGTCGTGCCGGCCGCACGCGGCGCGGCGCCCGATACATTGCTGATCGAAGACGTGACGCCGCGCGACCCCCCGCCGGCTCTGCCGCCGCCCACCCCACCACTCTGAAGACGCGCGAGCCATGAATTTCGGACTCATCATCATCGGCGACGAGATCCTCTCGGGCAAACGCGCCGACAAGCACCTGCCCAAGGTGATCGAACTGCTCTCGGCGCGCGGCCTCGCGCTGGCCTGGGTGCGTTACGTGGGCGACGACCCGCAGCGCATCACTGCCGACCTGAAGTTCGCCTTCGACAGCGGCGACGTGGTGTTCTCGTGCGGCGGCATTGGCGCCACGCCCGACGACCACACGCGCCAGTGTGCGGCCGCGGCGCTGGGCCGGCCGCTGGCCCTGCACCCGCAAGCGCGCGACCTGATCCTCGATCGCATGCGCGACATCGCCGCCGAGCAGGGCGTGCCCTACGAACCCGACCGCCACGACAACGTGCACCGGCTCAACATGGGCGTGTTTCCCGAAGGCGCGCAGATCATTCCGAACCCGTACAACAAGATCGCCGGCTTCAGCGTGCGCAGCGTGTACTTCGTGCCCGGCTTCCCGGTGATGGCCTGGCCGATGATCGAAGGGGTGCTCGACGAGTGTTACGCGCACCTGCAAGGCCAGGGCGCGCTACAGGAAAAGTCGGTGATCGTGTTCGGCGCGATGGAAGCAGCGCTCACGCCCTTGATGGAAGACATCGAAGCGCGTTTTGCCGGGGTCAAGGTCTTCAGCCTGCCGAGCGTCGACCACCCGCAGTGGGGCCGCCACATCGAACTCGGCGTGAAGGGGCAGGCCGACCTGCTAGCCGCGGCTTACGAGCATCTGTTGACCGGGCTCGCATCACACGGAGCCAAATTGGGCCCCGAGTTGGTGCGATAGCGCGAATTCGAACGAACCGAATTGGTGCCATCGATTGCACCAATCTGGCGTTCAGAAATCGCCGCGCATTTGCCCGTTCCGCGAGTGCCAACCACGCTGTCTGGCCCGGCGCAGCGGCTGCCTCAGGCATGGTTTCTGCTACATTCCTGTGCGCGTTTTTGGGCCTGGTCGCAGGCCATTCGATGCAGCTCGCTCTCGTCCCAATCCACCTCAAACAAGCAAGTCCCACCAGGAGTTCCAGATGGCCAGCAAGACCGTTGCCGACGTGATGAAGATGGTGAAAGACAACGAAGTCAAGTTCGTTGACTTCCGTTTCACCGACACCCGCGGCAAAGAGCAGCACGTGAGCGTGCCTGTGTCCCACTTCGACGAAGACAAGTTCACCGCCGGTCACGCCTTCGACGGCTCGTCGATCGCCGGCTGGAAGGGCATCGAAGCGTCCGACATGCAGCTCATGCCCGATGCGAATACCGCCAACATCGACCCGTTCTTCGAAGAGCCCACGCTCATCCTGACCTGCGACGTGGTCGAGCCGGGCGACGGCAAGCCTTACGAGCGCGACCCGCGCTCGCTGGCCAAGCGCGCCGAGGCCTACATGAAAGCCTCCGGCCACGGCGACACCGCCTTCTTTGGCCCGGAACCAGAGTTTTTCGTGTTCGACAGCGTGCGCTGGGGCAACGACATGTCGGGCTGCTTCTCGAAGATCGAATCGGAAGAAGCCGCCTGGAACACCGGCAAGGAATACGAACACGGCAACTCCGGCTACCGCCCCACAGTCAAGGGTGGCTACTTCCCGACCCCGCCGGTCGATTCATTCCAGGACATGCGCTCCGAGATGTGCCTGGTGCTCGAGTCGGTGGGCATTCCCTGCGAAGTGCATCACCACGAAGTGGCCAACGCCGGCCAGATGGAAATCGGCACCAAGTTCAGCACGCTGCTGCAGCGCGCCGACTGGGTGCAACTGCAGAAGTACATCATCCAGAACGTGGCTCACAGCTACGGCAAGACCGCGACCTTCATGCCCAAGCCGATCGTCGGCGACAACGGCTCAGGCATGCACGTGCACCAGTCGGTCTGGAAGGACGGCAAGAACCTCTTTGCAGGTGACGGCTACGCCGGCCTGAGCGAGTTCGCGCTGTACTACATCGGCGGCATCATCAAACACGCCCGCGCGCTGAACGCCATCACCAACCCGGGCACGAACTCGTACAAGCGCCTGGTGCCGGGCTACGAAGCGCCGGTGAAGCTGGCGTACTCGGCCAAGAACCGCTCGGCCTCGATCCGCATCCCATTCGTGGCGAACCCGAAGGGCCGCCGCGTCGAAGCGCGTTTCCCCGATCCCCTGATGAACCCGTACCTGGGCTTCTCGGCGATGCTGATGGCCGGCCTCGACGGTGTGGAAAACAAGATCCACCCGGGCGAGCCCGCCAGCAAAGACCTGTACCACCTGCCGCCGGAAGAAGACAAGCTGATCCCGACCGTCTGCCACAGCCTCGACCAGGCGCTCGAGTACCTCGACAAGGACCGTGCCTTCCTGACCAAGGGCGGCGTGTTCACCGACGCCTACATCGACGCCTACATCGACCTGAAGATGCAGGAAGTGACGCGTTTCCGCATGGCCACGCACCCGGTCGAGTTCGACATGTACTACACGCTGTAAGGCCTTTGTCGCAAGACGGGTCTGCGGGTGAAGGAGGGACGGCGCAAGCCGTCCCTTTCACTTTGTGGGTGCTCTTTGCGATGCACCCGCAACGTGCGACACAATCCGCTGTGTCCGGTAGGCGGCGTGGGTGCTTGCCGCGTTGTATCGGCGTGGAGAACAGTGGCATGAGCTTTCTGAAAGTCTCGGGGTGTGGTTTGGCGGCGGCTCTGGCGCTTGGCGCAGCCCTGCAGGTGCAGGCCGCGTCCGCCGACACCGGCACGATGTACCGCTGCCCCGGCAACGACTACAACAACACGCTGACCGCCAAGGAAGCCAAGGACAAGGGCTGCAAGACCATCGACGGCGCGCCGATCACGATCATTCAGATGACCCGGCAGAAACCCGTCGCCGCCGCGCGGCCCGGCGCGTCCGGCCCGGCCGCCACCCGCATCGACCCGGCCGAACAACGCGCTCGCGACGACGACGCACGCCGCATCCTCGAATCGGAACTCAGGCGCGAAGAAGAGCGCCTGAGCGTGATGCGCACCGAGTACAACAACGGCGAGCCCGAGCGCCGTGGCGACGAGAAGAACAACCAGAAGTACATCGACCGTGTGAACGACATGAAAGCCGCGCTGGCCCGCAAGGAAAACGACATCGCTTCGATCAAACGCGAACTGGCCAAGCTGCCGTCGTGAAACCCAAGCCCGACGCGGCCGCTGCAAGCAGCGCCGAGGCTTCTTCGAGTTCGCCGTACGCGGCCTTCGACCACCTGGCCACCATGGTTGCGGTGGTGGGCACCGACGGCCAGTGTGTCTTTGCCAACGCCTCGTTCGAGAGCGTGCTCGGCCTTTCGCGACGCAACGTACAGCGCAGCTCGGTGTTCGACTGGTTCGCCGACCCGGCCCAGCTGCGTGACACCGTACTGGCGGTGAGCCGCAACGAATACTCGACCAGCCGCCTCGAAGCCCAGTTGCGCCGGCCGGCCAGCGTTTCCGGCGAGTCGCTGCCGGTGCACGTGATCGTGAACCAGATGGAGCAATCGCCGCACGTCGTCGTCGAACTGGTCGAGATCGAACAGCAGACCCGCCAAGACCGCGAAGAACGCGCGCTCGACCAGGCGCAGGTCACGAAGGAGCTGATCCGCAACCTGGCGCACGAGATCAAGAACCCGCTCGGTGGCATTCGCGGGGCGGCCCAGCTGCTCGAAATGGAAGTCGAGTCGCGCGCGCTGACCGAGTACACCCAGGTCATCATCAACGAGGCCGACAGGTTGCAGGGCCTGGTCGACCGCCTGCTGGCGCCGCACCGCAAACCGCACGTGGTGAGCGACGTGAACATCCACGAGG
>JBDTTU010000013.1:0-62882 GCA_039930465.1 Burkholderiales bacterium
TCTTGGCCGCCAGATTGGTGACCTGAGGGGCTGCCATCGAGGTGCCCGAGAGCGCCACCCGCTCGCCACCCGGAATGAAACTCTCGACCTGGTAGCCGTTGGCGTGCACCTTCACCGTGGGGCCGTAACTCGTGAACGAAGCTTCGTCGCCGGCGCGGTCGACCGCGCCGACCGTCAGCAGGTTCGGCAGCACGATGTTGGCCGGCGCGTCTTCGGCGAACGAAGCGTCCTGGTTGCTGTTGCCAGCCGCCGCAACCCACAGGATCTGCGGTGCGCCGGCAAAGCCCTTCGCGAGCGCATTGCGCATCAGCTCGAAGTACTCGCGAGCCAGCGTCTTGCGTTCCTCCGGCGTCTTGCCGGTGCCGCATTTTTCAAGATCGCTCTCGATCCCGCTCACGCTGCCACCCCAGCTCATGTTCACGACGCGTGCCTCGTGTTGTTTGATGAACTCGATCTCGGCGCTCAGCGCGTTCGCGTCTTTCTCGGCCTGCTCGCGCGACGGGCAAGGGTCGGGCTTGAGCGTGGGGCTGAATTCCATGCGCACGCTCATCACCCGCGCGAACGGGTTGCCGTCGAGCGCGATGCCGGCCACGTGGGTGCCGTGTTCGTACTGGCCGGTGAGGGTGACGGCCTCGATCGTCGTCTTGAACTCGTCGGGCTTCAGGTTCGACAGCAGTTGTTTGACCTCGGTCGCCTGCGGGCTGTCGATGTTGGCCTGCAGGTCAGAGAAGCCCTTGCTGCGCGCTTTCATCAATGGCAGTTGCGATTGCAGAGCCGCCGGAATCGGCGCCAGCGCGCTGTTCGACCGCACGCCGTACTTGTCGAAGGCGATGAACACCGGCTGCCGGCCCTTGTCGAGCAACAACTGGTGCTTGAAGAGTGCCGAATCGACACCACTGTCCCATACCGCCACCACCACCGGTGTGCCGCCTTTGCCGGGCGGCAAGCTCACGTTGCGCGCGGCCCAGATGTCGGCCTTCTCGACCCGGTTGGCCTGCAGGTAGCGGCCGAAGGTCTCGATCAGCGTCTGCTTGAGCGGCAGCCGCACGGTGAGCGCATAACGCGCGGACACGATACCGGGCGCCAGCTCGGAACTGAGCGAGCCGGCCTGGTCGACGATGGGCTGAAGCACGCTTCGCACGTTGCCCAGCACCAGCGATTCGCCGACCAGCTCGGCACTCGCCTTCGACTGCTTGATGTCGTTGGCGATCACCGCATACGGCATGGGTTTCAGCGCCGCGCTGATGCGCTCGTCGACGCCTTTGGCGTAGGCCGGCGCTGCGCCGCCCTGTTGGCGTGCTTCGATGATCGCGCGCACCTGCATGCCGGTGAGCAGCTTGTCGGCGGGTTTGTCCTGCAGCGCCCGAATCGTTTCGATGCGGGCCAGTGCGGCGCTGTCTTTGGCTTCGAGTACATCGAGCTGCAGCAAGGTGTTCTGCAAGCCTCGCAGCGTGGCCTTGTCGGCGATCTCGTAGCCGGCGAGCACCGATTCGATGTCGGCACGCAGCTTCACCGCAAACGGGCCGAACGCCGCTTCGTCGCGCACCAGCGACTCGAGGTTGCCGCTCACCGGGTAGGTGAAACGTGGCAGGTCGGCCGCTTTGTCGATGCGCGGTTTGCCCTGGGCCAGTGCGGCGCCGCAGATCAGCAGCGACAGGGCCCAGACGAAGAACTTGTTCGACATGTCATTCACTCCTTGCGCCGATCTTAGGCCCTGATTCGTGGCGGGTCTTGGCCTCGAAATCAAAAACACTGCGGGCCGCGTGTGGCGGTCTAGGAACGTGATGTGCCTGTTTCGGGGGGGTCTTGTTTGCGCCGGCCGGCTGCTCTGCGCGCCACACGTGCCAACCTGGGTCGCAATTCCTAAGCTGACGTTTGTCCTCGCTCTCGAGGCATGGGGCAGGGACCTGCTCAAACCAACGCATCAAAGGAAGCACATGAAGAAGTTCGCAACCCTGGCGGTGCTCGCCGCCATCTCCACAGTCGCATCGGCCCAGTCGTCGGTCACCTTGTTCGGCGTGCTCGATGCCAACGCCAAGTACGTGAAGAACGGCGACGACAAGCTCAAGTCGCTCGGCGCCAACGGCGCCAACACCAGCCGCCTCGGCGTCCGTGGTGTGGAAGACCTGGGCAGTGGCCTGAAGGCCGGCTTCTGGCTCGAAACCGGCTTGAACCCCGACACCGGAACCACCTCTGACGGTACCCGTTTCTGGAACCGCCGCTCGACCGTGAGCCTGATGGGCAACTTCGGTGAAGTGCGCCTGGGCCGCGACTTCTCGCCGACCTACACCGGCTACTCCGACTACGACGTGTTCGGCGACAACGGCGTGGCTGCGGCCAGCAAGTTCGACTCGTCGCTCGGCACCGCGCGCGACACCGGCACCCGCGCCGACAACCAGGTGAGCTACTTCACCCCGAGCAACCTGGGTGGCTTCTACGGCCGCGTTTCGGTCGCCGCGGGCGAGGGTGTTGCCGGCAAGAAGTACATCGGCGGCCGTGGCGGTTTTGCTGCAGGCCCGTTCGACGTGTCGCTTGCTTACGGCCAGACCACGGTGGCCCCGGTTGCCGGTGACGACAAGTTCAAGACTGTCGATGTGGGCGGCTCATACGACTTCGGCGTCGTTAAGGCCTCGGGTTATTACACCCAGTCGAAGTTCGGCAACCTGAAGCAGGCGGTCTACAACCTCGGCGCCTCGGTGCCGCTGGGCCAGGGTTCGCTGCGTGCTTCGTACGTGCACGCCAACGCCACGGGCACCGACGGTGCCGGCATCGACACCAACCCGAACGATGCCAGCCAGATCGCGCTCGGCTACATCTACAACCTGTCGAAGCGCACCGCCGTGTACACCACCGTGGCGCGCGTGAACAACAAGGGCAACGCGACCTACGCGGTCGCTTCGACACCGACCCTGCTGGCCGGCGAGAAGTCGACCGGCGTCGAGCTGGGCCTGCGCCACAGCTTCTGATCGACGTGCTGATGAGCACCCGGGGCTTCGGCTCCGGGTGCGCTTCGGGGGCCGCATTCGAAAGGGTGCGGCCCTTTTCGTTTTTTGACGCGGGGCGCATTACAGAACCGTCATCGGGCCGCCATCTTCGAGTCAGGCCTGCGTTTCTATCGTCATGGCATCGAACCCGTGACCTCGCACGATGAAACAGGCCAGAACGGCCCCCGGTCGTGCCGCGGACACAACACCCCGCCACTCTGGAGCCCTGCATGCGCCGCCAAGACATTCAACTTCTCGCTCTCGCCCGCCAAGGCGACGCCGCTGCCCGCGTCGAAGCGGGCCGCCGCTACCTGCTGGGCAGCGACGGTTTCCAGCAGCACACCGCGACCGGGCTCGAGTACCTGGCGCACCCGAACGTGAAAGACACGCCGCAGGCGGCGCGCATCGTCGCCGAGAGCCTGCCGCTCGAAGAGATCGTGCTGCTGCAACAGGAAGCGGCACTCGCGCAGGCCGCCGCTGCGGGCAGCGCGCCGGCGCAGATCAAGCTCGGCGCGTGGTTGTTCATTCGGCACGGCAACCGCGAAGAGGGCACTCGCTGGCTCGCCGCCGCTTCGGCGGCCGGTGCCGAGAATGGTGCCGCGGCCGGCGTGGCGCTGCGAATGACCAACGCTCAAGATGAGCTGCCTGCGTTGTTGCGCGCGCTCGCTGCGGCCGGGCACCTGGATGGGCCGCTCGTCGCCATGCTGTCGGCACGCCAGGCGCTGGCCGCCGGCGAACTCGTCCACGTATCGACCGCCTTGCGCACGGCGTTGGCGTTGACACCAGCGCTGACCGGTGAAATCGCCGAGCTGATCGCTGCTGCGGTTCGGCTGGCCGAACAGCACGCGCAGCGCTTGACCGGCCTTGCACCGAGCGCCATCGAGGCTGCGCTCGACATGCGTGTGAGCCGCGGTGACCGCGACGCCGCCTATGCGCTCGGCCGCGCCCTCTGCGGCCTGCCGTGCGGGGTGCTGGCGCCGGCCGATCTGGCCAGTGGCCCCAACATGCGCAAGGGCGTGGCCCTGCTGCTGCGCGCTGCCGATGCCGGCTGCGACCAAGCCTGGCTGCATCTGTACCGCATGCACGGTGACCACAACCTCTCGGTGGCGAACCCGCAGATGGCGCGCTTCTGTCTGGAAAAGGCGGCTCTGGCCGGGCAGACCGAAGCGCAGCGAAAACTCGGCGCACTGATGCTGCGCGCGGCCGATTCGCTGGCCGACTCCGAACAGGCGATCGAGTGGTTGCACAAGGCCGCTGATGCGAACGACGCGCATGCGCGGCGGCTGCTCAAGTCGCTGGTGTTGCCACTCGACGGCAGCGACGCCGAAGCCGCGTCGGCGATCGAACTCGTGGGCCGCGACGACCCGTGGCTGGCGGTGCGCCTGCAGCTCGCCCGGCAATTCGGCCTGACCAAGCTCGAAGCACTGTGTGTCGACCCGGCCGAAGGCCTGCGGCCGTGGGGCCTCGTGGTGGGCAAGAACCCGTTCATCACGCAGATCCGCCTGTCGGCCGCGCGCGCCATTCCAGCCATGACGAATGCGGCGACGGAGGCCGCGCGCCGCGCCGCGTCGTTCTTCGGCCAGGCCAGCCGCGACGCGCTGGCATTCGAAGGCGACCTGCGGCGGCGTTCGCTGCGCCAGCGCCGCGCGTTCGAACGCCACGGCCTGGACGAAGCGATGTTCTTTGCCAACGCCACCGCGATGACGCTCGAGGCCTTGCGCCTCGGCCCGAAGTGGGCCTTCAGGGCGAAAGAGCCGCTGCAGCTGGCGCTGGCGGCTTGAAAACGGTGGCGTGGATTGGGGGCGGCGGGCCTGGGCTCAGGCCCGCGCCGATCTCACTGTGACGCCGATGCGGTTTCGAGCGTGGCGGGGCGTCGCGGGTGTGCTTTGGCCATCCACGCTGCTGCGGCACGCGAGCGTTGTTGCGCTTCCGGCACGGGGCCTTCGCCTGCCGGCACCAGATCGCCCGCGGCACGCGCTGCGAGCACATCGGCCTTGACCGCAGCCCGCGCAAGCACGGGAGCGGTTGCGACGTTGGAAGTGGCCGGCTCGGTGGCTTCGCCGGCGGCCAGCAAACGGCCCGAGGCGCGCGCTGCGAGAACGTCGGCCATCACGTCGGCGCGGGTCAGTGCCGAGTGGCTGTCGATGAGCGGGCCGCGGGTGTCGATGTTTTCACCGGCGGGCACGAGCGTGCCGGCAGCGCGCGCCGCCAGCGTTTCGGCGTTGACCTCGGCGCGCGTGCGTGCCGGAACGTCGGCGGCGAAGACCGTGGAAGCGCTGGCAGCGGCGATGGCGATCACGCCGAGCGTGGCCCAGGGTTTGCGGTGGAGATGCGTGGTCATGGTGTTTTCCTTCAAGGGTTGGAGACAGCGCACGATAGAAGGCCCACCCCCACACGTCGATGACGGCTGCATTGCAGTGTTGTCATCCGGGGGTGCGCGGCGCCGGCACGAACCATCAGCGAAAATGTGGCGCATGAGCGCGAACAACTCCCGCAGCATCGAAGCTTCTCGCGCATGCGCATCCTGATCGTCGAAGACGAACCGAAGACCGCGGCCTATGTGCGAAAGGGCCTGACCGAACACGCCTACGTGGTCGACGTGGCGAACAACGGCATCGAAGGCCTGCACCTGGCCACCTCGGGCAACTACGACCTGATCCTGCTCGACGTGATGCTGCCCGGCGCCGATGGCTGGGCGGTACTGCAAGGCCTGCGGCGCGAGCGCCAGACGCCGGTGCTGTTCCTGAGCGCGCGCGACGAAGTGGCCGACCGGGTGAAAGGCCTGGAGCTCGGTGCCGACGACTACCTCGTCAAGCCGTTCGCATTCTCCGAACTGCTCGCGCGCATCCGCACGCTGCTGCGCCGCGGCAGCACGCAGACCGATCAGCGCATCCGCCTGGCCGATCTTGATGTTGACCGGGTGCGCCGGCGCGTGAGCCGCGCTGGCGAGCGCATCGACCTCACGGCCAAGGAGTACGCGCTGCTCGACTACTTCGTGCACCACATCGGCGAAGTGGTGTCGCGCACCTTGATTGCCGAGCACGTGTGGGACATGAACTTCGACAGCGACACCAACGTCGTCGATGTGGCCGTGCGGCGCCTGCGCGCCAAGATCGACGACCCGTTCCCGGCCAAGCTGATCCACACCATCCGTGGTGTCGGCTACGTGTTCGATTCACGCGCCGAACCACCGGCCGCGACCGCCCAGCCGTGAAACTGCGTTTCCTCAAGGCGCTCAAGCGCTCGCTGACGGCGCAGATCAGCCTGGCGATCGCGCTCACCTCCATCCTGCTGGTGGCTGGCAGCGGCTTGATGATCACGCGGTTGGCCGCGCGTGAGCTGCGCGAAGTGAGCGAGCTGGTGATGTTCGGCAACCTCGCGCTGTTGCGCGAAGACCTGGCCACCGCCGGTTTCGACACCACGCACGCACCGCGACGCCTGGTCAAGCGCATGGACCTGCAGTTCGGCGATTTGCACATGGCCTTGCTCGACGAGCAGCGCAGGGTCATTGCGGCGTCTGACCGCTTCGCGATACCGATCTCGGCCCTGCCGGCCAAGGCCCTGTCGGTCGACGAACTGCCGGCCGGCATCGAGCAGGCCGACGTGCGCTTGCTCGGCAAGGTGCTGGGCCCGCTCACGTCGATCTGGAAGGCGCCGGGTGGCGAGAAGTACCGGGTGCTGTTCGCCCGCATCCCGTTGCCCGAAGCCGCCTTGCAGCGTGCGCCGCACAGGCGCTCGGTGCTGGTCGTTTTTGCCTACGAGCTGACGCAGGCCCGCGAGTTCCTGGCCTACGAGCTGAAGATCTTCGCCGGCACCTTGCTGGTGGGCGCGCTGGTGGCGAGTGCCGTGGGCTTCGGTGTGGCGCGGCGCATTCTGGTCGGCCCGAAAAAACTCGCGGCCGCGGCCAACCGCATCAGCTCACGCCCGTTGACCGAGCGCCTGTCGCTCGAGCACACGCCGACTGAACTGGTCGATTCGACGCACGCTTTCAACCGCATGCTCGACCGGCTCGAAGCCGCGTTTCGCCGCCTCAGCGAATTTTCGTCGGACCTGGCGCACGACCTGCGCACGCCCATCAACAACCTGCTCGGCGAAGCCCAGGTGGCGCTGTCGAAGCCACGCAGCGCGGCCGAATACCGCGCGGTGCTGGAGTCTGCGGTCGAAGACTACGAGCGCATTTCGCGCTTGATCCAGAACATGCTGTTCCTGGCCCGTGCCGACGACCCGCAGGCCGCCACCAACCGCCTCTGGGTCGACCTGCACCCGGTGCTCGAACGCGGCCGGGGCTATTTCGAGATGCTGGCCGAAGAGCGCGGCGTGGCGCTGGTGCTCGACATGCAGGGCGCCGAGCCCGTGTGGCAGCAGGTCTGGGCCGACGAGACCATGCTGATTCGTGCCGTCGGTAACCTGGTCTCGAACGCGCTGCGCTACGCGCCGCGTGGCAGCAGCGTGGTGGTGTCGAGTCGTTTGCATGATGGTGGCGGCTGCACGCTCGAAGTGTCGAACGAAGGCGAGCCGATCGCCGCAGAACACCAGCAGCACATCTTCGAGCGCTGCTTCCGTGTCGATGCAGCGCGCGCCGATTCGGCCACCGGTTCGGGGCTTGGCCTCGCGATCGTCAAATCGATCATGGAGCTGCACGGCGGTAGCGCCAGCGTGATCAGCGGGCACGGGCGGCCAACATCGTTCCGGCTGTGGTTTCCGGGGCCGGTGTCGGCTGGCGCCTGAGCTGCCACGCCAACACGACCTCAAGCAGCGCGTTCGCGACGGCAGCTGACGACACTTCGCTGTTCACTGCCGCCGCGACGCAGGCGCCCACGAAAGGGTCGCAGAGCAGAGCCGCGTTGGCGGTCGGAATTCCGCCCAGGTGCGCGAGCCAGTGGCGAGCCCGGCCCTGGCCATCGACCCACTCCGTCAGCATGACGCCCAGGCCGTACCACATCAGCGCGGGTGCGGTGGCGGTCGAGGGTTCGTTCTGCAGCGGGTACAACTGCGACCACTGAGCTTGCACGGTCGCAAGCGGCAAGAGCTGGCCGGTCAACAACGCGTGCCAAAAGAACAGCATGTCGTCGGCCGTCGCGACCACATTGCCCGAGCCGATGCGCGACCACGCGCCCGGGTCAGCCCTGGGCTCGCGCTTCTGGTGCGGCGCGGCCAATTCGGCCGTCGCTTCCTCGCCCACATGCAAAGCGCGCAAGTGATGCAAGCTGAGGGGTTCGGCAACGCGGCGTTGCAGCACCTCGTCAAACGCTTGCCCCTCGACCGCTTCCACGATCAGCCCCAGCATCAGGTAGCCGGTATTCGAGTAGCTCACGTTCGTGCCGGGGCAGAACACGCTCGGCGTGTGCGACGCGGCTGCCACCAGTTGTGCCGACGTTTGCGGAATCTGCCCCGACGGGTCGAGTGCATTGGTGGCGAGCCCGCTGGTGTGTGTCAGAAGATGCCTGATCGTGATGAATTCGGCCTGCGGCATCTCCGGGTACCAGTGGGCCAAACGGTCGTCGAGCTTGAGCTTGCCCTCTTCGACCAACTGCAACACCAGAACCGCAGTGAGCGACTTCGCGATGCTGCCCCAATAGAACAGGGTCGCCGCGTTTGCCGCTTGTTGCGGCACGACTCGCGCTGAACCCTGAGTCGAGGCCCAGCGCCCCAGCCCCGGAATGTTGATGGCCGCGGCAACGGCCGGCGCGCCGGTTTGCAGCAAGATTTCTTTGACGCGCGCGTCTAGCAACAAGGCGAGATCGCCAGGCAGTGCGGCGCCTGGCGATCCCTTGCCTTGCGTCGGGGGGAAACTGCTGCTCGGTACAGCTGCGTGCAAGCTCGCGCCCACATAAGGCTGGGCATATGTGCACGACAAGGCCTTGTCGGTTGAGGTCGTGCCGCCTCCGCCACATGCTGTGAGCCAAGCCGCGCAGCACAGCGCTGCGATGGCTTTCATGGCTGCCGCACGTCGGTGGTTCGAGCCGCGTCGGGCGCAGCGGTGCCGGCGGCGCGCACGCGTTCCTTTTCGTATTGGCTGTATTCGGGAAGCGCAGCACAGGGCGGGTCGCTGGGCCTGCGAGTCAGCCGGCATTGCTCTGACGTGTTGCGCTGCCCTTCGTAAAACGCGCGTTCCCAATGAACTTCGGCGCAGCCCGTCAAGCAGAGCAGCGCGATCAAGGTGGCACGACAATTCGACATCAAGTTTCCTTCTGCCGTTGGCGGCGGGCGGGTGACGAGGCAAACCGAAACGAACCCCCTTCGTCCGGAATTCGGAACGGGCTCTCGGTTCTATAAATATCTGTTTAATAATTTGAAATTATTGTTTTACAGAAATATATGGCAAGATGCCGAACTCGACAAGGGGGTCCGAATGAAAAGCTCGCAACGCCCGGGTACAGCGTCTGGTCAGCGACTCAGCGCGTTGATTGCGCTCACCTGCCTCGCGCTGGCCATCGGTCTTCCGGCGCTCACGCTTTATGGGCTCTGCACGACGCCGGCCGAGGCGTGGCTGGCGCGACACGGGGGCAAGGCGTTGTCAACCGCAACTGAGCCGGGCGTGCAAGTCGCGATTTGGCAAGCCGTGCTGGCCGCCTTCGTCGCCATGCTGCCGGTGCTGGCGATGGCCTATGGGTTGCTTCGCGCACGCTTGTGTTTTCTCGGCTTTGGGCGCGGAGAAACCTTCAGCCTTGCGACGGTGCGGCACCTGCGCGGCTTCGCGGCCGGCATCGTCGCCGCTGCGCTCGCCGGGCTCCTGTCGCCCACGGTAATCGGCCTGCTTCTCACGCTGGGCGCGGCTCCTGGCAAACGAATGCTCACGCTGGGAGTCGGCTCCAGCGACGTGCTGCTGTTGCTGTTCGCAGGCATCGTGTGGCAAGTCGCCCACGTGATGACGCAGGCGGTGGAGCTTGCCGACGAACACGCACAAATCGTTTGAGGCAGGACTGCACGTGCCCATCATCGTCAGGCTCGACGTCATGTTGGCCGAACGCAAGGCCAAGTCGAAAGACCTGGCCGAGTACGTCGGGATCACCGAGGCCAATCTGTCCTTGCTCAAGCAGGGCAAGGTAAAGGGTGTGCGCTTCGACACCTTGCAGCGCATCTGCGAGTACCTGAACTGCCAGCCGGCGGATCTTCTCGTGTCGAAGCCGGACGAGCCTCGTTCGTAGGTCTTTGTGCCGGCTCGCTCAGCCCCTCACGACTCGCGGTTTGCCTTGGGCGGACGGGCGCGGCCATCGGCCTCGGCAGACCGGGCTGGCCTCCGGCTTGCGCGGGTGCGCATGGTGGGCTCGACTGAATCGACAAGTCCTGCGGAGTTGCGCCTGCGGCGATGTGTTCATGTCGGAGCGCAGATGTCGATCCGCACCGAGTCGCCAACCTGCAGGCGACCGCCGCACACCACTCGGGCCGTGAGCCCACCGTGGCCGCGCATCACGTTGTAGCCACCGAGCCCAAGCGCAGCTTCCATCTTTGAGCAAGGGTCGCAGGGGCCGGTCATCACGAGGGCCACGTCGGGGCCGATGCAGACCCGCAACGGCCGGTCGGCGAAAGGCGAACGCAAGGCCAGCAGGTTGATGCCCGAGACCACCAGGTTGCGCCGCAGTGTGGCCGGGTCGAGCGGTGCATTCGCCGACCACGCGCCGATCAACGGCAGGTGTTCGGCCTGGATCAGCGTCACCTGCCGCTTGCCACCGCCGGGCCGCGCGACAGCGCGCGCAGCACTGCGGTCGCCGAGCAGGCCGCGGTCCACTTCGGCGATGACCGAATCGACACGCAGCGCCGCCATGTCGCGCTGCGGGCGCAGGAAGATGGCGTCGATCCGGCCCGAGCTCGGGAACTGCCGGGTCAGCTCGCGCAGGTCATTCATCCCGTGATCGACGCGGCGCTGATCGGGTTCAGAACAGGAAGTACTTCTGCGCCATCGGCAGCTCGGTGGCCGGCTCGCAGGTGAGCAGCACGCCGTCGGCACGCACTTCGTAGGTCTGGGCGTCGACCTCGATGTTCGGCGTGCCGCTGTTGTGAACCATGTCTGCCTTGGCTATCGTTCGCGTGTTCTTCACCGCTTCGGTGCGGCGCTTCAGGCCGAGCCGCTGTGGCACGCCGGCCGCCAGCGAGGCCTTCGACATGAAAGTGATGCAGGTGTCGTTCATCGCGCTGCCGAAGCTGCCGAACATCGGCCGGTAGTGCACCGGCTGCGGCGTGGGAATGCTCGCATTCGGGTCGCCCATCGCGGCGGCGGCGATCATGCCGCCCTTGATGATCAGCGAAGGTTTCACGCCGAAGAACGCCGGCTTCCAGACCACCAGGTCGGCGAGCTTGCCGACCTCGACCGAGCCGACGATGTGCGAGATGCCCTGCGTGATCGCCGGGTTGATCGTGTATTTGGCGATGTAACGCTTGACGCGGAAGTTGTCGTGGCGCGCGTTGTCTTCCGCCAGCGTGCCTCGCTGCGCTTTCATCTTGTGCGCTGTCTGCCAGGTGCGGATGATGACTTCGCCGACCCGCCCCATCGCCTGGCTGTCGGAACTCATCATCGAGAACACGCCCAGGTCGTGCAGGATGTCTTCGGCCGCGATCGTCTCGCGGCGAATGCGGCTTTCGGCGAAGGCCAGGTCTTCGGCGATGCTCGCGTCGAGGTGGTGGCACACCATCAGCATGTCGAGGTGCTCGTCGATGGTGTTCACCGTGTACGGCATCGTCGGGTTCGTGCTCGATGGCAGCACGTTCGGCAAGCCCGCGCACTTGATGATGTCGGGCGCATGGCCGCCACCGGCACCTTCTGTGTGGAAGGTCGCAATCGTTCTGCCCTTGAACGCCGCGATCGTGTCTTCGACAAAGCCCGATTCGTTCAGCGTGTCGGTGTGGATCGTCACCTGCACGTCGTGCGCGTCGGCCACGCTCAGGCAACAGTCGATCGCGGCCGGCGTCGTGCCCCAGTCTTCGTGCAGCTTCAGGCCGTAGGCGCCGGCTTCCACCTGCTCTTCGAGCGCACCGGGCAGGCTCGCATTGCCCTTGCCCTGAAAGCCCAGGTTCATCGGGAAACTCTCGGCCGCCTTCAGCATCGAGTGGATGTGCCACGGCCCCGGCGTGCAGGTGGTGGCGAAGGTGCCGGTGGCCGGCCCGGTGCCGCCACCCAGCATCGTCGTCACGCCGCTCGTCAGCGCTTCTTCGATCTGCTGCGGGCAGATGAAGTGGATGTGTGAGTCGATGCCGCCTGCAGTGATGATGTTGCCTTCGCCGGCAATGATCTCGGTGCCTGGGCCGATGACGATGTCGACACCGGGCTGCACATCGGGGTTGCCGGCCTTGCCGATCGCGCTGATCAGGCCGCCCTTGATGCCGATGTCGGCCTTGACGATGCCCCAGTGGTCGATGATCAAGGCGTTGGTGATCACGGTGTCGGCCACATCTGCGGCGAGCCGCTGACTCTGGCCCATGCCGTCGCGAATGGTCTTGCCACCGCCGAACTTCACTTCTTCACCGTAGCCGCCGGCCTTCAGCGTGTGGTCGTGTTCGACCTCGACGATCAGGCCGGTGTCGGCCAGCCGAACCCGGTCGCCGGTGGTCGGGCCGAACATTTCCGCGTACGCGCGTCGGTTGATCTTCGCCATGGTCAAAGCGCTCCCTGCACGAGGCCGCGGAAGCCGTAAGCCTTGCGTTCGCCGGCGTAGTCGACCAGCTCGACGGTGCGCTGCTGGCCGGGCTCAAAGCGCACGGCCGTTCCCGAGGCAATGTTCAAACGCATGCCATGCGCCGCGGCGCGGTCGAAGCGCAACGCAGCATTCGTTTCGGCGAAGTGGTAGTGCGAGCCGACCTGGATCGGGCGGTCGCCGCTGTTTTCGATCACCAGCGTCAGCGTGCGCCGGCCGGGGTTGATTTCGATGTCGGGGCCATCGGTCAGCAGCTCGCCAGGGATCATGAAGGTCGCTCCTGCTCAGGCAATGGGTTGGTGCACGGTCACCAATTTGGTGCCGTCGGGGAAGGTCGCTTCCATCTGGATCTCGGGGATCAGCTCGGCCACGCCGTCCATCACGTCGGCGCGGGTGAGCCAGGTCTTGCCCTCGCTCATCAGCGCGGCCACGCTCTTGCCGTCGCGCGCGCCTTCCATGATGGCCGCGCTGATCAGCGCCACCGCCTCGGGGTAGTTGAGCTTGAGCCCGCGCGCCTTGCGGCGCTCGGCCAGCAGCGCCGCGGTGAAGATCATCAGCTTGTCTTTTTCGCGCGGGGTCAGTTCCATGGTGGCTTGGGGTAGCAGAAGGCGTACCCGATGCTAGCGCGTCGTTTCAAAGCCATGACCTGTCTCGTTGGCATGCGCCTTGCACCAACTCGGTTCATGAGCTCCATCCTGCCACTGCCTGCGCCGGCCACCGAACTGGCGCCGCGCGTGGGGCAGGGTGTGCGGCCGGCGCCGGGCACCACGGCGGTGCAGCAGGTGATCAAGGTGCGCCGCGACTACAACAGCTGGGTCGCGCGCGAGACGATGGAAGACTACGCGCTGCGCTTCACGCCGCGCTCGTTCCGCAAGTGGTCGGCGCTGCGGGTGGCGAACACCGCGTTTGGCGCATCGTCGTTCCTGGTGCTCGAAGCGGTCGGTGGCACCTTGCTGGTCGACTACGGTTTCATCAACGCGTTCTGGGCCATCCTGGCCACCGGCCTGATCATCTTCCTGGCCGGCTGGCCGATCAGCGTGTACGCGGCGCGCCATGGCGTGGACATGGACCTGCTCACGCGCGGCGCCGGCTTCGGCTACATCGGCTCCACGATCACCTCGCTGATCTACGCCAGCTTCACTTTCATCTTTTTCGCGCTCGAGGCGGCCATCATGGCCTACGCGATCGAGCTGGCGTTCGACATTCCGCCGAGCTGGGGTTATCTGCTGTGCTCGCTGCTCGTGATTCCGCTCGTCACGCACGGCGTCACCACCATCAGCCGGCTGCAGGTGTGGACGCAGCCGCTGTGGCTCTTGATGCTGATCGTGCCGCTCGCCTACGTGCTGCACCAGCACCCCGGCGTGTTGGCCGAGCTGTGGTCTTACGGCGGGCAAGGCGCCGAAGGTCCGCGCGCGCCCGGCTTCGACCTGATGAAGTTCGGCGCCGCGATGACCGTGGGCATTGCCCTCATCACGCAGATGGGCGAGCAGGCCGACTACCTGCGCTTCATGCCCGAGCCGCAGCCGGGGCAGCGCGCGCGCTGGTGGGCGAGCGTGGTGATCGGCGGGCCGGGCTGGGTGGTGCCCGGCGTGCTGAAGATGCTGGCGGGCGCCTTGCTCGCCTACCTGGCGATCGGCTACGCGGTGCCGACCGAGCGTGCGGTCGACCCGACGCAGATGTACCTCGTCGCCTACAACGCCGTGTTCTCGCAGTACGGCCTGGCGGTCGCGGCGACCGCGCTCTTCGTGTTTGTCTCGCAGCTCAAGATCAACGTGACCAATGCCTATGCCGGCTCGCTCGCCTGGTCGAACTTCTTCGCGCGCCTCACGCACAGCCACCCCGGTCGCGTGGTCTGGATGGTGTTCAACACGGCGATCGCGCTGATGCTGATGGAGCTCGACGTGTTCCAGGCACTTGGCAAGGTCTTGGGCCTGTACTCGAACATCGCAATCTCCTGGATGATGGCGGTCGTGGCCGACCTCGTCATCAACAAGCCGATGGGCTGGTCTCCCAAGGGCATCGAGTTCAAGCGCGCCCACCTGTTCGATGTGAACCCGGTCGGCGTGGGCGCGATGGGCGTCGCCTCGCTGCTCTCGATCGTGGCCTACCTCGGTGTGCTCGGGCCGATGGCGCAGGCCTTCTCGGCGCTGATCGCACTCGTGACGGCACTGCTCGTCTCGCCGCTGATCGCGTGGTGGACCGGTGGGCGCTATTACATCGCACGCTCGCCCTCGGCGCCGCCGATGCCCGAGGCCGACGCCGGCAGCTACAAGCGCCTGACGCGCTGCGTGATCTGCGAACGCGACTACGAAGGCGACGACATGGCGCAGTGCCCCGCGTACCAGGGCGCGATCTGCTCGCTGTGCTGCACACTCGACGCGCGTTGCAACGACCTGTGCAAGCCGCATGCGCGCGCCTCGGTGCAGTGGAACGCGCTGCTGCGTGCCGTGCTGCCGCGTGTGGTGTGGCCTTACCTGGAAACCGGCCTCGGCCACTACCTGCTGCTGATGGCGGTGGTGGTGCCCTTGCTCGGCGGCCTGTTCGCGGTGCTGTACCACCAGGGCTTGCCGGCCGTGGTCGAACCGGGTTCGGCCCTGGCCCAGGCGATGAAGCTCGGTTTTGTGAAGGCCTTCGCTGCGCTGCTGCTCGTCAGCGGCATCGTGGCGTGGTGGCTGGTGCTCACGCAGAAGAGCCGCCAGGTCGCACAGGAAGAATCGAACCGCCAGACCCAGGCGCTCAACGAACAGACTCAGGTGCTGCGGCGCGAGATCGAATCGCACCGCCGCACCGACGAGCAACTGCAGCAGGCCCGGCTGCAGGCCGAATCGGCACGCCACCAGGCCGAACTCGCCAACCAGGCCAAGAGCCGCTACATCACGACCGTGAGCCACGAGCTGCGCACGCCGCTGAACAGCATCCTCGGTTATGCGCAGTTGCTCGAAGAAGACGCTTCGGTGCCACCGCACCGGCGCCAGGCGGTGGCGGTGATCCGGCGAGGTGGCGACCACCTGCTGAGCCTGATCGAACGCACGCTCGACATCTCGCGCATCGAGGCCGGCAAGCTGCGGCTCGACAACAAGCCGATGCGTTTTCGCGAGTGCGTGCAAGAGATCGTGCGTTTGTTCGAGCTGCAGGCCGCTGCCAAGGGGATCGAGTTCCGGCGCGCGCTCAGCGAAGGCTTGCCCGAGGTCGTGCGTGCCGACGAAAAACGGCTGCGCCAGATCTTGATCAACGTGCTCGGCAACGCGGTCAAGTTCACGCACGTCGGGCGGGTCGAGTTTCGCTTGACCCATGCGCGCGAGATGGCGGTCTTCGAGATCGAAGACACCGGCCCGGGCATTTCAGCCGCCGACATCGAGCACGTGTTCGAGCCTTTCGGCCGCGGCTCGGAGGCGAGTGCGGCGGCCAGTGGCGGCACCGGCCTGGGCCTGACCATCGCCAAGATGCTGACCGACCTGATGGGCGGCGAGCTCACGGTGCACAGCACGCCGGCCTCGGCGGTTGCAGCGGGCGCAGCGCCGCGCACCGGCACGCTGTTTCGGATCCGGCTGTTCCTGCCCGAAGTGCGCGGTGCGCGCATCGAGCGCGAGCTGCCGCGCCAGACGCGCGTGGGCTATGCGGGTGCGCGCAAACGTGTGCTCGTGGTCGACAACGAAGAGCTCGACCGCGAGCTGCTGGTGAGCGTGCTGGAGCCACTCGGCTTCGAGCTGCAGCAGGCCGCGTCGGGCCACGCCTGCCTGGCGCTGCTCGCCAGCAGCGCGCCCGACGCGATCCTGATGGATCTGGCGATGCCCGGCATCGACGGCTGGACGACGGTGCGCACGATCCGCGAGCTGGGCCTGAGCGGCGCACCGATCGCCATCGTCTCGGGCAACGCTTTCGACAAGGAACTGGAGAACGATGTCGGCATCGGCGTCGAAGACTTCATCCTGAAACCGGTGCGTGTGCACGAGCTGCTCGACTGGCTCGGCACGCGGCTGCAGCTCGACTGGCTGGAGGCCGCCCCCGTCGACGCACCCGCGCCTTCGCCGACACCGCCCACCGAGTGGGCCTTGCCCGAGGCCAGCCAGCTGCGCGCGCTCGAAGAGCTGGTCAGCCTGGGCTACTACCGCGGCATCGTGCGCAAGCTCGACGACATCGCCGCGCTGCATGCGGCCCACGCTGGGTTCGTGAACCATTTGCGTGGCCTGGCGCACCAGTTTCAGCTCGATGCGATGGCGCGCGTGATCCGCCAGGCCTTGGCCGACCGGGAGGTGCAACCATGAACGCGACCTTGCCGAGTCGCAGCGATTCACTCGTCGTGTTGATCGTCGACGACGTGCCCGACAACCTGTCGTTGCTGCATGACGCGCTCGACGAATCGGGCTACACCGTGCTGGTGGCGACGAACGGCGAGAGCGCCCTGCAGCGCGCCGCACAGGCCTTGCCCGACATCGTGCTGCTCGACGCGGTGATGCCCGGGATGGACGGCTTCGAAGTAGCGCGGCGCCTGAAGCAGAACCCCGAGACGGCGCAGATTCCGATCATCTTCATGACTGGCCTGACCGAGACAGAACACGTGGTCGCTGCATTCCAGGCCGGCGGTGTCGACTACGTCACCAAACCAATCCGCGCGCAAGAGGTGCTGGTGCGCATGGCCGTGCACATGCGCAGCGCGCGCGAGACGCACCAAGCGACGCAGGCGCGCAATGCGCTCGACGCCTTCGGCCACGCCACGATGGCGATCCACTTCGAGGGCGATGCTGCCGACCCGGTGCGCTCGGTCTGGCAGACGCCGCTGGCGCGCCAACTCATGTTCGACTACTTCGCTGCCGCGCCCGGGCAGATCCCGTCGGCGGTTCTCGGCTGGCTGAAGAGCGAAACCCGGGCCGCGGCCGAAGGGCGCGAGCCACGCCCGTTGCCGGTGAACCGCGGTGCCCGGCAACTCGTGTTCTCGCTGCAGCAGCGCACCGGCGACGACGATCTGCTGATCGTGATGCGCGAGGTGTCCGACGCGGCGGTGGTCGATGCCATGGTGCAGTCCTTCAAGCTCACGCTGCGCGAGGCCGAGGTGCTGTACTGGGTGGCCAAGGGCAAGACCAACCGCGACATCGGCGACATATTGGGCAGCAGCCCGGCCACGGTGAAGAAGCACCTGGAGCGCGTGTACGTGAAGCTTGGTGTTGAAACACGCACCGCGGCGGTGTCGATCGCGATGAGCCGTGTGCGCCAGCTGAACCCGGGCATGAGCGCCTGACCGATCGCCCATGCTGGTGCAGGCCTTGTGGCCCGCGACTTGCAGCGGTACAAGGGCAGGCGTTCGATCTGCAAGCCGTTCGTGACAAGAGGGCAGGCACAGTGGCAAAGATTCCTCCGGGTGTGGGGCCGCGGTTTCCGCAGGTCGTGGTGTTGTTCGGGGCCACCGGCGACCTGGCCAAGCGCAAGCTGCTCTCGGGCCTGTTCCACCTGTCCAGCGTCGGGTTCATCCCCGGCTGCCGGATCATCGGCGTCTCGCTCGACGACATCGACGCCGACGGGTTTCGCAACATCGCGCGCGCGGCGCTCGACGAGTTCTCGGGCCGCAAGGTGAGCGACGCCCATTGGGGCGCCTTTGCCGCTTCGCTCGACTACGTGCCCCTGGCTGCAGGCGCTGCCGCGCTCAAAGCCGCTGTCGACGAGGCCGAGGCTAGCCTCGGCGCCGAGTGCCGCCGCCTGCACTACCTGAGCGTGCCGCCGAGCGCGGCTTTGCCGGCGGTGCGTTTGCTCGCCGAAGCCGGCCTGGTCGAAGGCTCGCGCATCGTCATGGAAAAGCCCTTCGGCACCGACCTGGCGAGTTCGGTCAAGCTCAACAGCAAGTTGCACGAAGTGTTCGACGAAGAGCAGATTTTTCGCATCGACCACTTTCTCGGCAAGGAGCCGGCGCAGAACATCCTGGCGTTCCGCTTCGCGAACGGGCTGTTCGAGCCGATCTGGAACCGCAACTTCATCGACCACGTGCAGATCGACGTGCCCGAAACGCTGGGACTCGGCAAACGCGCCGGCTTCTACGAGCAGACCGGCGCCTACCGCGACATGGTGGTCACGCACCTGTTCCAGATCCTCGGCTTCATGGCGATGGAGGCGCCGACCTCGCTCGAGCCGGTGCCGATCAGCGAGGAGAAGAACAAGGTCTTTCGCAGCATGCTGCCGATCCAGCCGGCCGACGTGGTGCGCGGCCAGTACAGCGGCTACCGTGGCGAAGAAGGCGTTGATCCGGAGTCCGACACCGAAACCTTCATCGCGCTCAAGTGCCACATCGACAACTGGCGCTGGGCCGGCGTGCCGTTCTACCTGCGCACCGGCAAACGCCTGGCCGAAGGCCAGCGCATCATCTCGATCGCGTTCCGCGAGCCGCCGAAGAGCATGTTCCCGCCCGGCTCGGGTGTCGGTGCGCAGGGCCCTGATCATTTGACCTTCGACCTCGCCGACGCGTCGAAGATGTCGCTCTCTTTCTACGGCAAGCGCCCCGGGCCGGGCATGCGCCTGGACAAGCTGAGCCTGCAGTTCGCGATGCGCGACACCGGCCTGATCGGCGATGTGCTCGAAGCGTATGAACGATTGATCCTCGACGCGATGCGCGGCGACCGCACGCTCTTCACCACGGCCGAAGGCATCGAGCGGCTGTGGCAAGTCTCGACGCCGCTGATCGAAGCACCACCACCGGTGCGCCTGTACGAGCCCGGTTCGTGGGGCCCGAAGCCGATCCATCAACTGATCGCACCGAACGCCTGGCGGCTGCCGTTCGAGCGGGTGTGGCGGGACCCGAACAAGGCGGGGAGCTGAAGAGAGCTTCAGCGCCCTCGCAGCGCCAACGCTCGCGGCAAGCGGTGATCGCACCGACCGACCGCGTACGCCATCGGGCGTATTCCGCACCAACCGCCCCCTGCGTAACCTGCGATTGACGCACTGCAGCACTGGCATGCCGCTTGCTCAAACCCCATCGCACAACCCACAGGAGCGTGACCCCATGAACCCATCCCGCCGCCAAGCCGGCAAGTCCCTCACGGCCATCGCTTTGGGCGTGGCCGCCCTCGGTCTCAGCCCGTTCGCGAACGCCGCCGACACGATCAAGGTCGGTGTCTTGCACTCGCTGTCGGGCACGATGGCGATTTCGGAAACGGTGCTCAAGGACACCGTGCTGATGGCCATCGACGAGATCAACGCCAAGGGCGGCCTGCTCGGCAAGAAGCTCGAACCGGTCGTTGTCGACCCGGCTTCGAACTGGCCGCTGTTCGCCGAAAAGGCCAAACAGCTGATCGGGCAGGACAAGGTCGTCGTGACCTTCGGCTGCTGGACCAGCGTGAGCCGCAAGTCGGTGCTGCCGGTCTACGAGGAACTCAACAGCCTGCTGTTCTACCCCGTGCAGTACGAAGGTGAAGAACTCAGCAAGAACGTGTTCTACACCGGCGCAGCGCCGAACCAGCAAGCGATTCCCGCGGTCGAATACCTGATGAGCAAGGCCGGTGGTGGCGCCAAGCGCTGGGTGCTGCTGGGCACCGACTATGTGTACCCGCGCACCACCAACAAGATCCTGCGCGCCTTCCTGCACAGCAAGGGCGTGAAGGACGAAGACATCGACGAGAAGTACACCCCGTTCGGCCACAGCGACTACCAGACCATCGTTGCCGACATCAAGAAGTTCTCGGCTGGTGGCAAGACCGCAGTGGTCTCCACCATCAACGGCGACTCCAACGTTCCGTTCTACAAGGAGCTGGGCAACGCCGGGCTGAAGGCGAAAGACGTTCCCGTCGTTGCCTTCTCGGTCGGTGAAGAAGAGCTGCGTGGTGTCGACACCAAGCCGCTGGTCGGCCACCTGGCTGCCTGGAACTACTTCCAGTCGATCAAGTCCCCGGCCAACACCGCCTTCATCAAGAAGTGGAGCGAGTACGCCAAGGCCAAGGGCATCGCCGGCCACAAAGACAAGCCGCTGACCAACGACCCGATGGAAGCCACCTACATCGGCATCAACATGTGGGCGCAGGCGGTCAAGAAGGCCGGCAGCACCGACACCGACAAGGTGATCGCGGCGATGGCCGGGCAGACCTTCACCGCACCGAGCGGCATCACCTCGATGATGGACCCGAAGAACCACCACCTGCACAAGTCGGTGTTCATCGGCGAGATCAAGGCCGACGGCCAGTTCAACGTGGTCTGGAAGACGCCCGGCCCGGTCAAGGCCCAGCCTTGGAGCCCGTTCATCCCCGAGAACAAGGGCAAGAAAGACGAGCCTGACCTGATGGCCAAGAAGTAAACAGGCGCGCAGTACCCCGTGATGCGTTGGTTCTTCCTGTTGATGTCTGCGCTGGTGCTTGCCGCACCGGCGCAGGCCCTCACGCCAGCCCAGGCGCGTGCGCTGGTCGCTGGCGAGGCGGAATCCCGCATCGCGGCGCTGAATGAAGTGCTGCCCACGGCCGACGACAAGGCCGTGGCATTGATCCAGGCCATCTCCGACGACGCGGTGAAGTTCACCGACAGCGCCGTGTACGTGATGAAAGACGGCAAGGGTTTCAACCCTGTGACCGGCGCCGAAGTGGTGGTGCCTGACACCGCCGAAGACGTCATCAACAACAACCAGATGCGCGGCGAGCTCGACACCGCGCTGGCCTCGATCAAGCTGTTCTCGCCCGACAACGGGGTGCGTGCCGAGGCTGTGAAAACGCTGCAGGCCGAGCCTGACGAAACCAAACTGCCGCTGGTCGAGAAGGCCTACGCGGCAGAGCAGGTGCCTGCGATCAAGGATGCGCTCGGCGCGGTGCGTTTTGCAATTCTGCTGGGCAGCGCCGACAAGGCCAAGCGCCTGGAGGCCGCCACGGCGCTCGGCGCCACCGGCACGCCGGCCACCAAGACCTTGCTGCTCGAGCGCCAGAAGGTCGAGCCTGAGGCCGACGTGAAAGCTGCGATCGGCGTGTCGCTGAAAACCATCGAAGGGCGGCTCGCCTGGGGTGAACGCCTCGGTGTGATCTTCACCGGCGTGAGCCTGGGCTCGATCTTGCTGCTGGTGGCGCTGGGCCTGGCCATCACCTACGGGCTGATGGGCGTCATCAACATGGCGCACGGCGAGCTGATGATGATCGGCGCCTACGCCACCTATGTGATCCAGAACCTGTTTCGCAGCTACCTGCCCGATGCGTTCGACTACTACGTGCTGCTCGCGATTCCGGCCTCGTTCTTCGCCGCAGCGCTGGTTGGCGCGGTGCTCGAACGCAGCGTGATCCGCTGGTTGTACGGCCGGCCGCTCGAAACGCTGCTGGCCACCTGGGGCATCAGCCTCGTGTTGCAGCAGGCGGTGCGCTCGCTCTTCGGCGCGCAGAACGTGCCGGTCGAGAACCCGGCCTGGCTCTCGGGCGGCGTCGACGCCATGAGCAACCTCACGCTGCCCTACAACCGCCTCGCGATCATCGCGTTTTCGATTCTCGTGCTGGCGGGTGTGTCGGCCCTGATCGCGCGCACTCGGCTGGGCCTGTTCGTGCGTGGCGTGACGCAGAACCGCAAGATGGCGGCCTGCATGGGCGTGAACACCGCGCGCATCGACACCTATGCGTTCGCGCTGGGTTCGGGCATTGCCGGGCTGGCGGGGTGTGCCTTGTCGCAGGTCGGCAACGTCGGGCCCGATCTGGGCCAGGGGTACATCGTCGACTCGTTCATGGTGGTCGTGCTCGGCGGGGTCGGGCAACTCGCCGGCACGGTCTACGCTGCCGTCGGCCTGGGGGTGCTGAACAAGCTGCTCGAAGGCTGGCAGGGCGCGGTGCTCGCGAAGATCATGGTGCTGGTGTTCATCGTGATCTTCATCCAGAAGCGGCCCCAGGGCATCTTCGCGATGAAGGGCCGGAGTGCCGAAGCGTGATGAGGAGATCGACTTGAGCGCCGTCCTGCCCACACCCAGCGCGACCATCGTGCCGCGAATCGGCTTGCTGAGCGGCAAGAGCTGGGGCGCGGTCGTGCTCGCCTTGCTCGTCGTGGCCGTCGTCGTGCCGGTGCTGAACCTGGTGGTGGCGGAGGGCAGCGCTTTCCACGCATCCGACTACGCCGTGCAGCTCGTCGCCAAGATCATGTGCTACGCCATCTGCGCGCTGGCGATGGACCTGATCTGGGGTTACACCGGCATTCTCTCGCTCGGCCATGGTGTGTTCTTCGCGCTCGGCGGCTACGCGATGGGCATGTACCTGATGCGCCAGATCGGCAGCGACGGCCAGTACCGTTTGCCCATGCCCGACTTCATGGTGTTCCTGAACTGGAAAGAATTCCCGTGGACTTGGGGGCTGAGCAACTCTTTCATTGCGCAGATGCTGCTGGTGGTGCTGGTGCCGGGCCTGCTCGCCTTCGTGTTCGGTTACTTCGCGTTCCGCTCGCGCATCAAGGGTGTCTACTTCTCGATCATCACGCAGGCGATGACGTACGCGGCGATGCTGCTGTTCTTCCGCAACGAGACCGGCTTTGGCGGCAACAACGGCTTCACCGACTTCAAGCGCATTCTCGACATCCCGATCGCCACGCCGTCGATGCGCATGACACTCTTCGTGATCACCGGCTGCACGCTGATCGGCTTCTACGTGATGGCGCGCTGGCTCGTGGGCAGCAAGTTCGGGCGCGTCTTGCAGGCGATTCGTGACGCCGAAACGCGTGTCATGTTCACCGGCTACGACCCGCTGCGCTACAAGCTCGCGATCTGGGTCATCTCGGCCGTGATGTGCGGCATTGCCGGCGCGCTTTACGTGCCGCAGGTCGGCATCATCAACCCGGGCGAGATGAGCCCGGCCGCGAGCATCGAGATCGCGATCTGGGCCGCGGTCGGCGGGCGCGGTACGCTGATCGGCCCGATCGTCGGCGCCTTCTTCGTCAACGGTGCCAAGAGCTGGTTCACGCAGGCGTTCCCGGAGTTCTGGTTGTACTTTCTGGGCGCACTGTTCATTCTGGTGACGATCTTCCTGCCGCAGGGAATCATCGGCCTCGTGCGCCGCAAAAAGGAATCGTCATGACGCCCGACCTGATGGCCGCCGGCGCGCGCACCAAGGCGATCCACGAAGGCCGGCCGGTGCCGACCACGACCGAGTCGGGCGGGCGCGAGACGAGCTACGGCCGCGTCGCGACCGGCGAGCTCGACGTGACGCATGGCGCCATCTTGTACCTCGACGACATCACCGTCAGCTTCGACGGCTTCAAGGCGCTGAATGCGTTGAGCCTCTCGATCAGCGCCGGCGAACTGCGCTGCATCATCGGCCCGAACGGGGCCGGCAAGACGACCATGATGGACGTCATCACCGGCAAGACCCGGCCCGATCTGGGCAAGGCGTATTTCGGCTCGACGATCGACCTGCTGCGTTTGCGCGAGAACGAAATCGCGTCCATCGGCATCGGCCGCAAGTTCCAGAAGCCCACGGTGTTCGAACAGCTCAGCGTGTTCGAAAACCTCGAGCTTGCGCTGAAGGCTGACCGCGGCGTGCGTTCGTCGATGTTCTTCCGCCTTGACGGTGAGCAGCTCGACCGCATCGGCGCCATGCTGACGCTGACCCACCTGAAAGACAGCGCGCAGCGTGTGGCCGGGTTGTTGAGCCACGGCCAGAAGCAGTGGCTCGAGATCGGCATGCTGCTGATGCAGGACCCGAAGCTCTTGTTGCTCGACGAACCCGTGGCCGGCATGACCGATGAAGAGACCGAGCGCACCGCAGAACTCTTTCTCTCGCTCGAAGGCAACCACTCGCTCGTGGTTGTCGAACACGACATGAAGTTCATCGGCGAACTCACGCAGAACGGCCAAAACGGAAAGAAGGTTACGGTGCTGCACGAAGGCAGCGTGCTCGCCGAGGGCCTGCTCAGCGACGTGCAGGCGAACGAGAAGGTTGTCGAAGTGTATTTGGGGCGCTGAGCATGCTGAAAGTCGAAGGCGTCAACCAGTACTACGGCGGTTCGCACATTCTGCGCAACGTCGGCTTCGAAGCGAAGCTCGGCGAAGTGACCGTGATTCTCGGCCGCAATGGCGTGGGCAAGACCACGCTGCTGAAAAGCCTGATGGGCGTGGTGCCGGTGAAGACCGGCAGCATCCAGCTCGACGGCGGCGCGATCACCAAAGACACACCCTACGAGCGGGTGCGCAAAGGCGTGGGCTACGTGCCGCAGGGCCGCGAAATCTTTGGCCGGCTCACGGTGCAAGACAACCTGCTGATGGGCCTGGCCTACAAGAGCGGCAGCACGCCCATTCCGGCCGAGCTGTTCGAATTGTTCCCGGTGTTGAAGCAGATGATCAACCGGCGTGGCGGCGACCTGTCGGGCGGCCAGCAGCAGCAGCTCGCGATCGCGCGGGCGCTGGCGGCCGGCCCGAAGCTGCTGATCCTCGACGAGCCGACCGAAGGCATCCAGCCCAGCATCATCAAAGACATCGGGCGGGTGATCAGGATGCTCGCCGACTCTGGGCTGAACGGCGGCCAGAAGATGGCGATCGTGCTGGTCGAGCAGTACTACGATTTCGCGGCCGAGCTGGCCGACCAGTACCTGGTGATGGAGCGCGGCGAGATCATCCAGCGCGGGCGCGGAAAAAACATGGAAGCCGAGGGCGTGCGGCGCCTGATGTCGATCTGAGTTTGCCAGCGCCGGGCGGCGCTGGCGCAGCGCAAGCCGCCGCGCCATATCGCCGCGCCAGCAGCCTGTGGGACACTGTCTTTCGTGAAGGCCTTTCGTGCATCCCGCGCAGTCACCTGCAGCCTGCTGCCACTCATGCTGGCGGCCTGCGCCGAGCTGTTGCCGCGCAGCCAGAGCCAGCAGCCCTCGGGTTTCGAGAGCTACGAGGCGGCCGCCGCTGCGCTAGAGCAGTCCGTGCCGTACAAGACGACCGTGGCCGAACTCAAGGCGCTCGGTTTCGACATCGACGCCAGCGCGAACGTGACGCAGATTCCGTATCCGCAACTGATCGCGCGGCTCGCGCCGAACTCTGCGATCCCGCTTGACGCACTCGACACGGGTTTGCGCGACTGCATGCTGGCACGCCAGGACTGCAGGGTCTACGAGTTCCGGCTGGCGCGCGAGGCGCGGCGTCGTGACGGCAACTTCTGGCTCGACTTCCTCAACTTCCGGCGCAGCACCACGATCGTCGGCTGGCGCTTCGAAGGCCTGCTGGTGGTGCGCAAGGGCACGTTGCTGTTCCGCAGCCACGGTGGCGAGCCTCGCATCGCTCGCAACGAAGTCGAGGTGCGGCCGCTCGGGCCGTTCCAGCCGGCCGGCGAATCGAGCGGCGGCCTGCTTCTGCGCTGAGTCGCCGAAGCGAAGTCGCCTGTGCAACTGCGCAGCGCAGGCGACTCAAACTCAGGCCTGCTCTGCGCAACTGCGTAGGCGCTTCGTTCCGGCCTGAGTCCCGTGCCCCCGTTCAGGGCGTGTCGGTCAGCTCGCTGATCTGCCGGTTGCTGGCGCCTTCGATCACCACCAGCATCTTCACGCGTGCTGGCGTGGTGGCGTTGACCACCGGGATCAGCAGCAGGTCCTGGTTGTTGCCGAAGCTGATCGTGCCGGCGAACAGCACGTCGGTCTTGCTGCCGGCGGTGGTGATGCGCACCTGGTAGACGCCGCCTTCGAGCCGACGCGAGTCGTCGCCCGAGGCCGGTTGCGAGCTCATGAAGGTCGTGCCCGCGATGAACGGCGCAACGGTGGTGATGTCGGTGCCGGCGGCGTTCAGGTACACGTCAACGCCTGTCGTCGTGTACGCACCGTTGACCACGCGCACGCGGGTGCGCTCGCTCGTCAGGTCCTTGTTGTAGGGGTCGTTGATCGCGTAGACGCCGTTCGTGGTGGCCGAGGTGGCCAGCACGACGAAGCTGTACTTGTTGCCGCGCTGCGCGTCGAAGCGGCGCGAGTCGATGACCCGGCCCGCACCCACGTCGCGCACGGTCCAGTCGATGTCGTCGCGTTCGGGCACGTCGAAATAGTTCGACTCGTATTTGTAGCCCACATCGGTCGCGTCGTTGAGTGCGCGGCCCTCGCGCTGCAGCGTGATGGTCGGGTCGTTGGGCGATGCGTGGACCAGCCGCACGGCAGGGTCGGCGATGTCGAGGCGGTCTGCGAGGTCGTCGCCCCCGCCACAGGCCGCCACCATCACCGCGCTGAGCAGCGCCAGTTTGAGGGAGTGATTCATGGGTTCGTTCTTTCAGCCGAAGTTCGGATTCCACACTGTACGGGAATGTGGTGCAGCGGCGTCGCGGCAAACGGTTACAGGCCGTCAAACGAAAGGAGGCCCGGCCACACCGTGACCGGGCCTCGCGTCTTGCTCAGGGAAGTCAGAGCACCGGGATGCTGGTGGCTTCAGCCGTGCCTTCGACCTTCACCAGCGCGCTCACGCCACCGGTGGCAGCCGCGTCGGGCACCGTCAGGATCAGCAGGTCCTGGTTGTTGCCGAAGGTCAGCTGCCCCGAGAACAACACGGTCTTGGTACCGGCCGCCGTCACGCGAATCTGGTAGGTACCGCCGGGAATGTCCTGCGAGTCGTTGCCCGAGGCCGGGCCCGAAGTCTTGTAGGCCGTGGCGGGGATCAAGGGCATCGCGGTGCTGATGTCGGCATTGACGCCGGTCGTCATGTAGACGTCGATGTTGGCGGCGTTGAACGACGCGTTCATCACGCGCAGCTTCGTACTCGTGCTCGACAGCGGCTTGTTGTACGGGTCGTTGATCACGTACAGGGCATTCGTGGTCGAACTGGCCGGCAACGCGACGATGGTGTATTTGTTGCCACGCTTCGGGTCAATGTTCTCGCTGCCCACCGTCACGTCGCCAACCGTGGTTTTCACGACCCAATCGGCCGCCGACAGGTCGATGTCGTAGTAGTTCGTGGCCGACTTGTAGGCCACGTTGGTCGCTTGCGTCTGCGCAACCGAGGTCGTGCCCTGGTTGCGGTACAGCGACACGTTCGGCGCCAGCGGCGAAGCGTGCACGAAGCGCACCGTCGGGTTGGCCAGGTCGAGTCGGTCAGCCAGATCGTCACCGCCGCCGCAGGCTGCGACGAGGGCCAGGGGAACGGCGGCGAGTGCAAGTTTGAATCCGGTGTTCATGCAGGTTCCTTGATTGAAGAATCGATGCACAGGACTCTAAGGGTGCTGCTTCGGCCCGCGTGTCGGGCGACAAGGCCTTGTGCTGTCGGACAAAGCCCACGCCGGACGCAAAGGGTTACCGGCGCCCCACAATGGCCGCTTCCGCCACCAGCCCGCTCCCACCATGGTCATCGTCCACCACCTCAACAATTCCCGCTCGCAGCGTGTGCTGTGGCTGCTCGAAGAACTCGACGTGCCGTACGAGATCAAGAAGTACGAACGTGACGCCAAGACCATGCTTGCGCCGCCCGAGCTGAGCAAGGTGCATCCGCTCGGCAAGTCGCCGGTGATCACCGACGGCGACGTCACGGTGGCCGAGTCGGGCGCGATCATCGAGTACCTGCTCGAGCGTTTTGGCAATGGCCGCCTCGCGCCGGCCATCGGTACGCCCGAGCGCTTGCGCTGGCGCTACTGGATGCACTTTGCCGAAGGCACGGCGATGTCGCCGTTGCTGATGAAGCTGGTGTTCGAGCGCATCAAGGTGTCGCCGATGCCCTTCTTCGTGAAGCCGATCGCGCGCGGCATCGCCGACCGGGTGCTTGGCCTGATGGTTGACCCGAACCTGAAGCGCCAGCTCGACTACATGGAGTCCGAACTCGGCAAGAGCGAATGGTTCGCCGGCAACGAGTTCAGCGCCGCCGACATCCAGATGAGCTTCCCGGTCGAGGCCTCGGCGCAGCGCGCCGGACTCAATTCGAGTCGGCCGAAACTGATGGCGTACTTGAAGCGCATCCACGCGCGGCCGGCGTACAAGAGGGGGCTCGAACGCGGCGGGCCCTACAGCTTCGCCAACGATTGAGCCGTTGCGGCGCATCCGCTGCCATGCCGCCTCGCACGCCTTCAGGTGCGCCAGACCCTCGGTGTGCAGGGTGCGAGTTGCCAGGCCGCGCGGCGCCATTCGGCCCACACCGCAGCGAGCAGGTTCATCAACGGTTCAACCCGCGGCGCGAGCACGCGCAACACAATCACGCTCTCGTCGGGCGCCGTGGCGCCGGCGCTGGGGCGCAGCGGGTGGTGCTCGACCACGCTGCGGGCGGCGTCGAGCAGCGCCTCGCGCCGCGCACGCGGCAGGGTTTCGCCACTGGCGAACCAGAGCGTGCCCATCACGCGGTGGCCGGCCCAGCCCAGCGGTGAATCGAGCAGGCGTGTGTCGCTGGCGGCGACCACACCCCGCTCGAGCCAGCGGCCCGGCAGCTCGATGCTCTGCATGAACGAGCCGCGCTCGAAGGGCTGGCCCGAGGTGGGCAGGCCGAGCGCGAGCACGTCCCAGCCGATCATCTCGGCGCTCGGTGCGAGCGCGAAGCGCATGCGGTTTTCGCCGATGCAGCCGCTGTAGGCAAGGGTCTCGAGTGGCAGCCATTCCAGGCGCGTGTTCGCAGCGAGGGTGGCGTGCACGCTCTGCACTGCCGGCGCGCCAGTGCTGCGGTAATAGCGCGTCGCACCGGCAGTGGTGACGAGCGCGTGGGCGCCATCGGCGAGCCGGGTCTCGATGGCGAGCTGGTCACCACCGACGATGCCACCCGGCGGGTGCACGAGCACGTTGTGGCAGACCGCGTGGGCTTCGGGGTAGAGGCTCGCGAGCACCCGCAGCGGGCCGTCGTGGCGGTCGTGCACCACGGTGCGCGGCACGGGGCTGTGCGGGTCGCGCCGGTAGTCGAGATTCAACGATCCGCGCCAGCTCATGAACCGAGGCCGCGCTTCCAGAAGGCAATGTGCAGTGCCGCGATCTCGTCTTCGACTTCGGCGATCGGGCCCCAGACCTGGATGTTCTTCTGGCCGTGTGCGAACACCTCGCGGCAAGGCAGGTCCATGGTCGGGTTCTCGGCATGGTTGCCGGTGAGCTGCAGCAGGCGGCGCTCTTCCATGCCATAGACCAGCTTGCCGATGTGGGCCCAGTACTGCGTGCCGGCGCACATGCAGCAGGGCTCGACGGTGGTGTAGAGCGTGCAGCCCCAGAGTGTGTTGGCATCGAACTTCTGCGCGGCCGTGCGCGCGAGCACAGCCTCGGCGTGGTTCACGCTGTCGACGTTGCCTTGTTCGATCAGCACCGACTCGTGGTCGGGTGCCACGAGCAGTGCGCCGAACGGGTGGTGGCCGGCGTTGAGCGCGCGTTGTGCGATGGTGTTGGCGGCGCGCAGGTGGCGCAGCATCTGCGCCGACGTCGGAGCGTCAATCACCCTGAGTCCCTCGATGCGCCCACCCGGTCGTGCGCTTCTCGATCAGCGAGAACAACTCGTACATCAACATCGCCATCACGCCGATCACCACCAGCCCGGCGAAAGCGAGGGGCATGCGCTGCTGCGAACCCGCCGTTTGCATCAGGTAGCCGATGCCCGAATCGCCGGCCGTCATCTCGGCCAGCACGGTGCCCACGAACGCGAGCGTGATCGCGATCTTCAGCGAGCCGTAGAAGTAGGGCATGGAGCGCGGCAGGCCGACCTTGATCAGCACGTCCCATCGTTTGGCGCCGAGCACACGCAGCACGTCTTCAAGCTCGGGCTCGAGCGTGGCGAGACCCGTGGCGATGTTCACGGTGATCGGGAAGAACGAGATCAGGAACGCGGTGAGGATGCCAGGCCCGATGCCGATGCCGAACCAGACGATCAGGATCGGCACGATCGCCGCTTTCGGTACCGCGTTGAAGCCCACGAGCAGCGGGTAGACCGCCGCGTACGCGAGCCTTGAGGAGCCGACCAGAAAGCCGAGCATCACGCCCACGACGATGGCGATCGCAAACCCGAGCATCGTGACCCAGAAGGTTTTCCACGCCGCTTCGCCGATCGGCGCGGCGAACTCGATCATGGCCTGAACGATGGTGATCGGGCTCGGGAAGATGAAGTCAGCGATCTTGAACAGCGTGCAGACAAGCTGCCACAGGATCAGCAGCGCAACGGCGGTGACGACCGGCGCCCAGCGTTCGGTGTTTCTGGGGCTCATTGCACCACCGCCGTTCCCGTTTTACGCATGGCACCAATGTGCCCGCGCAGCTCGTGCACGATGTCGATGAACTCCGCCGTATAGGTCACCTCCAGATCGCGTGGCCGCGCCAGTTCGATCTCTCGCTTGACGACAAAACGCCCGGGGCTGCGGCTCATCACGTAAACCGTGTCGGCCAGAAACACACTCTCGCGCAGGTCGTGCGTGACGAGGATGACGTTGAACCTCTGTGCGCTCCACAAGTCGCGCAGCGTGCACCACAGTTCTTCGCGCGTGAAGGCGTCGAGTGCACCGAAGGGCTCGTCGAGCAGCAGCATCTTCGGTTCGTGGATCAGCGCGCGGCAGATCGACGCGCGCTGCTGCATGCCGCCGGAAAGCTGGTGCGGCAGCTTGTCTTCGTAGCCACCGAGCCCCACGGTCTGCAGCAGTTTCTTGGCGCGCTCGCGGTACTCTTCGCGCCGTGCCTTGAACTGGCTGCGGTGCGGCTCCACGATCTCGAGCGGCAGCAGCACGTTGTCGATCGTGCTGCGCCAGGGCAACAGAGAAGGCGCCTGGAACGACATGCCGCTGATCTTGAGCGGGCCTGTGACCGCATCGCCATTGATGTGGATGCTGCCGCGGCTCGGCATCTTCAGCCCTGTGGTCAGCTTCATGAAGGTCGACTTGCCGCAGCCGGAAGGGCCGACGATGGCGATGAACTCGCCTTCGTTCACCTGCAGCGAAATGTCTTCGACGGCGAACTGGTTCTTGGCCAGCAGCTCGTCGTTGTAAGCCAGCCAGACGTTCTGGAAATCGACAAAGGGTTTCATGGGTGAGCGCCGGGTGATGGGCTTGAGCGGATCTGCTCGATGAGCAAGTGAAGTGCCTGCTGGTACTGCTGCGGCGATTCTCGGTCCAGCCCACTGTGCGAACCGCCTTCGAATTGGACCCAGCGTGTGCCCTTGGGCGCGGCATCGAACAGGCGCCGGCCGAGTTCGATCGGCACGGTGTGGTCGGCCGTGCCGTGCAGCATCAGGATGGGTGCGTCGACCTTGCCGATCTTCGATTCCGAGTCGAACTCCTGCGTTGCGAACCACGACGCGATCGTGCCCAGAATGCCCACCGCCTTGGCCACGTCGGGCAAGCGCGTGAAGCTCGATTCGAGGATCAGCGCGGCATAGTCGTGGTCCACGTGCAGGTGGCTAGCGAGTTCGACTGCCACGCCGCTGCCCATCGAGTGGCCGAAAATCACACGCTTGCGCGGGTCGGCCTGGTGCCGCACGAGCTCGGCCCAGGCCACGTTGGCGTCGGCGTAGATCGTGGCTTCCGAGGGAATGATCGGCGTGCTGTCGCCCCAACCGCGGTAGTCGACCGCCAGCACCGCGAAACCGGCTTCGCGCAGCGCGTCGATCTTCGGCAGGTTCTTGTACAGGTTGCGAAAGGTGCCGTGCAGGTACAGCAGGGCCGGCGCTTGCGGGTCGGCGTGCGGCAGCCACCACAGGTGCAGTCGTTCGGTGCTGCCGGGCTTGGCACCGGGCACGTCGAGCGTGAAGGCCAGGTCGCCGGGGCGCAGGCCGGTGAAACCGCTCGGCTGGCCCGGCGTGGGCCGGAACACCAGCTCGCGCTGCTTGGCGTCGAGCCAGGCGCAGCCCACGAGCGTTGCGGCCGCGCCGCAGACCAGCAACATGCGCACACCATTCCACCAGCGCCGCCCGGAACCCGCCAGAAATCTGACGACAATGGCGCCCATGGAATTTTTCAGCCCGTTTCGCATCGCCCCTCTGGTCATCACCATCGGTTGTTTCACTTCAGGCGCTCTGGCGCAGACGACAGTGGCCGCACCCGCGGGTGACATCTGGCGTGTGATGGCCTCGCCGTACACCTACCATTTTTCGCGCGACCCGAACCACCGCCATGTCTACATGCTCGGGCTGGAAAAGCAGGACGCCGAGGCCTACATCATCGGCGGCAGCCTGTTCCAGAACTCCTTCGGCCAGCCCAGCGCTTACCTCTACGGCGGCAAGCGCTTCGACGGGCTGACGCGCTTCGAGCCGCTGTTCGTGCAACTCACCGGCGGCTTGTTGTACGGCTACAAACCGCCCTACGACAAGAAGGTGCCGCTCAACTACAAGGGCTTCTCGCCCGGCGCGGTGCTCAGCGTGGGTTGGCAGTTCACGCCGGTGATCTCGACGCAGGTCAACTTCCTGGGCAATTCGGCGCTGATGTTCCAGTTGTCGGCCGACTTTCGCTGAGAGGGTCTGCGTCATCACTTCGTGCCTGGCCCCTGCGGGTTGAAGAACGGGATCGGCGCACCGGCGTAGATCTAGGTCGGCAGCGCGCCGTTCCAGCGCTCGGCCTTGACCTTCTCCACCTCGATGCGGCGCAGCTCGAGCACTTCGCGGTTCTGCGCCAGCGCGGCGTTCTGAATCTTCAGTGCTTCGGCCTGTGCCGTGGCCACCTTCAGGTTCGCATAAGCCTCGCCGTCGGCCTTGGCCTTCAGGGCAGAGGCCTCGGCTTCGGCAATGGCGACCTTCTGCTTCTGTTCGGCCTCGACGGTCTTCAGCTTGTTCTCTGCACCGAGGCGAAGCTGCTCCTGCGTGACCTTCTGGCTGATGGCCGCCATGTAGTCGTTCGAGAACGCGAAGTTGCGCATGTCCACGTTGATGACCTGCGCGCCATAGATCGCGAGCTTGGCGCGCAGCGCCGTCACGATGTCGCCCGACACGGTGGCGCGCTTGCCGATCAGATCGGGTGCGTTGTATTTCGCGGTGACGGCCTTGAAGACTTCCTGCGTCGCGGTCTGAACGTATGACTGCAGGTTGCCGTCGTGGCTGTATTTCTCGAACACCTCGGCGACCTTGTCGGTCTGGATGCTGTAGCGCACGGTCAGGCTCACCTTCACCGGCTGGGTGTCGCTGGTGCTGCCCTCGGCGTTTTCGACTGTGGCCTCTTCGGCGCGGATGTTGAAGATGCTCAGCGTCTGCCACGGCGCGATCAGCGTGAAACCTTCGTTCTCGATGCCACGAATGGCCCCGCCCACGGTGATGACGCCACGGTGCCCGGTGGGCACGCTGCGCAGCGGCCAGAGCCAGACCGCGAGCGCCAGCAGCACCACCGCGATCAGCACGTTGCGCACGATCGCGCCGGAGCGTGGCCCCGGGTTGTCGGGGGTGAAGAGGGTGTTCAGGTTCATTGTTGTCCTCGGTTGCGGCCGCGAACCCGAACCGGCGAATGCCGAAAAGCGGCCTGGCGGCTGCCGCGGATGCTACTGGCCTTCCCGAGGCCGGCCCACCGGCCGGGGCGCGCTATTTCTTCGCCGCCACGAAGATGTTGCGCTCGGCGGCACTCGGCAGAAAGCTGCCGTTCCACACCGCTTCTGGCTTCACGCGGTCTTTGGTGCCGAAGGCGTCGGAGACCTGGCTCGCCATCAGCGAGAGGCGCGGGCCCAGCACTTCGCCGAAGCCTTCGGCCTTGGCGTCGGGGGTCAGCACGGTGGCGTCGAGAGCGAGTTTCAGGCGGCGCTCTTCCAGGGCCACGTCGATGATGCCGTCGCGCGCTTTCACGGTCGCGATGCTGCCTTTCGGGTCTGCGATCACATCGCGCATGCCCTTCGTGAACGCACGCAGGAAGGCTTTCACCGCCGCCGGGTTCTTCTTCAGGAAGTCTTCGCCGACGATGATCGCGTTGCCGTACAACTTCACGCCGTAGGTCGGGTAAGGCAGGATCACCACGTCTTCGGCCTTCACGCCGCGCGCTTCGATGTTGAGCAGCGAGGTGAACGAAAAGCCGGTGATCGCATCCACGTCACCACGCACGAGCATGGTTTCGCGCAGCGGCGGGTCCATCGCGGTCCAGGCCACGCTGGTCACGTTGTTGGCCTTGGCAAAGATCGGCCAGGCCTTGCGGCCGGCGTCGAACACCGGCGCGCCGAGTTTTTTGCCGTTCAGGTCGGCGGGCGTCTTGATGCCCGATTTCTTCAGCGCCAGCACCGCGGCCGGTGTGTTGTTGTAGACCATCATGACCGCGACCGGTTTGTTGGTAGCCGTCGGGTTGTTGGCGTGAAATTCCATCAGCGCCGCCAGGTCGGCGAAACCCATGTCGTACGAGCCCGAAGCCACGCGCGTGACGGCGCCGCCCGAGCCGTTGCCGGCGTCGACCGTGACGTTGAGCTTCTCGTTCTTGAAATAGCCCTTCGCCACCGGCACCAGGAACAAGGCGGCCGGGCCTTCGAAGCGCCAGTCGAGCTGGAACTTGACAGGGGTTTCTTGTGCCTGGGCGGGCAAAGCCGCGATGGCAAGACCACAAGCAAGGGAAACGAGCAGCGCGCGGCGCGACGGGATGGCAAGGTGGTTCAAGGGGTCTCCAGTGGCAATGACAACGACGTGGGGCAACAAAGCAAATTCTGTGCGCAGAGCCCCAGGCCTGTGCACCGAGGCGAACCCGCATGTGGCGCGTTCAGTCGGCCACGCCTGCCGCGGCGTTGTGGCGGAGATCGGGCCTGCGTGCCTGTCGATCGCTCGGCCGAAGACGGGCGTTCTGCACACCGGGCGGGTCGGCGCGTGCATCGTGGTGTGGCAGACGGGCTTACGATCGCCGGCGCGCCGCACCTGGGCCGTGACGGCAAACCCGCGCTCCGGCGCGCCGGTTGGCAGAATGATCGTCGGAGAGAGCGATGGAATTGCGAGGTCAGGCAGTTGTGATCAGGGCGGACGAGCCCTCGCTGACAGCGCAGGGGCTGTGCCCGACAAGAGTCGCTCGCACGCTCGTTGGCTGGGTCGCCGCGCTGCTGCTGGCCCTGGTTCTCACGCCCGCCGGGCGGGCTCAGGGCGTGCGGGTTGGCGACGAACGAGCGGTCGGGATCGAGCATGCGGATGAAGACGGCCCCGGCGCGGCCCTGGCGGCGCCCGGCCTAGCGGCTGATCCCACCGCCCCGCTGGGCATCTACACCCAACTGCTCGACGAGACGCGGGGCGAGCCGCTGACGATCGAGAAGGCGCGCGAGCGCCTGGCGGCAGGCGACTTTCAGCGCTCGACAGCGGCGGTGCCGAATCTCGGCAACCGCGCGCCGCCACGCTGGATGCACCTCGATATCGACAACCCGGGCGCGGTGCCGCTGGCCTACCGCCTCTATGTTGCCGAGGGCTGGGCCGACCGCCTGGACGTCTGGCTGTTCGTGCCGGCTGGCGCCACACAGCACTGGCTGGCGGGCGACGAGCGCTCGCCGTCGCGCTTCCTGCGCATGGGCCTCGGCTTTGGCTTCGACGCTGAGCTGCCGCCGGGGCACAGCGAACTCTTTGTGCGTGCCGACAGCATCGACGCCGCGGCGCTGGCTTTGCGTCTGATCCCGCAGGCTCACACCGGCGAGCTTGAAGGGGCGGCGCGGCAATGGCTGGGCCTCGTGCACGGCTTCCTGCTCGCGCTGGTGGCCACCTACGGTTTGCTGTGGCTGGCGCTGCGCGAGACCAACCTGCTGCGCTACGTGGCCTATGTCGGCAGCTATCTCTACATGCTGCTCTCGTATTCCGGCCTGGCCGCAAGCACGGTCTGGCCGAATTCTCCGGCGGTCGCGCAGTTTGCGATCCTCGTCGGCATGACATTGTTCTCGAGCGCGGGTCTGTGGTTCGCACGCGGCTTCCTCGGGCTGGCGGAATTCGCTCCGAAGACCGACCGAGCCGTCGCCTGGATCGTTCGCATCGCGCTGGCTTTGATGACAGTCTGCGTTCTGGCCGATTGGAAGGCCGCCGCGGTCGATCTGGCGTTTGGCTACATCATGTTCTTCACCTTCGTGATGGTTGGCCTCGGCTGGCTCGGGGTTCGCCACGGCCGCGAGCAGGCGGCGGTCTTTCTCGCCGCGACGCTCCTGAGCATGGCTGGCGCCCTGACCACCACCCTGGCTGTGATGGGCGTTCTGCCGTTCAGCGCTGTCACCTTCCGTGCGATCGAGGTCGGCGTCATGGTCGAGGCCGCGGTCTGGGCGCTGGCGCTCGGGTTGCGTCTGCGCCGCCAGCAAGACGACCGCGCGCAGGCGCTCGAACTGGCCCGCCACGATCCGCTGACCGGGCTCTACAACCGCCGCGGCTTCCTGGAACATGCGCTGCCGGTCTACAGCACGTCGATCCGCCACGAAGGGCTGCTGGCGCTGGTGATGCTCGACATCGATCACTTCAAGCGGATCAATGATGTGCATGGCCATGACGCTGGCGATCGCACCCTCGTTGCCGTTGCCGACAAGCTGCGCCATGCCTGCCGCATGGGTGACATCGTCGCTCGCTGGGGCGGCGAGGAATTTGTGATGCTCTTGCCCGAGACCGATGCCGACAGTGCCCACGCACTTGCCGAGCGGCTGCGCGAGCTGTTGGCCGGAACGGTGGTGACGCTTGGCGACGGAGGCTCGACGAGCTTCACGGCGAGCTTCGGCGTGGCTGTGCGCCGCGACATGGCCAGCCTTGAAGATGTACTGCGAGCGTCCGATGCGGCGCTTTACGCGGCCAAGCACGCGGGACGGGATCGGGTGGTCAGTGCCACGGGCGCGAGCTTCGAGAACCGGCCTTCGCCGGCGACCAGCACACCCTGAGTCGCCCGCCCGCCCGCCCGCCCGCGCGCGCGCCCGCGCGACGGTCACGTAGCCGTGGCCCCTACTGCAGCAGATCGAACAGGCTGCGCGCCACGACTTTGGTAGCACGCCGCAGGTCTTCCAACACCAGGTGTTCGTCGGCCCGTTTGGCGTTCGACTCGAACACCGTGCGCGGCCCGGCGCCATAGATCGCGGCCGGCACACCGGCCTCGCCGTACAGGCGCACATCGGTGTAGAGCGGCGTGCCGGACGTGGGGATCGGTTCGCCGAATACTTCTGCGCCATGTTTCTGCAGCGCTTCGACCAGCCGCTCGTTGCCAGCCATCGGCTGCAGCGAGTTGGCGAGCAGCAGGCGCTTGATCTCGACCGTGATGCCGGGGCAGGCTGCGGCCGCATCGGCAATCACGCGCCGGATCGTCGCTTCGACCTCGGCCGGGTTTTCTTCCGGGATCATGCGGCGGTCGAGCCTGAGCACCACCTTGCCGGGCACGACGTTGGTGTTGGTGCCGCCTTCGATGCGGCCCACGTTCAGGTACGGATGGTTGATGCCTTCGACCTTCGACGTGACCTGCTTGTAGAGCGTGTTCTGGTGGTACAGCGCGTTGAGAATTGCGACCGCACCTTGCAGCGCATCGACGCCGGTGTCGGGGATCGCTGCGTGCGCCATCTTGCCGTGCACCGTGACTTCCATCTGCAGGCAGCCGTTGTGCGCGGTGACCACCTGGTAGCTGAAGCCGGCCGCGAGCAGCAGGTCTGGTTTTGTCAGCTTGTTCCTGAGCAGCCAACCCGGGCCGAGCTCGCCACCGAATTCTTCGTCGTAGGTGAAGTGCAGTTCGATGCCGCCCTTCAGCTGCGCCTTGAGCGTTTCGATCGCGCGCACGGCGAAGGTGAAGGTCGCGAAGTCGCTCTTGCTCACGGCCGAAGCGCGGCCGTAGAGTTTGCCGTCGATCACTTCGCCGCCGTACGGGTCGTGCGTCCAGCCTTCGCCCGGCGGCACCACGTCGCCGTGGGCGTTCAGGGCCACGGTGCGGCCTTCGCCGTAACGCCGGCGCACGATCAGGTTGGTCAGCGACTGCAGGCCGTAGGCCAGCACCTCGGCCTGCGGCACCGGGTGTTTTTCGGCGTCGAAGCCAAAGCCTTTCAGCAGCTCGGCGGTGCGCTCGGCATGCGGCGCGTTGTTGCCGGGCGGCGTGTCTGTGGGCACCTGCACCAGGGCTTGCAGGAACTTGGTTTCTTCATCGAAGTGCGCGTCGATCCACGCGTCGAGTTGTTGGTAAGCGGTCATGGTTCGGTGGCGAGCTGGTGCAGGATGTGGGTGAAGGTGTCGACGCACAACTGCATGTCGTCGTTGCTGCTCGATTCGAGCGGGTTGTGGCTGATGCCGGCGTTCTGGCCGCGCACGAACAGCATCGCCTGCGGCATGGCTTCGTGCAATTTCATCGCGTCGTGGCCGGCGCCACTGGGCATGCGAAACACCGGCAGGCCGGTGGCTTCGACGGCGCGCTCCCAGCGCTGTTGCCAGGCCGGTGCGCTCGGCGCCGCGGCGGCGCGCATCGTCTCTTCGATGCTGTGGCTCACGCCCCGCCGCTCGCAGATGCGGGTGAGTTCAGCCAACACGTCATGCGCGCAGGCGTCACGCACTTCGTTGGTGGTAGCGCGGATGTCGAGCGTGAACTGGCAGCGGCCCGGCACCACGTTGGTCGAGCCGTTCGGCACCGTCATGATGCCCATGGTGGCCACCAGGTTCGGCACGGCCGCGCCGCGCTTTTCAACGTAGAGCGCGAGTTCGGCCACGGCGGTGGCGGCATCGCGGCGCGTGCCCATCGGTGTGGTGCCGGCGTGGCTGGCCATGCCGTTCACTTCGCCGAGGTAACGCAGGCTGCCGTTGATCGAGGTGACCACGCCCAGCGGCAGGTCGAGCGCGTTGAGCACCGGGCCTTGTTCGATGTGGACCTCGACGAAACCCTGATAGTCGGCCGGGTTGCGCTTGCAGGCGCGAATCGCTTCCAGCGTGGCGGGCAGGCCGGCCAGGCGCATTGCGTCACGCATGGTGATGCCGTCGGCGTCTGTCTGGGCCAGCCATTCGGGGTTGAAGTGGCCGGTGAGCGCGCCCGAGCCGAGAAAGGTGGCCTTGTAGCGCTGGCCTTCTTCTTCGGCGAAGCCCACCACCTCGAA
Source organism: Burkholderiales bacterium (assembly GCA_039930465.1). GTDB lineage: Bacteria > Pseudomonadota > Gammaproteobacteria > Burkholderiales > Burkholderiaceae_C > LMDS01. The sequence continues at coordinate 39,362 of JBDTTU010000013.1, forward strand.
GCCGTAAGGCAGGCGCTTGCCGGCTTTGTGCAGCTCGCGCACGCAGATCATCGGCACGAAGATGCCCAAGCGCCCGTCGTACTTGCCGCCGTTGCGCACGGTGTCGTAGTGGCTGCCGGTGAGCAGGCGCTTTCTCTTCGGGTCGGTGCCGTGGTACACGCCGACCACGTTGCCCACGGCGTCGATCTTCGCTTCGTCGAAACCGCACTCGAGCATCCACAGTTTGATCTGCCGGGCGCAGGCGCGGTGTGCATCGGTCAGGTAGGTGACAGTGAGCTCGTTGCGCTCTCCGTAGCCGGGGTCGGTGTGGCGGCCGAGCAGCTCGGAGCAGTCCCAGGCCTGGTTGCCCTGCAGCGGCTCGAAGCCGAACTTGTCATTCAGCCGGATCTCGGCGATGCGGTGGATGTTGCGCACGCACTCGGCGAGCTCGAAGTCGGCGTGGTTGGCCAGCCGCCGCTCGAAGGTCTGGATGATCTCGTGGCGCGTGAGACCGCTGCCGCGCGGCCCGCGCACCGCCACCGTGAACGGGAAACCGAACTTCTTGCTGTAGGCCGCGTTCAGCGCGTGCAGGTGCGCAAACTCGGCCGGTGTGCATTCGGTGAGGCCGGCCCGGCCCTGCTCGTGCGTCGATTCGGCCGTGAGCGTCTTGCTGACCATGGCCTTGCCCGCCAGCTCGGGGTGGGCACGGATCAACGCGACCTGCGCCGCCGCTCCGGCCTCGCGCAGCACCGTGACGAGCGCGTGCTTGAGCTGCGCCAGCGTGGCGAACGGGCGCCGCGACCAGGCTTTCTCGGCGATCCACGGTGAGTGTTCGTAAACACCGTCGAGAGCCTGCACGAATTCGACCTGCGAGGCCGCGTTGAGTTGGGCGAGCGTGAGCATCTTGTCTCCGTGGTCTTGTTCAGGCGGGCGCCGGATGGGCCTGCGCCCAGTGGCGCGCGATGTCGATGCGCCGGCACAGCCACACCCGATCGTGCTGCTGCACGTGGTCGAGAAAACGCTGGATCGCCTTGAAGCGCCCGGGCCGGCCGAGGATGCGGCAATGCATGCCGATGTTGAGCATCTTCGGCGCATCGTCACCCTCGGCGTACAGCACGTCGAACGCGTCCTTCAGGTAGTTGAAGAAGTGGTCGCCGGTGTTGAAGCCCTGCATCGACGCGAAGCGCATGTCGTTGGTGTCGAGCGTGTAGGGCACGATCAGGCGATCGATGCGCGTGCCGTCGCTCTTCTCGACCGGCATCCAGAACGGCAGGTCGTCGCCGTAGTAGTCGCTGTCGTACTCGTAGCCGCCGTGGTCGGCCACCAGGCGCTTGGTGTTGGGGCTGTCGCGGCCGGTGTACCAGCCGAGCGGCCACTCGCCGGCCGTCAGGTCGCGAATGATCTTGGTGCCGATCTCGACGTGCCTGCGCTCGCGTGATTCGCTCATGTGCTGGTAGTGGATCCAGCGCCAGCTGTGGCAGGCGATCTCGTGTTTCTGTTCCAGCAGCGCGGACACGAGCTCGGGGTTGCGCTGCAGCGCCATCGACACGCCGAACACCGTGAGTGGCAGGCCGCGCTTCTCGAACTCGCGCAGCAGCCGCCAGGAGCCGACACGCGAGCCGTATTCGTACATCGACTCCATCGACAGGTGGCGCGTCTCGAACGCCTGCGCGCCGATGATCTCGGAGAGGAAAGTTTCCGACGACGGGTCGCCGTGCAACACGCAGTTCTCGCCGCCTTCTTCGTAGTTGAGCACGAACTGCACCGCGATCTTTGCCTGGCCCGGCCACTGCGCGTGCGGGGGGGTGCGGCCGTAGCCGATCAGGTCGCGTGGGTAGTCGGTGGTTTTCATGGGGGTCGGGTTCGGTTCAGCGTGGCAGCAGCACGGATTCGAGATCGGCCACGCGCGGGTCGAGTTGCAGGTTGCGCTCGACGTTGTGCAGGTGCGATTCCATCAGCTTCACCGCCGTGCGTGCGTCGCGCTTCTCGATGGCGTCGACGATCGCGACGTGTTCTTCGAAAGAATGTTCGGCCGAGTGAGACGACTGGTACATCAGCGCGATCAGCGAACAGCGCGACACCAGCTCGCCGATCATGCCGGCCAGGACCTCGTTGCCGAGCATGCGTGCGATCACGACATGAAAGTCGGCCAGCAGCCGCGTGCGCCCCGACACGTCGGTGAGCTGGATCGCGGCCTTCTCGGCCGCAAGGTGGGCGCGCAGCTCGGCGATCTGCTCGGTGCCGAGCGCCACCGCAGCGCGCTTGATCATCGCGGCCTCCAGCATGTTGCGGGCGTCGAACACCTGGCGAGCCTCTTCCACGCTGGGTTCGGCCACGCGCGCGCCGCGGGCGCTCTCCAGCGTGATGAGCTTGTCGCGGCTCAACTGGTTCAGCGCCTGCCGCACCAGCGTGCGCGAAACCTTGAAGATGTCGGCGATCTTCTGCTCGGCCAGCTTGGTGCCCGGCATCAGGCGGCGCTCGACGATGGCCGTGGTGATCGAGTCGGCGATGCGCTGCGTGGCCGTGGCTTCAAGCGTTGCGCTGCGCGCCGCCGTGGGGCGCACGGTGCGAATGACTTGCAGCTTCGGGGCAGGGCGGGGCATGGTCGGGTTCGAATTGCGCTTGATTTGTGATCCAAAGTGTATACACTTTTACGAAGAGTTCAAGCTTTGTTCAAACAATTCCACGGCGGTTGCTGGCCGTGCCCTCACTCACACCCCTGCAGGAGAAGACCTTGGGAAAACTCACCACACACGTGCTCGACACCGCCAACGGCTGCCCGGCTGCCGGCATGGCCGTGCGCCTCTACGGCATGGGCGGCGGCACCCCGGTCTTGATCAAGTCGGTCGTGCTCAACCATGACGGTCGGGCCGACGCGCCGTTGCTGGAAGGCGCGGCCTTCCAGCCGGGGCCCTACCGGCTGGTGTTCGGCGTGGCCGCCTACTTCCGGGCCCGCGGCGACACCCTGGCCGAGCCGCCGTTTCTCGACGAAGTGCCGCTCGACTTCGGCCTGGCCACAGCGGGCCAGCACTACCACGTGCCCTTGCTCGCCAGCGCCTGGGCCTACTCGACCTACCGCGGCAGCTGAAGCGCATTTCGGGTATTCCCGTATGCGCTTTCGTTATAAAAGTGTATACACTTTTAACTGCGTCGCCGCGGAGCCCCGTTCACATCGGGTCGTGACGTTCACTCCTTGCAGAGCCCGCTGTGGCAAGGGATCAACAGGCCCGATATTTGCTGAAACAGCGTCGGCACCGGCTTGTGCTGCCAATTGGAGCTCGTTTCCGCATGGATGCATATGTTCTCGACTGGGTGAACCTGCTGCTGCGCTGGACTCACGTGATCGTGGCCATCGCCTGGATCGGTTCTTCGTTCTACTTCGTGTTTCTCGACAACAGCCTCACGCCACCCGAAGACCCGGTGCTGAAAGAAAAAGGCGTGGGCGGCGAACTCTGGGCCGTGCACGGCGGCGGTTTCTACCACCCGCAGAAGTACGCGGTCGCGCCCAGGGTGATCCCCGAGCACCTGCACTGGTTCTACTGGGAGAGTTACGCCACCTGGCTCTCGGGCTTCGCGCTCTTCACGGTGCTCTACCTCTACCAGGCCAGCACCTTCCTGATCGACAAGAGCCTGTATGCGTGGACGAGCATGGGTGCCATCACGGCGGCGCTCGCTTTCCTCGTCGTCTGCTGGGTCGTCTACGACGTGATCTGCCGCGCCTTCGGCCAGCGTGCCGGCGGCGACCGCATCGTCGCGATCGCCGTCACGCTCTTCGTCGTGTTCGCGTCGTGGCTCGCGTGTCAGCTGTTCGCCGGGCGCGCAGCCTTCCTGCTGGTCGGCGCGATGCTCGCCACAACGATGAGCGCCAACGTGTTCTTCTGGATCATTCCAGGCCAACGCACCGTCGTGGCTCAGCTCAAGGCCGGCGAGCCGGTCGACCCGATCCACGGCCAGCGCGCCAAGCAGCGCAGCGTGCACAACACCTACTTCACGCTGCCGGTCTTGATCGCGATGCTCAGCAACCACTACGGCTTCCTGTACGGCGCGCCGCACAACTGGCTGGTGCTGGTGCTGATCATGCTGGCCGGTGCGCTGATCCGCCATTCGTTCGTGGCGCGCCACAAGGCGCTGGTCGCCGGCAAGCCGGTGCCGTGGTCGTATGCCATGGTCGGAACCGTGATCATCGTCGGCCTCGCGGTGTGGCTGGCGCCGGCACCGCAGCCCAAGGCGGCGGCCGCCGCGCCGGTCACTTACGCCGAACTGCGCGCGGTGCTCGACCAGCGCTGCGTGATGTGCCACAACGAAAACCTGCAGAGCAAGAACATCGCGCTGCACACACCCGAGCTGGTGGCCAAGAACGCGCAGGCGATGTACCAGCAGGCGGTGGTGCTCAAGACCATGCCGATGAACAACGCCACCCAGATCACCGACGCCGAACGGGCCCTGATCGGGCGCTGGTTCAACGCCGGCGCGCCGACGAAGTAAGCGCGCCCGTATCCACAAAGACACCGGAGCAAGAACCATGACGACCCTGACCGTTCACCCCGTCGACGAAGTTTTGCCAGTGCCACGCCTAGCGGCACTCGGCCTGCAGCACGTGCTCGTGATGTACGCCGGCGCCGTGGCCGTGCCGCTCATCGTGGGCCGTGCGCTCAAGCTCTCGCCCGAGCAGGTGGCGCTGCTTATATCGGCCGACCTGTTCTGCTGCGGCCTGGTCACGCTGATCCAGTCGCTCGGCATGAGCCGCTGGTTCGGCATCAAGCTGCCAGTGATGATGGGCGTGACCTTCGCGTCGGTCGGCCCGATGGTCGCCATGGCCAACCAGGTGCCCGGGCCTGACGGCGCGCGGGCGATCTTCGGCGCCATCATCGGCGCCGGCATCCTGTCGATCCTGATCGCGCCGGTGATGGGCCGGCTGCTGCGCTTCTTTCCGCCGGTCGTCACCGGCACCATCATCGCCGTCATCGGCATCAGCCTGATGCGCGTGGGCATCGGCTGGGCGATGGGCGGGCCAGCGCCGCTCGCGCAAACAGTGGACGTGCCCAAGCTCGTGGCCATGGTCGATGGCGTGAAAGCCAGCGCTGTCGCCGTGGCAGCGTCTGCGCCGGTGGGGGCTTCTGCACCGGCGATGCGCCTGCCCGGCCCGATCCCGATGCTCGACAACCTGAACTACGGTGCGCTCGACAACATGGCGATTGCCGCGTTCGTGCTTGTCGTCATCTTGCTGATCACGCGCTACTCGCGCGGCTTTCTCGCCAACATCTCGGTATTGCTCGGCATCGTGGCGGGCTGCGTGCTCGCTGTCGCACTCGGCAAGATGGGCTTTGCCAAGGTCGGCAAGGCCCATTGGTTCGATGTGGTCACGCCGTTCGCCTTCGGCATGCCCACCTTCGACATCGTGATGGTGCTGACCATGACGCTGGTGATGATCGTCGTGATGATCGAATCGCTGGGCATGTTCCTCGCCCTCTCCGACATCACCGGCAAGAAGATCAGCCAGTCCGAGCTGAGTGCGGGCCTGCGCACCGACGGCCTGGGCACGCTAATCGGCGGCCTGTTCAACACCTTCCCCTACACCAGCTTTTCGCAGAACGTGGGCCTGGTCGGCGTGACCGGCGTGCGCTCGCGCTGGGTCTGCGTGTCGGCCGGCATCATCATGGTCGTGCTTGGCATGTTGCCGAAGATGGCTGCGCTGGTCGAATCGGTGCCGCAGTTCGTGCTCGGTGGCGCGGGTCTCGTGATGTTCGGCATGGTCGCGGCTACCGGCATCCGCATCCTGGCCAACGTCGACTTCAAGGGCAACCGCCACAACCTCTACATCGTGGCCATTGCCATCGGCGCCGGCATGATCCCGCTGGTCGCGCCGCGCTGGAGCCAGCAGATGCCGCACGCGCTGCACCCGCTGCTCGAGTCGGGCATTTTGCTCACCGCAGTGGCCGCGGTGCTGCTGAACCTGTACTTCAACGGCAGCAAGGGCGGTTCGGCCGACGCGATCGAAGCGGCCAAGCTGGCCGAGGCGCACTGAGGCACTTCATGCGCAATCGAAGCGCGCGGGCCGAGCGCCGGGCCGCTCCCAAGCCGGCCCGCACCCCCTCGGGGGGTCGGCCGATGTACACATCGGGCGAGGGGCTCCATTGAAGACGCTTTTGATTCACAACGCACGCCTGCTCGTCACGATGGACGCGCAGCGGCGCGAGATCGCCGGTGGCGCGGTGTTTGTGCGTGGCAACGTGATCGAAGCGGTCGGTGCCAGCAGCGAGCTGCCAGCCACGGCCGACGAAGTGATCGACGCGCACGACCAGATCGTGATCCCCGGGCTGGTGAACACGCACCACCACATGTACCAGACGCTCACGCGCGCCTGGGTGCAAGACGAAGCGCTGTTCGGCTGGCTGCAGGGCCTGTACCCGATCTGGGCCAATCTGACGCCTGAGATGATCGGCGTCAGCACGCAAACCGCTATGGCCGAGCTGCTGCTCTCGGGCTGCACGACCAGCAGCGACCACCTCTACATCTACCCGAATGGTGTGCGCCTCGACGACAGCATCGAAGCTGCCGCGCAAATCGGCATGCGCTTTCACGCCGCGCGCGGCTCGATGAGCGTGGGCCAGAGCCAGGGCGGCCTGCCGCCCGACCGTGTGGTCGAGCGGGAAGATGACATCCTGAAAGACACTCAGCGGCTGATCGAGCGCTGGCACAACCCTGGGCGCTTCGCGATGCAGCGCATCGTGGTTGCGCCGTGCTCGCCGTTTTCAGTCAGCCGCGAACTGATGCGCGACTCGGCGCTGCTCGCACGAAGTTTTGGAAGCGCGCACGGCGTGTCGCTGCACACTCATCTGGCCGAGAACGACAACGACATCAACTACACCCGCCAGAAGTTCGGCTGCACGCCGACCGAATACGCCGAACAACTCGGCTGGCTGGGCCCCGACGTGTGGTGCGCGCACTGCGTGAAGCTCGATCCCGCCGGCATCGCCCTGTTCGCGCGCACCGGCACCGGCGTGGCGCATTGCCCGTGCTCGAACATGCGGCTGGCTTCGGGCATTGCGCCGATCCGCGCGATGCGTGATGCCGGTGTTTCGGTGGGCCTCGGTGTCGACGGCGCGGCGTCGAACGATGCCGGCCACATGCTCGGCGAAGCGCGCATGGCGATGCTGCTGCAGCGTGTCGCCCACGGGCCCGTCAAGGGGCCTGCGGCGATGTCGGCACGCGAAGCGCTCGAAATCGCCACGCTCGGCGGCGCCAAGGTGCTGGGCCGCGACGACATCGGCGCGCTCGCGGTCGGCATGGCGGCCGACATCGTGACCGTGCCGCTGGACGGCATTGGCACCGCCGGTGCCCTGCATGACCCACTCGCTGCGCTGCTGTTCTGCCAGGTGCCACGCGTCCGGCATTCGGTCGTGAACGGCCGAGTGGTCGTGCGAGACGGCGAAATCACCACGCTGGAGCTGCCGCAGCTGGTCGAGCGCCACAACCGGCTGGCAGCGCAGCTCGCACACGCCGCACATTCGACACATTAGGGACTGGGTCACATCGTGGAGGGCTTCGTGGCCCATAGCGATGACCTCGTGCCCTAGACTGCAGTCCAACCGACGACACCGCGAAGAATCCCCTTCGCGCCGGCACGGTTCCTCCGCTGCTCATGCGCCCACCCCGTCGCCGCCCCGAGCCCGCCGATGTCTCTGCGCCTTCGGCCGCAGCGACGGCGACGATCCGGCGCCTGCGCGCCCAGCTTCACACCGAGCGCGCAGCGCTGCGCCAGGCGCATGCCGATCTGCAGCTTGCCGCGCAGCGCTTTCGCAGCGTCTTCGACCGGCAGTTCCAGTTCATGGTGATCCTCTCGCCGCAAGGGCGCGTGACCGAGGTCAACGAGCAGCTGGCGCTGCGCGAGGGCGCCGTGCCGGCCGATCAGATCATCGGTCGCCTCTTCTGGGAAACGGTCTGGTGGCACAACGTGCCCGAGGCGCACACGCTCTGGCCCGAGCGGCTGAGGCTGGCGGCGCTCAGCGATGGGCCGGTGCTCAACGAAGACGTCTTCAACTCGTCGGCGGGTGAGATGCGCGTGGCGGCCGCCGCCATCACCGCGGTGAAAAACGCCGCTGGCGAGGTCGACTGTTTTGTGGTGCAGGCCACCGACATCACCGAGACGCGGCGCGCCGAACGCCAGCGCCGGGTTCTCGAAGCACAGCTGCGCGAAACCCACAAGATGCAGGCCATCGGCACGCTGGCCGGCGGCATCGCGCACGACTTCAACAACATCCTCGGTGCGATTCTCGGCAACCTGGCACTGGCGCAGCAAGACATTGAAACCGGGCATCCGGCGCAAGCCAGGCTGGCGCAGATTCGCCAGGCCGGCGCACGCGCGCGCAGCCTGGTGCAGCAGATTCTCGCCTTCAGCCGGCGCCAGCCGCACGATCTTCTGGTGCAGCCACTGCAGCCGATTCTCGAAGAAACCATCGCCCTGCTGCGCAACACCTTGCCGGCCAGCGTGAGCATCGATCTGCGCTTGTGCGCAGAGCCGCTGTGGGTCAATGCCGACGCCACCCGGATCCAGCAGGTGTTGATGAACCTGTGCACCAACGCGGCCTTTGCCGTGGGTGCGGCGGTGGGCCGCATCGAGGTCGGGCTCGAGCACCTCGCCTTGCCCGAGCGGCTGGAGCCGCTTGCCGTGCAGGGCCCACCCGGCGACAACGCGCACCTCTGGGTTCGCGACAACGGCATCGGCATGGATGAAGCTACCCGCGCGCGCATCTTCGAACCCTTCTTCACGACCCGCGGTGCTTCCGAAGGCACCGGCCTGGGCCTGTCGGTCGTGCACGGCATCGTGGCCGAATACGGTGGTGCGATCACGGTTGAAAGCAGCCCCGGCAGGGGCAGCGTCTTCCACGTGGTGCTGCCGCTGGCCGCGAGCACCGAAGACCCACCGTCTGCCGCGGCGAGCGGCACACCTCAGCCGCGTGGCACGGGCCAGCACGTTCTCTATGTCGATGACGACGAGATGATGGTCGTCATGGTGCAGGGCCTGCTGCAAAGCGCAGGTTACCGCGTCGGCATCTGCCGCAGCGCGCTGGCTGCCGTGGTCTTGCTGCGCGAAGACCCGGGCGCCTTCGACATCGTCGTCACCGACTTCAACATGCCGGGCGGCTCGGGCCTTGAGGTGGCGCGGGCGGTGCGCGCGTTGCGGCCGGGGCTGCCGGTCGTCATCAGTTCGGGCTACCTCCCGGAAGAATTGCGCAGTGCTGCCGCACAGGCCGGCGTGCGCCACCTGCTGCAAAAGGAAAACACGGTCGAAGAACTGTGTGGCTTGCTGCGCGAGGTCCTGGAAAATCCGGCGCCCTGAGCTGAGAACTACTCGATGCGCCAGAGCTGCGCCAGCAGCAGCTTGCGGTCGACGTCAACACCCGCCTGATCGGCCAATTCGGTGAAGAAGGCCTCGCGGCTGCCGGTCTGCGCGGCGGCACGCCGCACGATCACGCTGGCGATCGGGCCGATGTGTTCGGCCAGCACCTTCTGCGCTTTGTCGACGACGCCCGGTGCCATCGGCGTGCTGCCGAGCACCGGCAAGGTGGCTGCGCTCGGCTTGTCGGCGGCTGCGCTTGTGCTGCGTTCCGGCAGCAGGGTTCGTGCCTTCGCCAGGAAGGTGTCGCGTTCTTCCACCTCGAGCGCTTCAGCGGCGATTCGATCGACCAGTGCGAACGGGTCGGCACTGCGCCGCGCCGCATCGCGCAACACGATCCGGGCGACCGGGCCGAGGTGGGTCGTGAGCAGCGCTTCGAGTGCCGCGAGCAATGCCGCGTCGCAGACCGGCGCGGTGGCCGGTGCAACCTGGGGAGCCGTCTCCGGCGCCGCGGCCACTGGCGCGGGGACAGATACAGGTGCGACAGGCGCCGCCTCGGCGTTCGTCGGAACGCTGGCTACCGCGCGTGTCACCCGCACCGTGGCATCTGCATCGGCGGAAGGGCGCGGCGCGATCATCGTGACCAACGACACCCGCGGCGGAATCGGCCGGCCCGCGGCTTCGAGCAGCGCGGCGCGCATCTGTGCAGCGCTGGCGTAACGGTCTTCAGGGCGGCGTGCCAGCGCCCGGGCCACGATGGCGTTGAAACGCTCTGGCGGCGGCCGCTCGATCGCCAGCGTCGACGGCCCCGGTGGCGTGTCGTGCAGCACCTGGTACATCACCTGGCTGCTGCTGCCGCGAAACGGTGGCGTGCCGGTGAGCAGCTCGTAATAGAGCACACCGCACGAGAACAGGTCGACCCGGCCATCAAGGGTTTCGCCGGTGTAGCGCTCGGGCGCCATGTAACCCGGCGAACCGAGCATCGCGCTCGACTGTGTGAGGTCGGAAGCCGCGATGCGCGCGATGCCGAAATCGGTGACCTTGAGCCGGCCGTCGGGCGTGATGAGCAGGTTCGCAGGCTTGATGTCGCGGTGCCACACGCCTTGCTCGTGCGCGCACTCGAGCGCGTCGAGCAGTTGCAGAACGATGCTGTGCACGTCGTCGAGCGGCAGGCGCCGCCCCTGGGCCGTGAGTTCGAGCAGCGACACGCCGTGCACGTATTCCATCGCGATGAACCGGTCTTCGCCCGACTCGCCGTACTCGAACACCGAGACGATGTTCGGGTGGCTGAGCCGGCCCGCGGCCTGTGCTTCGGTCTTGAAGCGCTGCGTGGCGAGCAGGTCTCGCGCGGCCGGGTCGAGCAGCGGTGCGCGAATCGCTTTCACGGCCACGCGGCGGTGGATGTGCGGGTCGATCGCGTTGTAGACGATGCCCATCGCACCCTGGCCGAGCACACCGACGATCTCGTACTTGCCCAGGCGCGGCAACAAGGGCTGCGCCGAGTCTCCGAGCGTGGGCCGGGCGCTCACGACGCCCCCTTCGTCGCTGCGCACCGGTCCCCCCAACGGGGAGCTGAGCGCCTTGGGAGCGGCCCGGCGGCGCTGATGCCGGCCCCCTTCGTCGCTGCGCGCCGGTCCCCCCAGGGGGGATCTGAGCGCCTTGGGAGCGGCCCGGCGGCGCTGATGCCGGCCCCCTTCGTCGCTGCGCGCCGGTCCCCCCAAGGGGGAGCTGAGCGCCTCGGGAGCGGCCCGGCGGCGCTCATGACGGCGAAGCCTCAAGAAGCCGAAGCGCCTGCACCAGGCTCTTGCGCATGCGGCCGAACGACACCGCCAGGCGCCCGATCTCGTCGCGGGCGGTGGCGTTGAACGCCGGGGCACCGAGTTCGCCCAGGCTCACGCGGTCGGCAATGCCGGCCAGGCGCATCACCGGGCGGATCACCAGCCACCACAGCATCAGGTTGAGCACGACCGCGATGGTGGCGAACACGGCCGAAAGCATGCCCATGAACAGCAGCCAGGCGTCGTGGGCCCGTGCCAGCGGCACCGCCATCGGCACCGACACCAGCTGCGCGCCGACCACTTCATTGAGTTGCCAGCCGAAGCCGTTGGCCGGGCCGTACTTGTCGACCAGCGTGCGCGGTGCGGCGTCGACCGTGCTGTGGCAACGCAGGCAGGCGCCGTCGGTGATGCGGATCGGGCGGGCGATGTAGAGCGCGCGGCCGGCCGGCGTGTCGCGCTGGCCGATGAACTCTTTTTCCTCGGGCGACTTGCGGAATTCGCCGATCACGTCGGACTCCCATTCGATCGCGCGGTCACGCGGGTTGGTGGGGTTGAGCGTGGCTTCCTTGTAGCTGTACTCGGCGTGATTCTTCGCCAGCGCGGCCAACACTTCGGTGGCCGAGAACGCCGGCACCGACTGCGGCAGGAAGGCGTACTTCATCTGCGTTTCGAGCAGTGGAGCCACCTGCTTCGAGGTGTAGGCGCGTACCGCGAGTGCCTTGTCGAACAGGAAGCGCGCCTGCTGCAGCACTTCGTCTTGCGCGTTGCGTTCGAGCAGGCGGCGCGTGAGCAGCCCGGTGGCGGCCAGCCCGATCAGGAAGACGATCAGGAACACGAGGTTGAATTTGAACAAGAGTTTCATGGGGTCTCCATCTGGGGCGCTTGCGCGAGCGTGGGTTGGGTGTCGGGCGTTGCTGCGGTTTCGACCGGTTGAGGCACGCTGCGCTTCACCGCTGCCGCCACGACGGCGGGCCTGGGCTTGGGTTTTTCAGGGAACAGCACGCGTTTCCATTCCGGGTGCGCACGCAGTTCGGCCACCAGGCCGGCGCGAAAGCCGCGATCGCGCGCCAGCGGGCCGAAGCGCTGCACGAACGCAGGCCGCAGCAGCGCCTCGGCGTTGATCCATGGCGCCACGCTCGCGTAGGCCGGCTCGGTTCCCGAGCCGGCTTCAACGACGCGCCCTTGCCACAGCGAGGCACGGCGCGGCAGCGAATCCACAAACGCGCGCGGCAGGCCTGAAATCAGGTCGGCCGGCGGGCGGCGCAGCAGCGTGCCGGGCAAGCTGGCCCGGGCCGCGAAGGCGTCGCCGTCTTTCAGCGCGTGCGAGCCGGCCGGCCGACCGTCGGTGCGCTCGAACACGTCGGCACGGCCAGACTCCACGAACACCAGCGAGGCCTGCGGCGTGGCGCGCACGACCACGCTGCCGGTGAGCCGCGCCACGCCGAGCTGAGGCATCGCCAGCACCACGTTCGACGCGCCGCTGGCGGTGGCGGTGGCGGTGCCGAGCTTGAGCCAGCCCCGGAGCAGGTACAGCGAGAGCCCACGCTCTGCTGCGTTGCTGAAGGCGCGCGGCTGCAGCAGCAACTCGGTGCCTGGGCCGAGGTCGAGCACGGTACCGTCGTCGGTTTCGATGCGGGCCAGGCGGGTGCTCTCGCGGCTGCGCACAATGTCGTCAGCGCGCAGGCGCAGGCCTTCTGTGGCAGCGAACTCGCGGGTCTCGCGCAGCACCACCAGCTCGCCGTCCTTGATGCTGATGACACCGAGCGTGGTCTCGGCGCCGTGCGCAGGGAGCATGGAGAGTGCAAACAGCAGCGCAGCGTACAGGGCAAGTCGGGTCATGATGGCGGCTCCTTGCCGGCGGCACCGGCAGTGCATGAAATTTAGGTCTCACTTGGCATACGGAAAATCGCTCTGAATGGGGACGTGCACTGGGTGTTCTGGGGGGTCGCTTTAGGTTGACCTGCCAAATCGCGCGGCACAATCAGACCCTGCCGAAGCCCGCCTCCAGATGCCCACGCACCACCTCGAACGCACCGAAGCGCAGGTCCGCATCGACCTGGCCGCCGCCTACCGGCTGGCCGCGCAGCGTGGCTGGGACGACACCGTCTACACCCACATCTCGGCCTCGGTGCCGGGCGAGCCGGGCGTGTACCTCATCAACCGGTTCGGCGCGCGCTTCGACGAGATCACGGCCTCAAGCCTGGTCAAGGTCAACACCCGCGGCGAGGTGGTCGACGGCTCGGACGGCCGCGTGAACCCGAGCGGTTTTGCGATCCACGGTGCGGTGCACGCGGCACGCCCCGATGCCGAGTGCGTGATGCACCTGCACACCGCCGCGGGCGTGGCGCTCGCCATGCTGCCCGGCGGCCTGCAGCCCACCTCGCAATGGGCGATGCGCCTGCACGGCCGGCTCGGCCGCCATGCCTACGAAGGGCTCGCGTTCGGGGCCGAAGAGCGCGTGCGGCTCGTCGCCAGGCTCGGCCAGCTCGACGGCCTGATCCTCGAGAACCATGGCCCGCTGATCGTTGGCCGCAGTGTGGCCGAAGCCTGGATGCTGATGTACCTGCTCGACCGTGCCGCACAGGCGCAACTGAGCGCGATGGCCGCCAGCGGCGGGCGGGTGCACGCCGTTTCCGAAGAACTGGCGGCGCTCACCTGCCAACAATGGGTCGGCGACGGCTCGGTGCGCGACGGCGACATCGAATGGCCGGCGCTGCTGCGCGGCCTGGACGCTGCCGACCCGAGCTACAGAAACTGAATCAATTCAATTCAAGTCAACGTAACGCAGAAGGAACCCCGACCATGCCCACGATCCGAGTCGAGATGTTCGAAGGCCGCGCGCCGGAACAAAAACGCGCACTGGTGGCCGCCATCACCGATGCCTGCGTGCGCACGATCGGCGCATCACCCGAGAGCGTCGACATCCTGCTGTTCGACATCGCCAAGCAAAACTGGGCCACCGCGGGCACGCTCTGGAGTGACCAGGCCGCACCGCCCAAACCGGCCGGCTGACGCGCACCTGAGGGCGCGAGACGCGGCCCGTTCAGAACTGCAGAAAGGTCACGCCGGCGCCGAAGCTGGTCTGGCGAAAGTTGTAGTCGGTGAGCGTTTCGCCGTAGCCACGAAAGGCCTGCACGAACCAGCGCAGGCCATTGGGCTGGTCTTTGTAGATCGGGTACGTCCACTCGAATTGCAGCGCGCCGTATTTCAGGCCCTTGAGTGTGCTGCGGTAGAGCAGCGAGGCCGTCTGCACGCCGTGCGACCAGTTCAGCTGGAACTCGCCGCGGCCGCGGTAGGTCACGAGGTCGGGGTTGTTGTCGGTCGCGATCGGCTCGTTCAGGCGCTGCGTGAGGCGTGCCGTGAGCGACCAGTCGCCGCGCTCGAATCCGCCAACGAGGTAGACGCGGTTCCAACTGCGCGACAAGGGGTCGGACTGCCCGTTCGACTGGTGCGCCAGGCCGAACTGGGTGTAGCGCCACTGCCAGCCGAGCGGCAGGTCGCGCAGGCTCTGGCCGGTGGGCACGAGGTAGATCACCTCGGGCTCGAAGTCGCTGTTGCGAAAGGGCTTGGAGTCCTTGCCGTTCCAGATCTGCCACATCACCTGCTGCGTGAAGCCGACCCACAGGTCGGCCTCGGGCAGCAGCACATCTTGCGCGAGCTTGGTGCGCAGCGAGAGCTGGAACTTGGCTTCTTCGCGCCGGTAATCGGGTTGCAAAACGGCCGCCTGCGTCGGCGACTGCGGGGCGCGGTTGATGCGGCTCGTCACGTGAACTGGCAGCACGTAGTTCGGCCGATAGCCGACGAAGTTGAAGATGCCACGCTTGTCGGCCGGCTCCAGTTCCCAGTACTTCGACATCAGGCTGCTCTGCGCTTTCGGCGCGGGGCTGTCGGGCAGGGTTGCGCCGGTGGGCGCGAGCAGCGACGTCGAGGGCGGGGCGGCGGCGGTCGGCAGCGCTTGCTCGGCCGGGGGCACGGTGGGTGCCGCGGCGCGGCCGGCGAGCTTGTCGTAACAGGCGAGGCGGTCGGTCGATGCGCCGATCGCGGCACAACTCTCCAGCGTCGGCGCCCCGGCGCTCTGGGCGACCGCGGCGGCTGAGAGGCAGGAGGCAAGCAGCCCCGCAGCAACGGTGTGGGGCAGGGTGGGGGGTGGAGAAGGCATCGTGCGAATCGGTGGCGAAGTCCGCGCGGAGTGTAGGGGCAGCACTGCCGGCGGGCCGCGCTGCGGGGCTTTCACGGCGCCTGGTCTTTCAGGGCCTGCCTTTCGCCGGCCAGGCCGGCCGTGCGCGGTCGGGCCCGGGCGCAAATTGCGGTGGCTTCACGCCGAGCCGCTCGATCTCCGCGAGTGCCGTGGACAGCGCCGTTTCGAGTTGCCGGTCGCTGCCGGTCGCGGCGTCTTGCGGCGCGTTGTCGATCTCGATCGTCGGGTCGGTGCCGTAGTTCTCGACACCCCAGCCGACATCGCTGAACCAGAACGCGTACTCGGGCTGCGTGGTCTCGCTGCCGTCGATCAGCTTGTGGCGCGGCCAGATGCCGACCACGCCGCCCCAGGTGCGCATGCCCACCAGCGGGCCGATGCCCATCAGCTTGAAGTTGTGCGAGAAGATGTCGCCGTCGGAGCCGGCGTGTTCGTTGGTGAGCGCCACCACCGGGCCGGCCGCGGCCTCGTCGGGGTACGAGGTGGGTTGGCCCCAGCGCTGCGTCGCATAGGCGATGCGCTTGCGTGCCACCTTCTCCAGCAACAGTTGCGAGACATGGCCGCCGCGGTTGTAGCGCACGTCGACGATCAGCGCGTCGTGGTCGCACTCGGTCGCGAAATAGCGGTGGAACTCGGCGAAGCCGGCGGACATCATGTCGGGCAGGTGGAAATAGCCGACACGGCCGTTCGACTGCTCGTGCACCCAGGCCCGGTTGTGCTCGACCCACTCGCGGTAGCGCGCCGGCCCTTCATCGGCCAGCGTCGTCACGAGCACGTTGCGGCTGCTGGCCGACGTGCCCTCGCCCGAGGTCAAGGTGAGCTCGACCTTGGTGCCGGCCTGGTGCACGAGCAGGGCCTGCGGTGGCCGCTCGCGCGAGACGCGCTGGCCGTTGACGGCGACGATGCGCTCGCCGGGTTTTGCTTCCACGCCGACGGCGTTGAGCGGCGAGTCGGCACCGCTGTCCCAGGCGTCGCCGCTGACGATGCGGGTCAGCTCGTAGCTCGCATCGGCTTCGACAAAACGGGTCTCGGCCGCCAAGCCGCCGAGCGCCACCTGCGGCGGGCGGCGGTGGTCGCCGCCCATCTCGTAAGCGTGCGAAGTGCCGAGCTCGCCTTGCATCTCCCAGACCACGTCGGACACATCGGCACGGGTGCTGGCACGTTCGATCAGCGGCGCATAGCGTTCGTACACCGCGGCCCAGTCGATGCCCGACATGTTCGCGGCCCAGAACTGGTGGCGCTGCAAGCGCCAGACCTCGCGCAGCATCTGACGCCATTCGCGCCTCGGCTCGACCGACAGGCGAATGCGCTCCAGATCGAGCCAGCCGCTCTTGCGCGAAGGCCCGCCGTTGCCAGGCTCCTTGTCGGCCTCGGGCTTGCGGTTGACGCTGATCGCGCGCAGGCGCTTGCCTTCGCGCAGAACGAGCGTGCTGTGGTCGGCGGCGAGCTCGAAGCTGTCGGCCTTCGCGGCCAGCGGCTCGGTGCGCAGCGTGGCGAAGTCGAAGACTTCGAGGCGCGCCGAGGTGTCTTTGTGGCCGCCGCGGCCATGCGCGCCGACGATGCCGAGCACGCTCCACACCACCTTGCCACCGGCTCCGCCCACGAGCTTGCCGAAGCGGTCTTCGCTGACCGGGAAGGGCGCCACACGTTGCGCGATGCCGGCCAGGTCGACGCGCATCGGCGCCGCTGCATCGGCTTCGGCCTTGGCGCCTTCCGCAGCCGACTTTTCTGCGGCCAACCCCTTGGGTGCCGCCTCGAACGGCGGGTTGCCGCCGGCCTGCAGCGCGATCAGGTAAGGCCGCGCGGCGCGCGGGAAGCTCAGCTCGAACTGCACGCTGTCGTAGACCGGGTCGAAGGTGCGCAGCGACAGGAAATAGAGGTATTTGCCCGTTGGGTCGAAGGCCGGGCTGAAGTCGCGGAACTCGGCCTGAGTGACGAGCGTGCTGCTGCGCGCCGCCACACTGAACAGCTTGATCGCCGTGTGGCGCATGCTGGTCTGGAAGCTGTAGGCGAGCCAGGCCGCGTCAGGCGACCAGGCCAGGTCGTCGCTGCGGCCGTTGTCGCTGCGGTCGACCTCGATCAGCGTGCCGCTTGCCACGTCGCCGATCCACACTTCGTTGCGGTGGTTGGCGATGGCGACGAGCGTGCCCTTGGGGGCCGCGCGCAAGCTGCTGACGTGGCCTACGTCCCATGCCAGTGCGCGTGCCACGCCGCCTTCGAAAACCGAGACCTGCTCTTCACCCGACGCATCGCTCACCGCCACCAGCGTTTGCCCGTCGGCCAGCCACTGGCCATGCCGCAGGCGCGCGGCCGGGTCGCCGGCGCTCCGTGAATCGGCCGCGTGCTGTCGCACCGCGCCTTCCCACAGCGCCATCGTGAACAGCTGGCCGCGCGCATCGAGTGCCACGCTGTGCCCCGCCGGGTGCACGTGCACGCCGCCCAGATGGTCGGCCGCCGGCACGAACTTGCGCGCAGCCTGGGTGCGGTGCGCTGGCGTTTCGATGTCGATCTGCCGCGTGGTGCCGGCGGCCGGGTCGAACAGCCACAGCGCCGCGCCGCATTGGTAGACGATGCGCTGGCCGTCGCTCTGTGCGTGGCGCGCGTAGAAGTCTTCGTGTTCGGTGTGGCGCTGCAGGTCGGCGCCGTCGGGCAGGCAGGAATACAGGTTGCCCACGCCTTCGCTGTCGGACAGGAAGTAGATGCGTGCGCCGAGCCACATCGGGCTGGTGATGTTGCCCTGCAGTTCTTTCATGCGGCGGAACTGGCCGGCACCTTCGGCATCGACCCACAGGTAACCGGCGGTGCCGCCGCGGTAACGTTTCCAGCGCGCCGGGTCTGCGGTGTTGCGGCCGATGACGCGCGCCTGGCCTTGGGGTGTCACCGGCCCGAACGAGAGGTGGTTCACCTGCCCCAGCGGCAGCATCTGCGGTGCGCCTCCTTCTGGCGCGATCGTGCAGGCCCGCATGTTGCGAAAGAACGGCTGGCCGTGCGTGCTGACGAACAGGATCTGCCCTTGTGGCGTCCAGCCGCGCACCAGCGTGTCGGGGCCGAGCCAGGTCAGGCGCCTGGCCGCGCCGCCAACGGCCGGCATCACGTAGACCTCGGGGTGCTGCTCGTCGCGGCCGATAAAGGCGAGCCATTTCCCGTCGGGCGACAGGCTGGGCGTGGTCGGCTCCGAGAGGCCGGCGGTGAGGCGCCGGGCAAGGCCGCCGCCGGCGCTCACGTGCCAGAGGTCGTCGTCGCAGACGAAGGCGACGTTGTCGCCCTGAAGTGTCGGGAAACGCAGGTACGGGGGTGTGCTCATGAATCGGCTCGTGGCTTGGGTGACAACGTGATTCGGGTCTCGCGGGTGGCGAGTTTTGAAGTATGCGGTGCTTTGATTCCAGCCGATGAGGCGGCAGGCCGCCGAACGTGGGGTGGGTGGCGCCGCAAGTTCGATCGAGCAAGGGAAAGCCCGGATCACGGGGCAGATGTATTTGACTACATTGCTTGTATGCAAGTTTGTGCCCAAGCGGGTCGCTTGCCCCACCCAATGGAGAACACCCCATGCCCCGTTTCCTTCGCTCCCTGTTCGGCCAGGTCGTTGTGGCCCTTGTTCTCGGTGTCGTACTCGGGCTGACTGTCCCCGAGTTCGCAGTCAAGCTGAAGCCCCTTGGTGATTCCTTCATCAAGCTGATCAAGATGATCATCCCGGTATTGGTGTTCTGCGTTGTCGTGCACGGCATTGCTGGCGCTGGCGACCTGAAACGCGTGGGGCGCGTCGGCGTCAAGGCGCTGATCTATTTCGAGCTGGTGACGACCATCGCGCTCGGCCTCGGCCTCGTGCTGGCGTTCGTGTTCCAGCCCGGCGCAGGCATGAACATCGACCCGAAAGCGCTCGACGCGACGGCATTGAGCGCCTACGCGGCAAACGCCAGCAAGCTCACCGGCGGCGGCACCGTCGAGTTCCTGATGAAGCTGATCCCGACCACGGTGGTAGACGCCTTCGCGAAGGGCGACGTACTGCAGGTGCTGCTCTTCGCCATCTTGTTCGGCTCGGCGCTGGCGCTGATCGGTGCACGTGGCAAGGCGGTGGCCGGTTTCGTTGACGACCTGTCGCATGTGCTGTTCAAGATCATGGGCTTGATCATCAAGCTCGCGCCGCTCGGTGTGCTGGGTGCCATCGCGTTCACGGTCGGCAAGTACGGCGTGGGCTCACTCAAGCAACTCGGCATGCTGGTCGTGCTGTTCTACGCGGCGGTGCTGATCTTCGTGTTCGTGGTGCTGGGCGCGATCATGCGGTTCAGCGGCTTCTCGATCATCAAGCTGCTGAAGTACCTGCGCGAAGAGCTGGCGGTGGTGTTCGCCACCACCTCGTCAGACAGCGTGTTGCCGCAGATCATGAGCAAGCTGAAGCGCATGGGCATCCGCGACTCGACCGTCGGCCTGGTGATCCCGACCGGCTACTCGTTCAACCTCGACGCGTTCTCGATCTACATCACGCTCGCCGCGGTGTTCATCGCACAGGCCACCAACACGCCGGTCTCGATGACCGACCTGCTGACCATTCTGGCGATCGCGCTTGTCACGTCGAAAGGCGCCCACGGCGTGCCGGGCTCGGCCATCGTGGTGCTTGCGGCCACGCTGCAGGCCATTCCGGCCATCCCTGCGGTCGGCCTGGTGCTGGTGCTGTCGGTCGACTGGTTCATGGGCATCGCCCGCGCCCTGGGCAACCTGATCGGAAACTGCGTGGCCACCGTGGCCATCGCGGCCTGGGAAGGTGACATCGACCGCGAGCGTGCCCACGCGGTGCTCGACGGCCGCCCGGTGCCACCGACCGAAGACGATGCCGATGTGGAAGCGGTGCCGCTGCCGGCCCGCGCCTGACAGACCTGTATTCTCGCCACCATGGCCAGCCAGATCGAGATCGCACAACAAGTCGTCGAGTCCATCCTCGCGCAAAAGCTCAAGCCGGGCGAGCGGCTCGGCGAGCAGGAACTGGCCGACATGTTCGGCGTGAGCCGCACGCTGGTGCGCGAGGCGCTGATGCAGCTGCAGGCGCGTGGCTTCGTTGAGGTGCGCACCCGCAAGGGCTGGTACGTGGTGGAACCGTCGATCGACGAAGCACGTGATGCCTTCGCGGCGCGGCGCGCGGTCGAGGCCGGCATGCTGCGTGACTCGCAGCTGCTGCGCGACGCCGGCAAGCCCTTGCAGGCCGTGATCAGGCGGTTGCGCCAGCACGTGAAAGACGAACAGGCCGCGATCGCCAGTGCCGACGTGGCCACGCGCACCTTCCTTCTGGCCGATTTTCATGTCTGCCTCGCCGAATGCCTGGGCCACCGCGTGCTGTGCGGGTTGCTGCGCGACCTGACCGCTCGCACCACGCTCGTGGCCTCGCTTTACCAGTCGACGCACGACGCGCGCCAGTCGTGCGACGACCACGCGCAGATCGTGGCCGCGCTCGCCGATGCCGACCCTGAGCAGGCGGCGAAGTTGATGCTCGTGCACATCGGCGACGTGGAGAGCGCGCTCGGCAAGTCGGCCGCGTTGATCGACCCGCGAGAGCGGCTGCGTGCGTCGCTGGCGCCGCTGGTGCACGCCGGCAAACGTTAGCGGGTGGGTCCCCCTGCTTGCACTCGGCCGGGCGGCCCCGTTGTCGGCGGATACCTACAAGGGCATCAGCCCCCTCCGACAGACCGAGCGGCGCGCGCTGGAGCACGATGACGCTTTGTCACTTCAAGGAGAGCGAGATGCGAAACGCGAGCTTGACCCTGGTCGACCTTGAGAGAAAGTTTTGGCAGTCGATGGTGGATCAGGATGCCGACGCGGCGTTGAACCTGCTGTGCGAACCGGCGCTCATGGTCGGTTCACACGGCGCGATGAAATTCGACCATGCCGGTTACCGCAAGATGGCGGAACATGGATCGATGGTGGTCAGCTCCTTCGAGTTCAGCGACATGGAAGTTGTCTTTCCCACCGAGGCGACGGCGATTCTTTCGTACCGCGTCAAGCAGGGTGTCGCGCCACGGGGCAAGGGCGCCAAGAGCGAGCAGGAGATGAACGACACCTCGACCTGGGTCAGAACCGAGCAAGGCTGGCGCTGCGCCATGCATACCGAGACGCCGGCAGCCGCCCGACAGGCCGCCGGGTGACTATCCCGATGGCAAGCAGCGGCAGGCTCTCACGGTCGCGTTCTTTGCCAACAGCGGGGGCGGACGAGAGTGAATAGGGCTGTGCAAGGAACGGTGGGGCCGGTCGTGGCAGATCACACCGCGCGCGCTCACCGCTGCTGTGACCGACCTCGATCCCGCCGCGGCCCAGCGGGCGCATTCAGCTGGCGCGCTTCCACCACTCGGCGGCCAGCGCCTGCTGCAGAAAGGCGATGAAGCTGCTCACCTTCGACGGCACCAGCTTCGGTGAAGGAAACACGGCGTGGACTTCCTGCACCGGCAGGGCGAAGTCGGTCAGCAGCGGCTGCACCGCGCCCCTTTCCACCGAGTGGTAGGCCACGTACCAGGGCAGAATCGCCAGCCCCATTCCGGCGTGTGCGGCTTCGAGCACCACCGAGAGGTTGTTCGAGCGCAGCGGCCCGCGCACCGGCACCGGCTCGGCCGCTCCGGTGGGGGCGCTGAAATGCCAGCGTTCGTCGCCCTGCACGCTGCTGTAGATCAGGCACAGGTGCCTGGCCACGTCGGCCGGCGCCTGCGGCGCGGCATGCTGCTTGAGGTATGACGGCGCGGCGACCAGCACCCACGGGTTCAGGCCGAGGTAACGCGCGCCGAGCGAAGAGTCGGCCAACTGGCCCATGCGAATCGCCACGTCCACACCTTGCTCCACCAGGTTCACGTAGCGGTCGTCGAAGCTCAGGTCGACCGAGATCTCGGGATGCTCGCGCATGAAGGCCAAGACCAGCGGCGTGAGCACGCGCCGCCCGAACGCGACCGAGGTGCTCACACGCAACTGCCCGCTGACCTGCGATTGCAGCAGCGAAGCGAGGTTGTCGGCTTCTTCCAGCTGGTGCTGGATCGCCTTGCACTTCTCGTAGTACAGCGCCCCGATCTCGGTGGCGCTCACGCCGCGGGTGTTGCGGTTGAGCAGGCGCGCGCCCAGGCGCGCTTCGACGGCGGCCACGTGCTTGGTGGCGGTCGGCTGCGTCACGCCAAGGTCGGCCGAGGCTTTGGAGAAGCTGCCGGTCTCGACGATGCGCACGAAGAGCTGGATGCCCGTGATTCGATCCATGTGCTGCGGTCCGTTCGGCGGGGTGGGTGGGTGCTGATGATGCCTGCACCGGCGCGCATTCCGCCCCGGAATAGCACTTATCGGCAGCCTGCGTTGCCGGGCAGGGGCCAATTGCCGATCATCTGGTTCAAGAGAAATTCAACACCCGGAGACTCGCATGGCAAAGATGAAAGCGATCATGGCCGCCCACCTGGTCATGGAAAAAGAAGGCGTCACGCAGGCGTTCGGCGTGCCCGGTGCCGCCATCAACCCGCTCTATTCGGTGATGCGCGAGCGCGGCACCATCGCCCACGTGCTGGCGCGCCACGTGGAAGGCGCTTCGCACATGGCCGAGGGTTACACCCGGGCCAAGGCCGGCAACATCGGCGTGTGCATCGGCACCTCGGGGCCGGCCGGCACCGACATGATCACGGGCCTGTATTCGGCCATCGCCGACAGCATTCCGATCCTGTGCATCACTGGCCAGGCGCCGCGCGCGCGGCTCTACAAGGAAGACTTCCAGGCGGTCGACATCGAGTCGATCAGCAAGCCCGTCACCAAATGGAGTGTGACCGTGCGCGAGCCGGCGCAGGTGCCGCGCTCGTTCCAGCAGGCCTTTCACCTGATGCGCTCGGGCCGCCCCGGGCCCGTCTTGATCGACCTGCCGTTCGACGTGCAGATGGCCGAGATCGAGTTCGACATCGACACCTACGAGCCGCTGCCGGTCTACAAGCCGCAAGCGACGCGCAAGCAGATCGAAAAAGCCATTTCGATGCTGCAGGCCGCCGAGCGCCCGCTGATCGTCTCGGGCGGCGGCGTGATCAACGCCGACGCGAGCGACCTTCTGCAGGAATTCGCCGAAATCACCGACACGCCGGTGATCCCCACGCTGATGGGCTGGGGCTCGATCCCCGACGACCACCCGCTGATGGCCGGCATGTGCGGCTTGCAAACGAGCCACCGCTATGGCAACGCCACCCTGCTCGCGAGCGACTTCGTGATCGGCATCGGCAACCGCTGGGCGAACCGCCACAC
>JBDTTU010000014.1:0-61303 GCA_039930465.1 Burkholderiales bacterium
GCACCGTGTTGAGCACGATGGCGGTGGTGGTCGGGCCGCAGAAGGCGCCGTTCGACTGAGCCTCGAACTGGTTCGCGAGTGCCGGGAAATCGACCTTTGCACCCGAGCGTGCCAGCCGTGCCAGGCCCTCTTCGGAGCTGAAGGGCACGAGCGTTTGTGCAGTCGCGGCCGGGGCTTCGTTGCGTGCGAGCGCTGCGGGCACAAACGACGCTGCCATGCAGCAGGCTAGAACAAGGCGAGCGAGCAGGCGCATCAAGAACTCCTCGAACTCAGCCGCCGATGTAGTGCATCTCGACCCGGCGTTCGCGCGGCTCGGCGCCGGCAACAGCGTCGGCGCCAGCCGCAGTGCGCAACTCCGAATAACGGTCGTCGCGGGCCTGCCAGATCAACCCGATCGCGCCGGCGATCTGCGCATCGCTGTAAGCGCCGCGCAGCAACGCGCGCAGGTCGTGGCCGTGGCTCGCGAACAGGCACAGGAAGAGTTTGCCCTCGGTCGACAGCCGGGCGCGATTGCAGTCGTGGCAAAACGCCTGCGTCACGCTCGAGATCACGCCGACTTCGCCGCTGCCGTCGCGGTAGCGCCAGCGCTCGGCGGTTTCGCCGCTCACGTTTGCGCCGATCGCCTCGAGCGGGAATTCTGCGGCGATGCGCGCTATCACGTCGGCCGAAGGCAGCACCTCGTCCATGCGCCAGCCGTTGGTGGCGCCGACGTCCATGTACTCGATGAAGCGCAGCACGATCGGCGTGCCCTTGAAGTGGCGCGCCATCGGCAGGATCTGCGAGTCGTTGGTGCCGCGCTTGACGACCATGTTGACCTTGATCGGGCCCAAGCCGGCCTTTTGCGCCGCTTCGATGCCTTCGAGCACTTCGTGCACGGGAAAGTCGGCGTCGTTCATGCGGCGGAAGATCGTGTCGTCGAGTGAGTCCAGGCTGACCGTCACGCGCTGCAGCCCGGCGTCCTTCAGCGCCTGTGCCTTGCGCGCCAGCACCGAGCCGTTGGTGGTGAGCGTCAGGTCGAGCGGCTCACCTTCGGGCGTGCGCAGCTCGCTCAGCATCGCGATCAGCACTTCGAGGTTCTTGCGCAGCAAGGGCTCGCCACCCGTCAGGCGAATCTTGCGCACGCCGTGCGCGACGAACAGCCTCGCCGTGCGCGTGATCTCTTCGAAGCTCAGCAGCGAAGCGTGCGGCAGGAAGTTGTAGTGTTTGTCGAACACTTCCTTCGGCATGCAGTAGCTGCAGCGGAAGTTGCAGCGGTCGGTGACCGAGATGCGCAGGTCGCGCAACGGCCGGCCGAGTGTGTCGCCGAGCAGGCCTGTTGGCACGGTGTCGAGCTTCGGAATGCGCGGCAGGCTGGCGGCGTAGCGCAGGTCGGCAACAGGAATGACGCGGTCTGTCATGGGCGGATTGTGCCTGCGGCGGAACAACCCGGCCGGCTGCGCGGCCGGTTCGCCGGTCAGTGGCTCACGAGCACCGGGGTGGCCGGTGTGGCCACGCCGGTTTCAGGCGTGGTTGCGGCGAGCGACTGCTCAGCACGGCGTGCCCCGGTGAAGCGCTTGGCCCAATAGGCGAAGCGCATGTCTTCCACCCGCACCTCGCCGCCAGGGCGTGGCGAGTGAATGAACTTGCCCTCGCCGACGTAGATTCCCACGTGTGAGAAGGTGCGCTTCAAGGTGTTGAAGAACACCAGGTCGCCTGGTTTGAGTTCTTCTCGCTTGACCTTGATCAAACCTGGTGCGGCGGCTTGCGCGTCGACGCGGCGCGGCAGCACCAGACCGACGCTCATCTCGAAAACATGCCGCGTGAAGCCGCTGCAGTCGAATCCGCGTTCGGCCGAACTGCCACCGCGGCGATACGGCACGCCGAGAAAGTTCATGGCGGTGAGCACCATGTCGGAGGCTTTGTCGCGGATACGGCTGACGAGCGGGCTCTCGGGCTTGGGCGCCGGTGCCTCGTTGGAAACCGGTGCGTTGAGCAAGCCGTTTTCGATCAGGTAGCGGCTCACGCCGTCTGTCGGCTCAGGGCTTGCCAATGCCGAAGTGGCCAACAGCACGAACACGCCCAGGCACAGGCTGCGTCGGGCGATGGCGGCGAGGGCAGGCCTGAAATGGAGCATCGGGCGCAGGATACGTGAACCAGCGAACGGCGTCAAACCAGGAAACCTCATAGTTGACAGGCACTTGGCGCCGACATTTCATGTTGTGACCAGGCCATGTGAGCGCGGGTTACATGGCCTTCGGGGCCCGCCCGAGATCTGTTCGAGCCCTGTTGGGTGCAAGCTGCGAGACAGATTGCCACCTTACGCTCGCGCCCGCACCATAACGAGACAAGCCGCCACCATGACTGCCACTACAACGCCCCGCTATACCGAGTTTCACCGCAGGTCATTGGCCGACCGCGACGGGTTCTGGTCCGAGCAAGCCGCGCTGATCGACTGGCACACGCCCTTCACCCAGGTTTGCGACACCGGCCGCCCGCCGTTCGCCAACTGGTTCGTCGGTGGCAAGACCAACCTGTGCCACAACGCCGTCGACCGCCACCTGAAAGACCGGGGCGACCAAAACGCGCTGGTCTATGTGTCGACCGAAACCAATGAAGAGCGTGCGTACAGCTTCCGCGAACTGCACGTCGAAGTGCAGTGCATGGCGGCCATCCTGCTGTCGCTGGGCGTGAAGCAAGGCGATCGGGTCTTGATCTACATGCCTATGATTCCGCAGGCCGCCTTTGCGATGCTGGCGTGTGCGCGCATCGGTGCGATCCACTGCGTGGTGTTCGGTGGCTTCGCCAGCGGCAGCCTGGCGAGCCGCATCGACGACGCCGAACCCACGCTGATCGTCAGCGCCGACGCCGGCAGCCGCTCGGGCAAGATCGTGCCCTACAAACATCTGCTCGACGAGGCGATCAGCCTCGCGGCGCACAAGCCGGCCCGGGTATTGATGGTCGACCGCGGCTTGGCGCCGATGGCCCTGGCCGCCGAACTTGATGAGAGTTATGCCAATCTGCGCGAGCAGCACCTCGGACGGGTCGTGCCCTGCGCCTGGCTCGCCTCCGATCACCCGAGCTACACGCTCTACACCAGCGGCACGACCGGCAAGCCCAAGGGCGTGCAGCGCGACACCGGCGGCTACGCGGTGGCGCTGGCCGCGAGCATGAAATACATCTTCTGCGGCGAGCCGGGCGAAACCTATTTCTCCACCAGCGACATCGGATGGGTCGTGGGCCACAGCTACATCGTCTACGGCCCGCTGATCCACGGCATGGCGACGATCCTGTACGAAGGCCTGCCGACCCGGCCCGACGCGGGCGTCTGGTGGCAGTTGGTCGAGAAGTACAAGGTGAGCGTGATGTTCAGCGCGCCGACCGCGGTGCGGGTGCTGAAAAGGCACGACGAGAAGTTCCTGCACCAGTACGACCTGAGCTCGCTGCGTGCGCTGTTCCTCGCTGGCGAGCCGCTCGACGAGCCGACCGCGCAATGGATCTCCGGTGCCTTGGGCAAGCCCGTGATCGACAACTACTGGCAGACCGAATCGGGCTGGCCGATTCTGACCATCGCCAACGGCGTCGAGAAGAAGCCGAGCAAGTTCGGCAGCCCCGGCGTGGCGATGTACGGCTTCGACGTGAAGCTGATCGACGAGGCGAGCGGGCGGGAAGTCACCGAACCGAACCAGAAGGGTGTGCTGGCCATCGAGGGCCCGCTGCCGCCCGGCTGCATGCAGACGGTGTGGCGCGACGACGCACGCTTCGTGAAGACCTACTGGAGCGACTTCGCCGGCACGCAGCGCTACAACACCTTCGACTGGGCGCTGCGCGACGCCGAGGGTTACTACTTCATCCTCGGCCGCACCGACGATGTGATCAACGTTGCCGGCCACCGCTTGGGCACGCGCGAGATCGAAGAGAGCATCTCCAGCCACGCCGCTGTGGCCGAAGTGGCCGTGGTCGGCGTGGCCGATGCGCTGAAGGGCCAGGTCGCGATGGCGTTCGTGGTGTTGAAGGACTCGTCGCTCGGCGCCGAACCCACGGCTCGGCTTCGGCTCGAAGGCGAAATCATGAAAACCGTGGACCAGCAGCTTGGCGCACTCGCGCGGCCTGCGCGAGTGCTCTTCGTGACCCTGCTGCCGAAGACCCGCTCGGGGAAGATGCTGCGCCGTGCGATCCAGGCCGTGTGCGAGCGGCGCGACCCGGGCGACCTGACGACCATGGACGACCCGGCCGCGCTGCAACAGATCGCCGACCTCATCGGGCCGCCCTGAACCGCGCTGCGTGCGGCTGCCCCAGAATGCGGGCACCATGCCCGATTCCGCCGCGACCGCACCCACTCTCGTTGAACACCTGAACGCCGCCGCCAGCGACCCGAACCTGCTGGGCTGGATGCAGGGCGCGCCGCCACCGCCCGAACTGCAGGTGCGCTTCGACGACGGTGGCATGTACAGCTTCCCGAAGCTGCGCTGGGCCTACTCGAACATCCGGCGGCTGGTGCCCACGACCAGTGTGTCGCGTGGCGATGGCCCGGTGAGCGCGTTGCCACGCGCAGAACGCGACGACATCGACGCGGTGATGTTCACGCCGATCGGCCGGACTGAGGCGATGAGCTGGGCGCAGTCGCTCGACGCCAATTACACCGACGGCATCGTGGTGCTGCACCGCGGCCGCATCGTGCACGAGCGCTACTTCGGCGCTTTGGCTTCGCACCGGCCGCACATCGCCTGGTCGGTGACGAAATCTCTGTTCGGCACCATCGCCGCGTCGCTGGTCGCCGAAGGGCGGCTCGATCCTCAAGCGCCGGTCAGCGACCACCTGCCCGAGCTGGCCGGCAGCGGCCTCGGCAACGCGCGGCTGCGCGAGGTGCTCGACATGACGAGCAGCATCCACTACTCAGAGGACTACACCAACCCCGATGCACAGATCTGGCAGCATGGCCGGGCCGGTGGCGTTCTTTCAAGGCCGGCCGACTACGCCGGCCCGCAAAGTTTCTACGAGTACCTGGGCACCTTGCGCCAGGCCGGGCCGCACGGCCAAGCGTTTGCGTACAAGACCGTCAACACCGATGTGCTGGGCTGGATCCTGCGCCGCGTGACCGGCGTGCCGCTGGGGGAATTGCTGCGGCAGAGGTTCTGGTCGCAGATTGGTGCCGAGCAAGACGCTGAACTGATGGTCGACAGCACCGGCACCGAGTTCGCCGGCGCTGGCCTGAACTGCTGCCTGCGCGACTTGGCGCGCTTCGGCGAGCTGATGCGCAACGACGGAGTGGTCAACGGCAGGCGGCTCGTGCCGGCAGCGGCGGGCGCCGACATTCGCGGCGGCGCCGACCCGGCGCACTTCGCACAGGCAGGCTACGTCACCTTGCCGGGCTGGAGCTACCGCAACATGTGGTGGGTCTCGCACAACGAACACGGTGCGTACTGCGCGCGCGGCATTCACGGCCAGGGCGTCTACATCGACCCGAGCGCAGAGATGGTGATCGCGCGCTTCGCTTCGCACCACATCGCCGGCAACATGGGCATCGACCCGACGACGCTGCCCGCGTATCACGCGCTCGCGAAGCACCTGATGGCAGGCTGACGACGCACGCGGTGGCGGTCGACCGCCACCGCTCGCAGCTTGCTACAGCACTTCAGACGCGAAGTCGGCCAGCCGCGAACGCTCGCCGCGTGCCAGCGTCACGTGGCCGGAATGTGGCCAGCCCTTGAAGCGGTCGACAGCGAAGGTGAGGCCCGAACTGCCCTCGGTGAGATACGGCGTGTCGATCTGCGCCAGGTTGCCCAGACACACGATCTTCGTGCCCGGCCCAGCGCGCGTGATCAGCGTCTTCATCTGCTTGGGCGTGAGGTTCTGGGCCTCGTCGATGATGACGAACTTGTTCAGGAACGTGCGACCGCGCATGAAGTTCAGGCTCTTGATCTTGATCTTGCTGCGCACCAGGTCGTTGGTGGCGGCGCGGCCCCATTCGCCCGCCGCGCCGTCGGTCTTGGACAGCACCTCGAGGTTGTCGTCGAGCGCGCCCATCCAGGGGCTCATCTTTTCTTCTTCGGTGCCCGGCAGGAAGCCGATGTCTTCGCCGACCGGCACGGTCACGCGGGTGACGATGATTTCTGTGTAGCGGCGGTCGTCCATCACCTGGCTCAGGCCGGCGGCCAGCGTCATCAGCGTCTTGCCGGTGCCGGCTGTGCCCGTCAGCGTGATGAAATCGCAGTCCGGGTCCATCAGCAGGTTGAGCGCGAAGTTCTGCTCGCGGTTGCGCGCCGTCACGCCCCACACGGCGTTCTTCTGGTGCGTGTATTCCTTCAGCGTGCGCAGCACCGCGGTCTTGCCGGTGATCTCGACGACCTTGGCGTAGAGCGGCGCGGCGCCCGGCGCTTCGAGAAAGACGAACTGGTTGATCAGCAGCACCGAGACCATCGGGCCGCTGATGCGGTAGTAGGTCAGCCCGGCCTGCTGCCAGCTTTCCATCGTCTTGCCGTGCTTGTCCCAGAAGTCGGCGGGCAGCGGCAGCACGCCGGTGTACAGCAGGTCGCCGTCTTCCAGCGTCATGTCGTTCAGGTAGTCCTCGGCCGGCAGGCCGAGGGCACGCGCCTTGATGCGCATGTTGATGTCTTTCGACACCAGCACCACGTCGCGCCCCGGCTGCTGCTCGCGCAGCGCCTGCACCACGCCGAGGATCTGGTTGTCGGCCTTGCCTTGCGGCAGGCCGGCCGGCAGCGTGACATTGATGAGGTTGGTCTGGAAGAACAGCTTGCCCCCGGCTTCGCGGTGCCCCGTGCGGGCCAGCGACAGGCCTTCGGACATGCCCGAAGCGTCACGGCTCGGCATGCTGGCGGCCAGCGCGTCGAGCTCGCGGCTCACCTGGCGGGCATTGCGCGAAACCTCGGTCATGCCCCGCTTGTGGCCGTCGAGTTCCTCGAGCGTGATCATCGGCAGGTAGATGTCGTGTTCCTCGAAGCGGAACAGCGAGGTCGGGTCGTGCATCAGCACGTTGGTGTCGAGCACAAACAGGCTCGCCGGGCCGGTGCCACGCGGCTTGCGGGCGCGGGTCTGTGGCACCGGGCGGCGCACGACGGGGGCGATCACCGGGGCGACGGGGGCAGGTTTGGCTGCGACGGCCTGCTGCATGCCGCTGCCGTCGAACAAATCGAGTACCGCGGGCGAGGTCGGCTCGGCGGCGGCTCGTGTCTTCTGGGGGCGCTTGCCCGGTTGGGGGGCCGACTGCGAGTCGAAGTCGGCGGCGGTCAGCAAAGAGGCTCGTTTGGCAGGCGGCTTGGGCAGTGGCATGGAGGTTTCTTGGGAGGCTGAGAAACAAAAAAGCCGCACAGACGGCTGTGCGGCTTGGTTCGGGTAATGCTTGCGTCGCGGTTCGCTGGCATGAAAAGATTATGCACAAGTTGCGTGACCATTCGGCCTTCAGAAGAAACCGACCGCAACAACAAAAAAGGCCGGCGTGTAGCCGGCCTCCTCTTCGCGCGCCAGGCGCTTCAGCCGGTCTTCTTGATCGCCTTGACGGCTTTCAGAACCTCTTCGACGTGGCCGGCGACCTTCAGGCCGCGCCACTCACCGACCAGCATGCCGGTGCCGTCGATCAGGAAGGTGCTGCGCTCGATGCCCTTGACCTTCTTGCCGTACATGATCTTGTTCTTGACCACGCCAAACATGTGGCAGAGCTTTTCTTCAGTGTCGGCGATCAGCTCGAACGGCAGTTCCAGGTTCTGCTTGAACTTGTCGTGCGAGGCCATGTTGTCGCGCGACACGCCGAACACCACGGCCCCGGCCTTCACGAATTCCTTGTGGTGGTCGCGAAACTGCATGGCTTCGGTGGTGCAGCCGGGGGTGTTGTCCTTGGGGTAGAAGTACAGAACGACGATCTTGCCGGCGAATGCCTGAGGCGTGAACTTCACGCCACCAGTTGCAAGCGCTTCAAATTCCGGGAGAGGTTTATTGAGGGCTGGCGTCATGGAGTATTCTGTTTGGTTGCTTTGGCACCGGTACGGGCCTAACCGCAAATTATAAACGCTGCGCGTCGCCGGCCGACGCTGGGTTCAACCCCCATCGTCGGGTGATGCGGCGGTCTCGAACAAGAGCGCCGCCAGCACCGAGCGGCCTTCGGCGAGCAGCACGTTGTAGGTGCGGCAGGCTGCGGCCGTGTCCATGGTTTCGACGCCGATGCGGCGCTCGATCAGCGGGCGCAAAAGTGCCGGCCGCGGGAAGCGGATCCTGCTGCCGGAGCCGAAGATCACGAGCTCGGGCCGCAATTCGGCCAGCATCTCGAAGTGACCTTCTGTGAGTGCGGCGAAGTCGGCAACAGGCCACGCGGCGACGGTACCGATCCAGGGCACCAGCACGCTGCTGCGGTGCTCGATGCCGTTGACGATCACCCCGCCAGGGCCGTGACGGGCGATGGCGTTCTGGCCTTCGATGCGATCCGCTTGCAGTTTCATGGGTGCGTAGGTGTCCGGTTAGGCGCTCTGGCCGGGCCAGCCGCCCTCGAGCGGCAAAACCCCTGTGGTTAAATTGTAGGTTTTGCAGCCCGTCCAGCGTCAGGAGTGCTTCTTTTGAAACCCGTTGTCAAGTCAGTCAAGCTCGCCAACGTGGCCTACGACATCCGTGGGCCCGTGCTGGAGAAGGCCCGCCAGATGGAGGAAGAGGGCCACAAGATCATCAAGCTGAACATCGGCAACGTGGCCGAGTTCGGGCTCGAGCCGCCCGACGAGATCGTGCAGGACATGATCCGCAACATCCCGCACGCGGCCGGCTACACCGACTCGAAGGGTTTGTTCGCGCCGCGCAAGGCGGTGGTGCACCGCACCCAGCAGCAGGGCGTGCGCGGCGTGGCATTGGAAGACGTCTACCTCGGCAACGGTGCGTCGGAGCTGATCGCGATGAGCATGAGCGCACTGCTCAATGATGGCGACGAGGTGCTGATTCCTTCCCCCGACTTCCCGCTGTACACCGCCGTGGTCGGCCTCTCGGGTGGCAAGCCGGTGCACTACGTGTGCGACGAAGCATCCGACTGGATGCCCGACGTAGCCGACATGAAGGCCAAGATCACGCCGCGCACGCGTGGCATCGTCGTCATCAACCCCAACAACCCAACCGGCGCGCTCTACCCGAACAGCGTGCTGCTCGAGATCATCGAACTTGCGCGCCAGCACGAACTCGTGATCTTCGCCGACGAGATCTACGACAAGACGGTGTATGACGGCCACATGCACACCAGCATGTCGTCGCTGGCCGACGACGTGCTGTTCGTGACCTACAACGGCCTGTCGAAGAACTACCGCTCCTGCGGGTACCGTGCCGGCTGGATGGTGGTCTCGGGCGAAAAACGCCATGCGCGCGACTACATCGAGGGGCTGAACATGCTTTCGTCGTTGCGCTTGTGCGCGAACACACCGGGGCAACTGGCGATCCAGACGGCGCTGGGCGGTTACCAGAGCATCAATGATCTGGTCGCGCCGACCGGCCGGCTGTGCCGCCAGCGTGACCTGGCGTACGAACTGCTGAGCGCGATTCCCGGTGTCAGCGTGGTCAAGCCGAAAGCGGCGCTCTACATGTTCCCGAAGCTCGACCCGAAGGTCTACCCGATTGCCGACGATCAACAGTTCGCTTACGAGCTGCTGTCGGAACAAAAGGTGCTGATCGTGCAGGGCACCGGCTTCAACTGGAAAGCGCCGGACCACTTCCGCATCGTCTTCCTGCCGAATTCCGACGACCTGACCGAAGCCATCGGCCGCATCGCGCGTTTCCTCGAGCACTACCGCAAGCGCCACTCGCACTGATTCATGACCATGAAAACACGACCCGACGTCGAAGCCAAACCGATTCAAGTAGGCCTGCTGGGCATTGGCACCGTGGGCAGCGGCACCTTCAACGTGCTGCAGCGCAACCAGGAAGAGATCCAGCGCCGGGCCGGGCGCGGCATTCGCGTCACGATGGTGGCCGACCTCGACACCGCGCGCGCCAAGGCCATCGTCGGCGACTCGGCCCAGGTCGTCAGCGACGCCCGGCTCGTGATTGCCAACCCACAGATCGACATCGTGATCGAGCTGATCGGCGGCTACGGCATCGCCAAGACGCTGGTGATGGAGGCGATTGCGGCCGGCAAGCACGTGGTCACCGCCAACAAGGCGCTGCTCGCCGTGCACGGTACCGAAATCTTCGCTGCGGCGCGCGAGAAGGGCGTGGTCGTGGCCTTCGAGGCGGCCGTCGCCGGCGGCATTCCGATCATCAAGGCGCTGCGCGAGGGCCTCACCGCCAACCGCATCGAATGGATCGCCGGGATCATCAACGGCACCACCAACTTCATTCTCTCGGAAATGCGCGCGAAGGGGCTCGACTTCGACGTTGCGCTCAAAGACGCACAACGACTCGGCTACGCCGAAGCCGATCCGACCTTCGACATCGAAGGCGTGGACGCGGCCCACAAGGCAACCATCATGAGCGCCATCGCGTTCGGCACGCCGGTGCAGTTCGACAAAGCGCATGTCGAAGGCATCACCAAGCTCAACGCGGCCGACATTCGCTATGCCGAGCAGCTCGGCTACCGCATCAAGCTGCTGGGCATCACGAAACGTCGCGCCGAAGGCATCGAGCTGCGTGTGCACCCGACACTGGTGCCGGCCAAACGCCTGATCGCGAACGTCGAAGGCGCGATGAACGCGGTGGTGGTTCAGGGCGACGCCGTCGGCACCACGCTGTACTACGGCAAGGGCGCGGGTTCTGAGCCGACGGCGTCGGCGGTGATCGCTGACCTGGTCGACATCACACGGCTGCACACCGCTGACCCCGATCACCGCGTGCCGCACCTGGCATTCCAGCCGGGCGAGTTGCACGACACGCGCATCCTGCCGATTGCCGAAGTCGTGACCGCCTACTACCTGCGGCTGCAGGTGGCCGACCAGGCCGGCGTGCTGGCCCGCATCACCGGCATCCTGGCCGAGCGCGACATCTCGATCGACGCGCTATTGCAGCGAGAGTCGGCCGAAGGCGAAGCGCAGACCGACGTGATCATCCTGACGCACGACACCGTGGAAGGCCGCATGAACGAAGCCATCGCGCAGATGCAGGCCTTGCCGACGGTGCTGGCTCCGATCGTGCGCATCCGCAAGGAAGAACTGAGTTGAAGTACATCAGCACACGCGGCGACCCGACCGAACGCGCTTTCTGCGAGATATTGCTCGAAGGGCTGGCGCCCGACGGCGGCCTGTACCTGCCGGCGCACTACCCGAAGATCGGTGACGCCATGCTCACGCGCTGGCGGGGGCTGAAGTACCACGAACTGGCGTTCGAGATACTGTCTCTGTACATCGACGACATCCCCGCCGCCGACCTGCGCGCGCTCGTCACGAAGACCTACACGAAGCATGTCTTCGGCAGCGAACAGATCGTGCCGCTGCGGCCGCTCGAGCCGGGCGTGTACCTTGAAGCGTTGTCGAACGGCCCGACCCTGGCCTTCAAGGACATGGCGATGCAGTTGCTCGGCAACCTGTTCGAGTACGAACTCGGGCGCCGCCGCCAAACGCTCAACATCCTCGGCGCCACTTCGGGCGATACCGGCAGCGCTGCCGAGTACGCGATGCGCGGCAAGGCCGGCGTCAACGTCTTCATGCTTTCGCCCAAAGGGCGGATGAGCCCGTTCCAGCAGGCGCAGATGTTCAGCCTGCAAGACCCGAACATCCACAACATCGCCATCGAGGGCGTGTTCGACGATTGCCAGGACATCGTCAAAGCCGTGTCCAACGACCTGGAGTTCAAACGCACCCATCACATCGGCACCGTGAACTCGATCAACTGGGCCCGTTTGCTGGCGCAGGTCGTCTACTACTTCGCCGGCTACTTCCAGGCCACCAAACGCAACGACGAGCAGGTGACGTTTGCCGTGCCTTCCGGCAATTTCGGCAACATCTGCGCCGGCCACGTGGCGCGGATGATGGGCCTGCCGATCCGCCAACTCGTGCTCGCCACCAACGAGAACAACGTGCTCGACGAGTTCTTCCGTACCGGCACCTACCGCGTGCGCGGCAGTGCTGAAACGCACGAGACCTCGAGCCCGTCGATGGATATCTCCAAGGCTTCGAACTTCGAACGCTTCGTGTTCGACCTGCTCGGCCGCGACGCGCGGCGCACCCACGCCCTGTTCAAGCAGGAGTTGGATCGCAGCGGCGCCTTCACCCTGACGGCGGCGGAGTTCGCGCGCATCGGCGACTACGGCTTCGTCTCCGGCAGCAGCACGCACGCCGACCGCCTGGCGACGATCCGCGACACGCATGCGCGCTTCGGCACCATCATCGACACGCACACCGCCGATGGCCTGAAAGTCGGGCGCGAACACCTGACGCCGGGCGTGCCGACCCTGGTGCTCGAGACGGCCTTGCCCGCCAAGTTCGCCGAGACGATCGTCGAAGCCATCGGTCGCGAACCCGATCGCCCGGCAGCGATGCGCGGCATCGAACAACTCCCCAAGCGCTTTGTGGAGATGGCTGCCGACGTTTTGTCGGTCAAGCGCTTCATTGCACAGAATGCCTGAATGAAGGTCATCGGTTTCAGCGGGTATTCGGGTTCGGGCAAGACCACGCTGGTCGAAAAGCTCATCGTCCGGCTGAAGCTGGCGGGGCAGCGCGTGTCGGTCGTCAAACACGCTCATCACACCTTCGACATCGACCACGAAGGCAAGGACTCCTGGCGACACCGGGAAGCGGGCGCTTTCGAGGTCGTGATCGCCTCCGACCGGCGGCTGGCGAAGATCCGCGAATTCGAAGTGCAGGCCGCGCCCACCGTGCACCAACTTATCAACGAGCTGTACGAGTGCGACTGGGTGCTGGTCGAAGGTTTCAAGCACGCGGCGCTGCCGAAGATCGAAATCTGGCGCGAGTCCACGGGCCAGCGCGCGCAATACCCAGACGACCCCTTCGTCGTGGCGGTTTGTACCGACACGCCTACGCTGTTGCCGCAGCCCACCGGGTTGCCCGTGCTCGACCTCAACAGCGCCGATGCGGTCGCCGATTTCCTGTTGGCCAACTCTGGACGTTATGAGTACATCTCACCCTTCACCGAGCCGGCCGCCAATGCTCACACTGGACGAAGCGCTGAGCCGCTTGCTCGCCGCCGTCCGGCCGCTGCCGGCGACTGAAGTTCAGGCGCTTTCCACCTTCGACGCGCTCGGCCGCGTGCTGTTTGAAGCCGTGCGCTCGGGCCTCGACGTGCCGCCCGCCGACAACACTTCGATGGACGGTTACGCCATGCGCTGCGCCGACGTGCCGGCTGCGGGCACGCTGTTGCCAGTCAGCCAGCGCATTCCCGCCGGCGTGGTCGGCCAGGCTCTGAAGCCCGGAACCGCGGCGCGAATCTTCACCGGCGCACAAGTGCCAGCCGGCGCCGATGCGGTGGTGATGCAGGAGCAGTGC
This sequence comes from Burkholderiales bacterium, assembly GCA_039930465.1. Taxonomy (GTDB): domain Bacteria; phylum Pseudomonadota; class Gammaproteobacteria; order Burkholderiales; family Burkholderiaceae_C; genus LMDS01. Next base: position 13,392 of record JBDTTU010000014.1, read on the forward strand.
GACGTACAGGGCGATGCGGTGCGCGTTGACGTGATACCAGCGCCGGGCCAGTGGATTCGGCGGCGCGGCGAAGATGTGCAGCAAGGTCAGGTCGTGCTGGCGGCCGGCGCGCGCCTCACGTCGCAAGCGCTCGGCCTCGCGGCTTCGGTGGGCGCCGCCACACTGCAAGTGATGCGGCGCCCGCGCGTCGCGCTGTTTTCCACTGGCGACGAACTCGTGATGCCGGGCGAGCCGCTCAAGCCCGGCGCCATCTACAACTCGAACCGCTTCACGCTGCGCGCGCTGCTCCAGGCCATGGGTTGCGACTGCACCGATCTGGGCATCGTGCCCGACAACCTGGCCGCCACGCGAGACGCGCTGCGCCGCGCGGCACTGGGCAACGATCTGATCGTCACGTCGGGCGGCGTGTCGGTCGGTGAAGAAGACCACCTGCGGCCTGCGGTGCAGGCCGAGGGCCGCATCGAGCTCTGGCAGATCGCGATGAAGCCGGGCAAGCCGCTGGCCTTCGGCGAAGTAGATCGCCCTGACGGATCAGCCGCCTACATCATTGGCCTGCCGGGCAACCCGGTGTCGAGTTTCGTCACCTTCTTGCTGATGGTGCGGCCGGTGCTGCTGCGCCTGCAGGGTGCGAGCGAGCTTCAGCCCGGTCACACCAGCCTGCGCGCCGACTTCGACTGGCCGCGCCCCGACAAACGACGAGAATTCCTGCGCGCGCGCCGCAACGAGGCCGGTGGTCTCGACCTGTTCCCGAACCAGAGTTCGGGTGTGCTGACCTCGGCGGTCTGGGGCGACGGCCTCGTTGACAACCCGAGCGGCCAAGCCATCCAGCGCGGCGATGCGGTACGCTTTCTCGCCTTCAACGAATTGCATTGATGAAACTCACCGTGCGCTACTTTGCCTCGATCCGCGAGGCCCTGGGTTTGAGCGAAACCATCGACGTGCCCACCGACGCCACCGTGGGCAGCGTGCGTGACGCGCTGATCGCGCGCGGTGGCGCCTATGCGACCGTGCTGGCCCGCAACCGGGGCTTGCGCAGCGCGCTGAACCACCAGATGTGCTCTGACGAGGTGACGGTCCCTGCCGATGCCGAAGTGGCGTTCTTCCCGCCCGTGACCGGGGGCTGAAATGGTGCAGCCGCGTGTCACCGTGCAGCCCGAGGATTTCGACCTCGGCGCCGAAGTGGCCGCGCTGCGGGCGCAGGATGCGGTCGTCGGCGCGGTCGCCAGCTTCATCGGCACGGTGCGTGACCGCAACGACGGTCTCGGTGTCAGCGCGATGGAACTCGAACACTACCCCGGCATGACCGAAAGCGCGATCGAAACCATGATCGACGAGGCCCAGGTGCGCTTCGACATCCGCGGCGCGCGGGTGATCCACCGCGTCGGCCTGTTGCAACCGCTCGACCAGATCATGATGGTTGCGGTCACCTCAGCGCACCGCGGCCAGGCTTTCCTCGCCTGCGAGTTCCTGATGGACTACCTGAAGACCCAGGCACCGTTCTGGAAAAAAGAACAGACGCCTGCAGGCGCGCGCTGGGTCGATGCGCGCAGCAGCGACGATGCGGCCGTGGCGCGCTGGGGGCTGCCGGCCAGCAACGCGACGCTGCCCCCTGCTCCGAAGGCCTGAGATTGGTGACCAGCGCACTGCCCTGGGCCCACGTGCTGGCCGTTGCCGTCGGCGCTGCCATGGGGGCGCTCATGCGCTGGTTGGCCGGGTTGTGGCTGAACGCTCATTGGGCCGGCTTCCCGCTCGGCACCTTGCTCGTCAACTGTGTCGGCGGTCTGCTGATCGGCGTGGCGCTGGCCTGGTTCGAGCGTTCGCCCGACGAGTTGCTGCGCCTGCTGCTGGTGACCGGGTTTCTCGGCGGGCTGACAACCTTTTCGTCGTTCTCGGGCGAGTCGTTGATCCTGCTGCAGCGCGGTCAGATCATGCTCGCGCTGGCGCACACGGCGGCCCACCTTTTCGGCGCACTCGCCTGCGCCGCGCTCGGGTTCTGGCTGTTGCGCGGCGCCTTGCGCTGAGTCAAGCCAGGCGGCTGTTGCCGCCTTGAAAATCCGGCGGATTGCCTCAAGTCCATCGCAACCGGAGGTTCTTTCCCCATGCGAATCGACAAGCTCACCACCAAGTTCCAGGAAGCGCTGGCCGACGCCCAGAGTCTGGCCGTCGCGCGCGACAACCCGTACATCGAGCCGGCCCACCTGCTGGCCGCCATGCTCGCGCAAGCTGACGGCCCCAAGGCGCTGCTCGATCGTGCCGGCGCCAACAGCGCGGCGCTGAAGACGGCACTCGACACCGCCATCAACGGCTTGCCGCAAGTGCAGGGCAGTGGCCAGGTCGTGCAACCCGGCCGTGACCTGACGGCGCTGCTGCAAGCCACCGAAAAGGAAGCCGGCAAACGCGGCGACCAGTTCATTGCGAGCGAGATGTTCCTGCTGGCGCTGGCCGACGCCAAGACCGACATGGGTGGCATCGTGCGGGGCCACGGCCTCACGCGCAAGGCGCTCGAAGCCGCGATCGATGCGGTGCGTGGTGGCGCCACTGTCGACAGCGCCGAAGCCGAAGGCCAGCGCGAAGCATTGAAGAAGTACACGCTCGACCTGACCGAACGCGCGCGCAAGGGCAAGCTCGACCCGGTGATCGGCCGCGACGACGAGATCCGCCGCGTGATCCAGGTGCTGCAGCGCCGCACCAAGAACAACCCGGTGTTGATCGGCGAGCCGGGCGTGGGCAAGACCGCCATCGTCGAAGGCCTGGCCCAGCGCATCGTGGCCGGCGAGGTGCCCGATTCGCTGAAGAACAAGCGTGTGCTCGTGCTCGACATGGCGCTGCTGCTGGCCGGTGCCAAATTCCGTGGCGAGTTCGAAGAGCGGCTCAAGGGCGTTCTGAAGGAAGTGGCGCAAGACGAAGGCCAGACCATCGTCTTCATCGACGAGATTCACACCATGGTGGGTGCCGGCAAGGCCGAAGGCGCCATCGACGCCGGCAACATGCTCAAGCCTGCGCTGGCGCGCGGTGAATTGCATTGCGTGGGCGCGACCACGCTGAACGAATACCGCAAGTACGTCGAAAAAGACGCCGCGCTCGAGCGGCGCTTCCAGAAGGTGCTGGTCGGCGAGCCGAGCGTCGAGGCGACGATTGCGATCCTGCGCGGCTTGCAGGAAAAGTACGAAGTTCACCATGGCGTTGAGATCACCGACCCGGCGATCGTGGCCGCGGCCGAGTTGAGCCACCGCTACATCACCGACCGTTTCCTGCCCGACAAGGCGATCGACCTGATCGACGAAGCGGCGGCCAAGGTCAAGATCGAGATCGACTCCAAGCCCGAGGCGATCGACAAGGTCGATCGCCGCATCATCCAGTTGCAGATCGAGCGCGCTGCGGTCACGCGCGAAAAAGACGAGGCGTCGAAGAAACGCCTCGGCCTGATCGAGGAAGAGATCGTCAGGGTGCAGCGTGAAGCGGCCGACCTCGAAGAAATCTGGAAGGCCGAGAAGGCCGCCGCGCAAGGCTCGGAGCAGGTGCGCAAGGACATCGACCACATGCGCACCGAGATCGAAGAATGGAAGCGCAAAGGCGATTTCAACAAGGTGGCCGAGTTGCAGTATGGCAAGCTGCCCGAGCTGGAGAAGACGCTCAAGGACGCGCAGGCCAAGGAAGCGAAGAAGGGCGCGGCCAAAGGCCGGCCGCAGCTTCTGCGCACGACCGTCGGCGTCGAAGAGATTGCCGAGGTCGTGGCGCGCTCCACAGGCATTCCTGTGTCCAAGCTGATGCAGGGCGAACGCGACAAGCTGCTGCAGATGGAAGCCAGGCTGCACGAGCGGGTGGTCGGCCAGGACGAAGCGATCACTGCGGTTGCCAATGCGATTCGCCGCTCGCGCTCGGGCCTGTCGGACCCGAACCGCCCGACCAGCTCGTTCCTGTTCCTCGGCCCCACGGGTGTGGGCAAGACCGAGTTGTGCAAGGCGCTGGCGGGTTTCCTGTTCGACAGCGAAGAGCACCTGATCCGGCTCGACATGAGCGAGTTCATGGAAAAACATTCGGTCGCGCGCATGATCGGCGCACCGCCGGGTTATGTGGGCTACGACGAAGGCGGTTACCTGACCGAAGCGGTGCGTCGCAAGCCCTACAGCGTGCTGCTGCTCGACGAAGTGGAGAAGGCGCACCCCGATGTCTTCAATGTGCTGTTGCAGGTGCTCGACGATGGCCGCCTGACCGATGGCCAGGGCCGCACCGTCGACTTCAAGAACACCGTGATCGTGATGACCAGCAACCTCGGCTCACACCAGATCATGCAGATGGCCGGGCAGAGCAGCGAAGCCATTCACGATGCGGTCTGGGTCGAGGTCAAGCAGCACTTCCGGCCCGAGTTCCTGAACCGCATCGACGAGGCCGTGGTGTTCCACGCGCTCGACGCAAAGAACATTCAGGCGATCGCGAAGATTCAGCTCAAGGTGCTCGAAGCGCGGCTGGAGAAGATGGAGATGAAGCTTGACGTGTCGGCGCGAGCGCTCGCCGAGCTGGCGAAAGCCGGCTTCGACCCGGTGTTCGGTGCGCGGCCGCTGAAGCGGGCGATCCAGCGGCAGATCGAAAACCCGGTGTCGAAACTGATTCTCGAGGGGCGCTTCGGCCCGAAGGATGTGATTCCGGTCGACTTCCAGGCCGGCCAGTTCGTCTTCGAGCGCGTGGTGCACTGAAGAAGCGACTTGGGGCGGCCCGGCACCGGCCGCTTGTGGCTTCAGCTACCGGCCTCGTCGAACACCGAGTCGAGCCGCAGCACTTGCAGGCGGGCCAGCGTCAGGTTGGCCTGGGTCTTGTCGAGCACCGCGTGCAAGGCCAGCCCCGGGTGACGCGGCACCGCGCGGATCAGCAAATGGTGCGAACCGAGCGTGATCGCGGCTTCGGGCAGCGTGTGCCCCAGCCCGAGCTTGCGGCTGCTGGCGCCAATGGCCGCCAGCAATTCGGTGCCGTGGGTGGCCAGCTCGGCCGCACCGGGGCTGGCGCCGGCATGCGTGACTTCACGCCCGGTGGCCACGTCGAAGATGCAGCAACTCACCATGCCACCGAGTTCGATCAGTTGATGAACGTAACGATCGAGCAGGTTCTCGGGCGCGACCGCCGGGCGGGCACCGGCTGCCGGCACCGACGGCATGGGGCGCATCGCCAGCTTGGGTGCCGCTGGCTGCGCTGTCGGTGCCGCGGCCGCAGGAGCGCCGGCGGCTGCCGAGCTTCCCGCCGCGGCTGGCGCAGTGCTCGTGCTGACCAGCGCCGGAATCGCGCGGCCGTCAGGCTGCGCCTGTTCGCGCAGGCGGTTCCAGGTACCGTTGATGAAACCCCAAGCGTCGGCCGGGCGCGCAACGAGCGGCGTGGTGCGTACGTTCACGCCGGTCTCGCGCGACAGCGCCATGCCTTGCGAGACCAGCGTGCTCGCCGAGGCCAACGGCAACAGCAGCATCTGCCGATTTGGCCAGGGGCCGGCCAGCATCGCTTCCTGCAGAGGTTTGAGTGCCGACGCGACTGCGTGCGGCGGCAGGTCGCCGACCATCACCACGCCGAGCCGGCTGAAACCAAGCAGCATGCGCGCCAGACCGTGGCGGGCCGTGGTGTCGGCGTCGACTTCGGTCGAGTAGACCCGCAGCGGCGAACCGTCAGCCGTGGGCAGTTCGATGAATTCGAGCGTGGCCAGCGGCGTGCCATAACCCTGGCGCCGGATCGTCAGCTTCTGCATGGCACGGCCGCTCGCCGCGGCAATGCCGATCAGCAGCTTGCGCGACGAGTTGGTCGCGATGTCGTGGATGGCGATGAATTCCGGGTGCAGGTGTTCGAACTGCTGCTGCAAGGCCTCGGCCGGGGCACAGGAAACGAACAACTCCCGCTCGTTGGTGCCGGTCTGGCGCCCGATGTCACTTTTCTCCTGAGCCAGGTAGTCGTCTTCGTCGGTCAGGAACTGGGTCGCCAACGAAGTCTGCGCACGCGTGGCCTGCCAGGCCTCGGGCGCAGAGGGTGCCCGCGACGGAGCCGCCTGAGTGGGCTTCCATTCTGATTCGGGGCCGTTCGGTGAGGTCATCAGCGCAGGTTTTGGTGGAGATCGTCGGCCGGGTCCGCAGCCCTGCCTTGACAATGCATTGGGCGGAACCGCCGGCTGAACGAAATCAGCCCGAGTGTAATGCCGGGCACCGACAGGCCACGGCGTTCGACGGGAGGTTTTCACGCTGGCAAGCGTGAGCTTTGGCGAATGTTCCGGACCAGCAACACCGCCGAACGGGCCGACGACAGCGGTGCGTTCGGCGCCGGGCGGCACAATAGGCCGATGCTTCGGTCGGTCAGCCCTGAATCCCGCCATTGGCGCAAGACCCAGCGCATCACCGCACTGCTGCTCGCGGCCTGGTTGCTCGTCACCTTCGGTGCGAGTTTTTTCGCCCGCGAACTCGGCACTGCGCTGGTGGGTTGGCGCTTCAGCTTCTGGATGGCAGCGCAAGGCGCGGTACTGATCTACGTGCTGCTGGTGTGGTGTTACGCACGCTGGATGGCGCGGGTTGACCGCGAATTCGGGCTGGCCGAGAGCGAGTGAAATGGCCAGGCCTTCTGACGACAGCGCTGCCTTTCGCCACCGTTTGAACCGGATCTACATCCGCTCGACGCTGGGGTTCGTCGTTTTCGTGGCGATGGTCGCGGTGCTGGAGCAGATGGGCTTGCCCAAACGCTGGGTCGGTGTCGTGTTTCTGCTGGCCACGGTCGGCCTTTATGCCGGCATCGGCATCGTGAGCCGCACGACCGATGCGACCGAATACTACGTCGCCGGGCGGCGTGTCCCCGCGATCTACAACGGCATGGCGACCGCCGCCGACTGGATGTCGGCCGCCTCGTTCATCGGGCTGGCCGGGACGCTGTATTTGCAGGGTTACGGCGGGCTAGCCTACGTGATGGGCTGGACCGGCGGGTTCGTGCTGGTCGCGCTGTTGCTCGCGCCTTATCTGCGCAAGTTCGGCCAGTTCACGATCCCCGATTTTCTGGGCGAACGCTTCGGTGGCGACCTGCCGAGGTTCATTGGCGTGCTGGCGGCGATCCTGTGTTCCTTCGTCTACCTGGTGGCCCAGATCTATGGCGTGGGCCTGATCACGACGATGCTGACCGGCGTCGACTTCGTCATCGGCATCTTCCTCGGCCTGGGCGGCGTGCTCGTGTGTTCTTTTCTCGGCGGCATGCGGGCCGTCACCTGGACCCAGGTGGCGCAGTACATCATCCTGGTGATCGCCTACCTGGTGCCGGTGGTGTGGCTGTCGGTCAAGCAGACAGGGGTGCCGGTGCCACAACTGGTGCTGGACCAGCAACTCGCCAAGGTGAGCGAGCGTGAGCAGCAATTGCTGCATGACCCTAAAGAGTTGGAAGTCCGCGCGCTGTTCAAGGCGCGGGCCGACGACTACGCGGCCAAGCTCACGAACGTGGCGGAGTCGCTGGTGGTCGACCGTGTCGCGGCACGGCAGCAAGTGCAGTCGTTGAAGCTTGAAAACGCGCCGCTGCGAGACATCCAACTGGCCGAGAAGGCACTTGCCGCATTGCCCAAGAACGAGGTGCTCGCGCGCGAGGCGTGGCGCCGGGCCCAGGCGAGCAATGCGCTGAGCGCCCAGCCGCTCGGGGGCATGCCGCCGCATGCCCAACAGTTTGCTGGAGACCCGGCCGGCACTGAGGCAGAGCGCCAGGCCTTCACCGAATCGCGCCGCAACTTCATCGCACTCGTGTTCTGTCTGATGTTGGGCACGGCAGCACTCCCGCACATCCTGATGCGCAGCTACACCACGCCTTCGGTGCGCGAGGCGCGCGAATCGGTGACCTGGTCGCTGTTGTTCATCGGCGTGTTGTATGTGACTGCGCCGGCACTGGCGGTGCTGGTGAAGTTCGAGGTTCTCAACGGCCTCGTAGGCCTGCCTTTCGACCGCCTGCCTTCCTGGATCGCCAACTGGTCAAAGCTCGACGCCGCGCTCGTCTCCGTGACCGACATCAACCGCGACGGCCTGCTGCAGTTGAGCGAGATTCACATCGGCAGCGATCTCGTGGTGCTGGCCACGCCCGAGATCGCGGGCTTGCCGTACGTGGTGTCGGGCATGGTGGCTGCCGGGGGGCTTGCGGCGGCCTTGTCGACGGCCGACGGCCTGTTGTTGACGATCTCGAATGCGCTGTCGCACGACCTGTACTTCAAGCTGATCGGCCGCCATGCGTCGAGTACGCGCCGGGTCACGGTCTCGAAGGTGCTGCTGCTGGTGGCGGCGCTGGCGGCAGCGGCGTTGGCGACACAAAAGCCGGCCGACATCCTGTTCCTGGTGACGGCGGCGTTCTCGATCGCCGCCTCGGCGTTCTTCCCGGTCCTGGTGCTCGGCATCTTCTGGAGTCGTGCCAACCGCTGGGGCGCCGTCGCTGCCATGTTGAGCGGTCTGGCGATCACGCTCTACTACCTGGTGCGCAACGAAACCTGGCTGCGCGGCCTGTTCGGTGTGTCGGCGCCGCCCGACTTGTGGTTCGGCATCTTGCCGATCTCGGCCGGCGTGTTTGGCGTTCCTGTCGGTTTCCTGGTCTGCCTGCTGGTCAGCCTTCTGACACCGGCGCCCTCGGGCGAACAGCGCGAGTTCGTGCGGCGCCTGCGCTACCCAAAGGGCGCCGAGGGCCCGCACGGCTGAGCCAGGTCCGTCAGCTTTGAGTCTCGGGCTATAATCTTCGGCTTGCCTTGCCACACCCGGGTCTGACGCTTCGGGGTGGCTTCCAACCCAGAGCTCGCGCGCCGCCGCATCCCGCGGCAGCATTTGCAGTGATGGAAACCACAAGGAGTCTCAATGCGTCACTATGAAATCGTGCTGCTGATCCATCCGGATCAAAGCGAACAGGTTCCGGCCATGCTGGAACGCTACAAGGGTGTCATCACCGCCGGCGGCGGCAAGGTGCACCGCGTGGAAGACTGGGGTCGTCGCCAGATGGCCTACATGATCCAGAAGCTCGCCAAGACGCACTACCTGTGCATCAACATCGAGTGCGGCAAGGACGTGCTGGCCGAGTTGGAGACGGGCTTCCGTTTCAACGACGCCGTCATTCGCCACCTGACGGTGCTGAAAGACGAAGCCGAGACCGCGCCGTCGGTCATGATGAAGATGGTCGAGCGCGAAGATTCGCGCAAGTCGCCGGCGCCCCAGCAACAACAACCCCAGGAATCCGCAGCCTGACGCGTTCGCGAGACGCGTCGGCCGCTGGCCTGGCTTCGCAGCCGCGCTGAATGAACCGCCTGGTTCTGACCGCACAACTGCTCGAGCGAGGCGCGTTGCGTTACACCCCGGCCGGTTTGCCCGCCCTCGATTTGAGCTTGAAGCACGAATCGCAGGTCACGCAAGACGGCCAACCCAGGCAGGTCTTTTTCGAGATCAAGGCCAGGGCGATCGGGGCGGTCACGCAGCAGGTGGCGGGCCTGGAAATGGGAAGCACACATGGCTTCGCCGGTTTTCTGGGTTCGCAACGCAACGGCCGCGGAGTGGTGTTCCATGTGACCGAGCTCGATTGATCGAATCGGGCTCACTGTTCGAAATACGTCCGCATCCGGACTTGATTAGCAAAGAGGTGTCAATATGCCCCCGCCACGTGGTAAAGGTCGGTTCTCGAAGGACCGCAAACCCAAGCGCAATACCCAATCGCTGTTGTTCCGTCGCAAGCGCTTTTGCCGCTTCACGGTCACCGGCGTCAAGCAGATCGACTACAAGGATGTCGACACCCTGCGTGACTTCATCGGTGAAAACGGCAAGATCACGCCCGCCCGCCTGACCGGCACGCGCGCGTTCTTCCAGCGCCAGCTGACGACGTGCATCAAGCGCGCGCGTTTCCTGGCGATGCTGCCGTACAGCGACCAGCACAAGGTCTGAGGAGCACCACATGCAAATCATCCTGCTGGAAAAAGTCGCCAACCTCGGCAACCTGGGCGACGTCGTCAAGGTCAAGGACGGCTACGCACGAAACTTCCTGATCCCGCAGCGCGCGGCCCGCCGTGCCACCGAATCGGCGATCAAGGAATTCGAAGCCCGCCGCGCCGAGCTCGAAAAGGCCGCCGCCGAAAAGCTCGCCACGGCCAATGCGCTGGGCGAGAAGATGAGCGGCCGCACGGTGCACATCACGCAAAAAGCGGGTGTGGACGGTCGTTTGTTCGGCTCGGTCACGAACGCCGACATCGCCGACGCTCTGACGCGCATCGACTTCAAGATTCTGAAGTCGCAAGTGCGCCTGCCGAACGGCCCGCTGAAGGTCGTGGGCGAGCACACGGTGAGCGTCTCGCCGCACACCGATGTGGTTGTCGAAGTGAAGGTCGTCGTGATGGGCGAAACGGACTAAAGCTCGCCGCTGAAGTCTGATGTAGGGCCGGCCAAGCCGGCCCTTTCTCATTGGGCCGGCAGTTTTCCTCCGGTTTCCACCGGGTTATGCACATGGTTGCCCACAGCGGGTTCATCCCGGTACGCGATTTGCGTCTGTGTTCATAGGATCAATCGATGTCGGCCGTCTTCCCTTTTCGAGATTCCAACGCGACTCGTCCCGACGACGAGGTCTCGAAGCTGCGCATCCCGCCGCACTCGGTCGAGGCCGAACAAAGCGTGCTGGGCGGCTTGCTGCTCGACAACAGCGCCTGGGACCGTGCCGGCGACCTGCTCGTCGACAGCGACTTCTACCGTTTCGAGCACCGCCTCATCTACGCGGCCATCGGCAGCCTGATCAGCGCGACCAAACCGGCCGACGTGATCACCGTCTTCGAGCAGTTGCAAAGCCTGGGCAAGGCCGACGATTGTGGTGGTCTGGTCTACCTGAACGCGCTGGCGCAGAGCGTGCCGAGTGCGGCCAACATGCGGCGCTACGCCGAAATCGTGCGCGAGCGCGCGGTGCTGCGCAAGCTCGTGGCTGCCAGTGACGAGATCGCCACCAGCGCTTTCAACCCGCAGGGCCGCCCGGTCTCTGAAATTCTCGACGAAGCCGAAGGCAAGATCTTTCGCATCGGCGAGGAAGGCTCCAAATCGCAGCAGGGTTTCCAGAGCATGGACTCGCTGGTGGTGGCCTTGCTCGATCGCGTGACCGAGCTGCACGAGAACGGTGCCGAAGACGTGACCGGCGTGCGCACCGGCTACTTCGACCTCGACCGCATGACCTCGGGCTTCCAGCCCGGTGACCTGATCGTGCTCGCGGCGCGCCCGTCGATGGGCAAGACCGCGTTCGCACTCAACATCGCCGAACACGTGGCGGTGAGCGAAGGCCTGCCGGTCGTCGTGTTCTCGATGGAAATGGGCGCGGCGCAACTGGCGCTGCGGCTCGTCGGTTCTCTTGGCCGCATCGACCAGAGCAACTTGCGCACCGGTCGGCTGAAAGACGACGAGTGGGGCCGTTTGTCGGAAGCGGTCGAGAAGCTCGGCAGCGTCAGCATGTTCATCGACGAAAGCTCGGCGCTCACGCCCACCGAAGTGCGGGCACGGGCCCGGCGCCAGGCGCGCCAGTGCGGCCAGCTCGGCATGATCGTGGTCGACTACCTGCAGTTGATGAGCGGCAGTGGCGGCAGCAGCGACGAAAACCGCGCCACCGTGATCGGCGAGATCTCGCGCGGCCTGAAGTCTCTGGCCAAGGAACTGAAGTGCCCGGTGCTCGCACTCTCGCAGCTCAACCGCAGTGTCGAGACCCGCACCGACAAGCGCCCGATGATGAGCGACCTGCGCGAGTCGGGCGCGATCGAACAAGACGCCGACGTGATCATGTTCATCTACCGCGATGACTACTACACCAAGGAAGCCAGCAAGGAGCCGGGTGTCGCCGAGATCATCATCGGCAAGCAGCGCAACGGGCCCACGGGCACGGTGAAGCTGTTCTTCAACAAGCCGCTGACGAAGTTCGACAACCTCGCACCGGGCAGTGCGGGCGGCGACTATTGAAGCCCCCTGATCCTGCCGGCTGCAGGTTGGACGCGGGCCGCCGCGCCGGGCCGCCCCACGCAAGGCCCATCCCGCCGGGGGATCGGCTGCGGTACACCGCAGACGAGGTGCTGTCATGACCCACCGCCGCGCCGTGCTCACGATGATCGCCGTCACGTTGATGTGGAGCATCGCGGGTGTTGTCACACGCCATCTCGAAGCGGCGCGCAGCTTCGAAGTCACGTTCTGGCGCAGCGCCTTCACCGTCCTCACGCTGGCGGTGCTGCTGCCCGCCCTGCGCGGGCGCGATGCGCTGCTTGGGTCGCTGCGTGCAGGTGGCAGAACGCTCTGGCTGTCCGGCCTGTGCTGGAGCGTGATGTTCACGGCTTTCATGGTCGCGTTGATGATGACGACGGTGGCCAACGTGCTGGTGACGATGGCCATCTCGCCGCTGCTCACCGCGCTGGTCGCGCGCTTCTTTCTCGGCCACCGGCTGGCCACGCGCACCTGGGCCGCGATCGTGGTTGCGGGCATCGGCATCGTGTGGATGTATGCACGTGAGGTGAGCGGCGGCGGCCCACAGCACCTGCTCGGCACCGCGGTCGCGCTGGCGGTGCCGATGGCCGCGGCGGTGAACTGGACCGTGATCCAGCACAACCGCAATGCGGCCGGTATCGACCTGTTGCCGGCCGTGCTGCTCGGCGCTGTGATCTCGGCCTTGCTCACCTTGCCGCTCGCGCTGCCTTTTGCCGCATCGCTGCATGACCTGGGCCTGCTTGCCTTGTTGGGGGCGGTACAGCTCGCGATCCCGTGCCTGATCGCGGTTTCGGTCGCGCGCCATCTCAGCGCCCCCGAGGTTTCGCTGCTCGCGCTGCTGGAAGTGGTCTTCGGCGTGGCCTGGGCCTGGCTGGGTGCGAACGAAGCGCCTGCAATGCACGTGCTCGGCGGCGGCGCGCTCGTGCTCACCGCGCTGGCAGCGAACGAAGCGGTGGCGCTGCGCACGTCAAAGGCCTGAGAGCTTGAGAATTTTCCCCTGCATGCGAGGTGTCGAGGCCTCGGCAGAGATGACCGGACGCAAAGGACGCAAAGGTTGAAGTTCGCAAAGAAGAACTTGTCTTTTCTTGGCGTCCTTTGCGCTTCTTCGCGAACTTTGCGTCCGGAAATTGACATGCCCTGGCGCTCGAAACCCTCCCACGAGCACCTGAATACCGAAGGCCGAGAAACTCTCACACTCTGAGCGGACAGGGCTTCCCCTCAGCCCGACACGAAAGTAGCGCCTTAGCATCGGCCCAACACTGCCGAGGCACGTCGCATGAAACAACTCCCGGGCCTTGACGCCAGCTTTTTGCACCTCGAAACCCCGCAGATGCCGATGCACGTGGGCGCGCTCCACAACTTCGAGCTGCCGGCCGACTACAAAGGAAGCTTCGTCGCCGACATGCGCCGGCACATGGCCGAGCGACTGGTGCTGGCGCCCGCGCTGCGCCAGAAGCTCGTCAAGATGCCGCTCAACCTGAGCAACCCGACCTGGGTCGACGACGAGCCTGATCTCGACAAGCACATCGTCGGCATCACGCTGCCGAAGGGCAGCGGCCAGGCCGAACTCGAAGCGCAGGTCGGCCGGCTGCACGCCGTGCTGCTCGACCGCAGCCGGCCGCTGTGGAAGTTTCATGTCTTCGATGGCCTGGCCGACGGCCCCGCCGGCACGAAGCGCTTCGCGATGTACACCCAACTGCACCACGCTGCCGTCGACGGCCAGGCTGCCGTGGCGCTCGGCCAGGCCATCCTCGATCTCAGCCCGGAAGGGCGCGAGGTCGACCAGCAGCGCCAGGGCAAGGTCCGGCGCGAACTCGGCCTGGCCGACATGCTGCGCGGCGTGCTGGGCAACCAGGCAGGGTTGGTGCTCGATGCGGTGAAGGCGATTCCGGGCACCGTGGGTGTGCTGTCGCAGATGGCCACCCAGAAAGTGGGCGACACGGCCAGCGGCACCATGGCGTCCATGATGGCCCGCGTCAAAGGGCAGGGCGCAGCGGCGCGTGGCAAGAGCGTCAGCAACCTCGCATTGGCACCACGCACCCGGCTCAACACCACCGTCTCGGCGACCCGCGCGTTCGCGTCCATCAGCCTGCCGCTGGCCGCGTTGAACGCCACGCGCCGCAGACACAAGGCGAGCCTGAACGACGCGGTATTGATGGTCTGCAGCGGCGCGTTGCGGCGCCACTTCCTGAAGCACGGGCCGCTGCCGCGCAAGTCGCTCGTGGCCGGCGTGCCGGTCTCCACGCGCGCCAAGGGCGACACCTCGTCCAACAACCAGGCCACGATGACGGTGGTGAGCCTGGGCACGCACATCGCCGACCCGGCCAAGCGCCTGGCGCATGTGCTGGCCGCCACCGCCGCGATGAAATCCAACCTGGGCGCGATGAAGAGCCTGATGCCGACCGACTTCCCTTCGCTCGGCGTGCCCTGGTTGATGGAGTCGCTGGGCAACCTGTACGCCAAGGCGCGTGTGGCCGACCGCTTGCCGGCCATCGCCAACGTGACCATCTCGAACGTGCCCGGCCCGACCGTGCCGCTGTACATGGCCGGGGCGAAGATGTTGACCAACTACCCGACCTCGATCGTCGTGCATGGCGTTGCGCTCAACATCACGGTGCAGACCTACAACGAGTCGCTCGAATTCGGTCTGATCGCGTGTGGCGAAGCCATGCCCGAAGTGACAGAGCTCGCGCGCCACGTGCAGGCCGCGTTCGACGAGTTCCAGGCGCTGCCGGCCAGTGGGGTGGTCGAGCCCGCCGCAGCGCCTGAGCCCGCCGGACTGGCGGCGAAGAAGGCTGCAGCAAAACGCGGGGCAGCGAAGAAGGCCGCGCCCAAGCCTGTGGCAGCGGCGAAGAAGACCGTGGCGCGCAAAGCACCTGGGAAAAAGGCAGCCAAAGTTGTCGCGAACGCGACACCGGCGCCTAGGGCAAGCGCTCCAAAGAAAACGCGGGCCCGCCGCTAACATCCCCTGATCGAACCCGCCCCGTTTCCACGCATGCCGAGAACGCGCAAAGCAGCTCCAGCAGCCCACGCCGACGACGATCTGCGCCCGCCGAGTGCCTTCCTGATGATGCTCGAAGGACGAGCGCCCTGGGAACTGGCGGCGATGTTCGCTGCCACGCCCTGGTTGCGCCGCCTGCCGCGCGGCGACGGCCACCCGGTGCTGGTGTTCCCCGGCATGGGCGCCAACGACTTCACCACGATTCCGCTGCGCAACTTCCTCGACAGCTTGGGCTACGCCACCAAGGCCTGGGGCCAGGGCTTCAACTTCGGCCCGCGCGACGGTGTGCTGAAGAAGTGCGCTGCCGATGTGCGTGCGCTTGCGGAACAGCACGGCCAGCCGGTCAGCCTGATCGGCTGGAGCCTCGGCGGGCTCTACGCCAGAGAGATGGCGAAGCAGTTGCCCCAGCACGCCCGCTGTGTGGTCACGCTCGGCACACCTTTCAGCGGCCACCCGCGCGCCACCAACGCTTGGCGCATCTTCGAATTGCTGAGCGGCCAGAAGGCGCACGACGCCGCGATGATCGAACGCCTGCGCACGCCACCGCCCGTGCCCACCACATCGATCTATTCACGCACCGACGGCATCGTCTCGTGGCGCTGCAGCCTGAACCCGAAGACTGCGCTGACGGAAAACATCGAAGTGCAGGCCAGCCACGTCGGCATGGGCATGAACCCGCTCGCGCTCTATGCGGTGGCCGACCGCCTCGCGCAAGCGCCCGGCCACTGGAAGCCGTTCGAGCCGCACGGCGGCCGGCGCCACTTCTTTCGCACCGGCCACCCCGACCTTTCCACCCCAAGCTCCACCTCAAGCAACTGACCCATGCAGATTTCAGCCAACGGCGTGCAGCTCGAAGTCGAAGACCACGGCCCGGTCAGCGGCGAGCCGCTGCTGCTCATCATGGGCCTGGGCATGCAGCTCGTGGCCTGGCACACCGAGTTCGTTGCCAGCCTGGTGGCACGAGGTTTTCGCGTGATTCGTTTCGACAACCGCGACATCGGCCTGAGCCAGCGTTACGACCACCTCGGCGTTCCCAACCTCGCGATCGATTCGATCAAGTACGCGGTCGGCTTGAAGGTGAGCGGCCCCTACACCGTGGCCGACATGGCTGACGACACGGCCGGCCTGCTCGACGCGCTGGGCATCCAGAGCGCACACGTGTGCGGCGCCTCGATGGGCGGCATGATCGCGCAGCAGCTTGCGGTGCGGCACCCGGCGCGGGTGAAGAGCCTGACCCTGATGATGACCAGCAGCGGCTCACGCCGCCTGCCCGGGCCGACGCTGAAGGTGCGCAGCGCGCTGATCTCGCGGCCCGAGAACCCGAGCGACATCGAAAGCGTGATCGCCCATTACGTGCGCCTGTACAAGCTGATCGGCAGCCCGGGTTACCCGGCCAGCGACGCCTACCTGAACGAGCGCTTGGGGGTTTCGGTGCGGCGCTCGTACCGGCCGCAGGGCACGGCGCGCCAAATGGTGGCGATCGCGGCAGACGGCAACCGCTCGAAGCTGCTCTCGCAGATCAAGGTGCCCACGCAGGTGATTCATGGGCAGGCCGACCCGCTCGTGCCGGTGGCGGCAGGCCACGACCTGGCGCAGAAGATTGCCGGCGCGAACATCGATGTGATCGAAGGCATGGGCCACGACCTGCCGGTCGAGCTGTGGCCGCGATTCGTGTCGGGCATTGCCAACGCAGCGGCACGCGCCTGACGCTGCGAGTGGCGCTGCCGCAGGTCTACTTGATGACCTGCACGTTTTCGTCGGCGAGCAGCCCCATGTCGCTGATGTTCTTTGGGCGCGCGCGCCAGCCGCGGTAGCTGCGGCGCAGGTTGGCGATCGAGATCATGTAGTAGATGCCTTTCAGCGCCCACAGCGAAGGCTGGATCGGACTCTTGCCGTACAGGTCACCGGCCAGAAGCGACATCAGCGCTTCCTTCACCCGCAGCGGGTTGATCGGGTACATGAAGAGCTGGCGGATCGTCGGGTTGGTCACGCGCGTGATGAACCACGAATATTCCTTCGGCCCCTTTTTCATCATCGCGTCGAAGCGCTTGCGAGCCCGCGCTGCCTCGGTCGGGCGGTCGAGGGTGGTCGCCACCACGTCGGCGCCTTCGAAGGCACCCGTCATCGCAAGGTAGACGCCCGACGAGAACATCGGGTCGATGAAGGTGAAGGCATCGCCGAGCAACAGGTAACGTTCGCCGCTGGAGTGGGTGGCGCTGTACGAGTAGTTGCCGGTCGCGTGCACCGCGTCGTCGACGCGCGTGGCGTCTTTCAGCCGGTCGGCCAACTCGGGGCACAGCGCCACTGTGTCGTCGAAGAACTGCGGCAGCGGCTTGTTGCGCGACTTCAGGTAGTAGGGCCAACAGACCGCGCCGACGCTGGTCGTGCCGTCGGCCAGCGGAATGAACCAGAACCAGCCGTGCTGGAACCACATGATGCTGATGTTGCCTTCCATCTTGCCGGGAAGGCGGCGTGCATTGGTGTAGTGGCCGAACAGCGCCGAGCTGTTGTGCTTGGGGTTCTTTTCCTTGCAGCGCAGCTTGTTGGCGATGAACGTGTCGCGCCCTGATGCGTCGACGACGAAGCGGGCGCGCCAGCGGCGGCGCGTGCCGTCATCGAGTTCGGCCTGCACATTGGCGCCATCGGCATCAAACTCGACCTCGCGAACGCGGCAGCCTTCGAGGGTTTTCGCGCCTCGGGTGGCCGCATGGCGGAACAGCAACTCGTCGAGTTCGGAGCGCCGCACCTGCCACGCCGACGGCTTCGTTTTGTCCCAGGCTTCGGCAAACTCGACCGCGCTGCGGTGCTCGTGGTCGGGCGAGACGAATTCGATGCCGAACTTCGGCATGCCGATCTTGTCGACCTGCTCTTTTACGCCCAGGCGCTCGAACAGCTCGACGTTGCACGGCAGCAGAGACTCGCCGATGTGAAAGCGCGGGTGCTGCGATTTTTCGAGCAGCATCACATCTCGGCCTTGAGTGGCCAGCAGCGCGGCGATGGTCGAGCCGGCGGGGCCGCCACCGATCACGAGTACGTCGCAGTTTTCTTCAGAAGGCTCGCCGACAGGGGTGGTGTGAGGTGTCATGGCGGTCGGGGCGATCAAGCGGGTCTGACAGCGGTGTACTCGGAGAAGACGCCGAGTTCGACATGGCGTTGCACGTTCTCGAAGCCGGCGGCGCGCAGCGCGGCCAGCACCGCGTCCGGCGGGATGCAGCTCTCGATCGTGTCCCAGTAATAACGCCACAGTTCGGCGGTGTCGCGCTGGCGTGCTACGAGCGCGGCAATCATCGGCACGAGCGCGCGCATGTAGGCCTTGAGTACCGAGGTGCCCACGCGCCCGGCAGGTTTGGTGATCTCGAGCACCAGCAGGCGGCCGCCCGGCCGCAGCACACGGTGGAACTCGGCGAAGGCTGCGCCCACGTCGGTGATGTGGCGCAGCGCATAGCCCATGCTGACGAAGTCGCTGCTGGCGTTTTCGCGCGGCAGCGCCTCGGCCCGCCCGCAAACCAGTTCGACACCCGGCAATGCCACTTCGCCCAACATGCCGGGGCTCGGGTCGACGCCGACCAGCCGCCCTTGCGCGCCGATCAACGCCAGCGCCTCGCGCGCCACCAGGCCGGTGCCGATGCCGACGTCGAGCACCTCGGCCCCGGCGGCCAGGTGCGCGCGCTTCAACGCCTGATGGCGGTACCAGCGCCCGGAGCCGAACGCAAGCACACGCTCGATGCGGTCGTAGTCGGATGCGGTGCTGTCGAAGATGCGACGCAGGTAGAGCTCGCGGGCGGCTTCGTCTTCGTAGTAGGCCGGCAGCGGCGTGTGGGGGCGCAGCACCTGGGTGGCAATGCTCGAGGCGGGGTTTGTGCTCATCGCCGTGATTATCGCAAGCCGCCAACGCTGCCCGCCGCGTCTGGCGTGTGCGGACAGGCTGACAAATGTGGGTATGCTGGCGCGATTCCGCATGAGACCCGCATGACACCCATCCCGACTCGCCAGCCCTCCGCCCCGCGTTCCGGCCGGCATCAGATCGTCATCGTGGGCGGTGGCGCCGGCGGGCTGGAACTGGCCACCACCCTCGGCAACACGCTGGGCAAAAAGGGCCACGCCGAGATCACGCTGGTTGACCGCACCCGCACGCACATCTGGAAGCCCAAGCTGCACGAGATCGCGGCCGGCAGCATGGACATGGGCCTGCACGAGGTCGACTACCTGTCGCAGTCGCATTGGCACCATTTTCGCTACCGCGTCGGCGAAATGACCGGCCTGGACCGCACGCGCCGCGAGATCATGGTTGCGGCGTTCTTTGACGACGAAGGCAAGCAGGTCACGCCGCCAGGCAGTATTCCGTACGACACGCTGGTCATCGCTGTCGGCAGCCAGAGCAACGACTTCGGCACGCCGGGTGTTGCTGAGCATGCGCTCAAGCTCGAGACCGCCAGCGACGCGCGGCGTTTCAACCAGCGCCTGGTCAACGCCTGCATTCGCGCCCACGCGCAAGCCGAGCCACTGTTGCCGCACCAGTTGCAGGTGGCGATCATCGGGGCCGGCGCGACGGGCGTGGAACTGTCAGCCGAACTGCACCGCACCACGCGAGAGGTGGTGGCCTTTGGCCTCGACCGCATCGACCCGGAACGCGACATTCGCCTGAACCTGATCGAAGCGGCGGGCCGGGTGCTGCCGGCCTTGCCCGAGCGCCTTTCGGAAGCAACCGAAGGCTTGTTGCGCAAGCTCGGCGTGGTGGTGCACACGAACGCCAAGGTGGCCGAGGTGCTGGCCGGCGGCGTGCGCCTGGCCGACGGCCGTGTGATTCCGGCCGAACTGGTGGTCTGGGCGGCGGGCATCAAGGCGCCGGAATTCCTGAAGGCGCTCGACGGTCTGGAGGCGAACCGCATCAACCAGTTGCTCGTGAAGACCACGCTGCAGACCACGCTCGACGAAAACATCTTCGCGATGGGCGACTGCGCCGCCTGCCCCTGGCCCGAAGCGCCGGCAGCGATGACCGATGGCGGCAAGAGAGCAGCGTTCGTGCCGCCGCGCGCCCAGGCTGCGCACCAGCAGGCTTCACACATGGTCGGGCAGATTCGGCGCCGGCTGGCGGGCAAGCCGCTGCGCGACTACCGCTACCGCGATTTCGGCTCGCTGGTGTCGCTGGGCGAGTTCAGTACCGTGGGCAACATGATGGGAGGGCTGATCGGCGGCAGCCTGATGGTCGAAGGCTACTTCGCGCGGCTGATGTACCTCTCGCTCTACAAAATGCACGAACTCGCCCTGCACGGCGTGGCCAAGGTGTCGCTGGAAACGCTGTCCAGGCTCATCACGCGGCGCACCGAACCGCATGTGAAGCTGCACTGAGTCGGGGTCTGTGCACCGCGCCGACGACGCTCTGGGCTTCGAAGCGGCGATGCTGGAATTGCAGGAGTGGTTGCTGCACCGGGCCTGAGCGTCGATCTGTTCCAATGTCGGGTTGAACCCGACCCACCTCATGCAATCGAACCTGCCGCGCGCCTCATGGCGACTGAGTGTTGCCCCGATGATGGACTGGACCGACCGGCATTGCCGCTTTTTCCACCGCTTGCTCACGCGCCACACGCGCCTGTACACCGAGATGGTGACGACCGGCGCCTTGCTGCACGGCAACGTGCCACGCCACCTCGATTTCAACGCCGAAGAACACCCGGTCGCGCTGCAGCTCGGTGGCAGCGAGCCGGCCGATCTGGCGCTGTGCGCGAAGCTCGCGCAGCAGTGGGGCTACGACGAGGTGAACCTGAACTGTGGCTGCCCGAGCGAGCGCGTGCAGCGGGGCGCTTTTGGCGCCTGCCTGATGGCCGAGCCGCAGCTCGTGGCCGACGGCGTGAAAGCGATGCGTGATGCGGTCTCGTTGCCGGTGACGGTGAAACACCGCATCGGCATCGACCGCACCGAGAGCTACGCGTTCGTGCGCGATTTCGTCGGCACGGTGGCGCAGGCTGGTTGCGAAGTTTTCATCGTGCATGCGCGCAACGCCTGGCTGAAGGGCATCAGCCCGAAAGAGAACCGCGAGCTGCCGCCGCTGCGCTACGAGACCGTGCACCGGCTCAAGCGCGACTTTCCCGGGCTCACCATCGTGCTCAACGGCGGCGTGAAGACGAACGCGCAGATCGAGGAACAGCTCGGGTTCGTCGACGGCGTGATGCTCGGCCGCGAGGCCTACCACCACCCTTGGCTGATGGCCGACTGGGATGCGCGCTTCTTCGGGCAGGCGACGCAGGCGCCCGACCGTGATGCCATCGAAGCGGCGATGGTCGACTACATGCATTCGGTGGCCGGCCGAGGCGAGCCCTGGTCGCACGTGTCGCGCCACCTGCTGGGCCTGCGCAACGGCCTGCCTGGTGCGCGCCACTGGCGCCAGGTGTGGTCGGACCACCGCTTCAGGGGCGACGACCCGGCGACCGTGTCTCAGCTTGCGGGCGCCCCGGCGCCGACACCTGCACTGGCGTGAGGCCAGGTCGCGAGCAAGACACCGGTCAGGGCCAGCGCGAATGCCGCCGCCTGCGCTGCGCTGAACTTCTCGCCCAGCACCAGCACGCCCACCGCGGCCGCGCTCACCGGCAGCAGCACGGTGAAGATGCCGGCCTTCGCGGCCGGCACATGCCGCAGCCCGGTCATCCACAGCCACACGGTGACCATGCTGGCCGCGATCGAATAGAACAGCAGCAGCCACCACGAGCCCGCAGCCACGCTGCCGAAGTCGAAGCCGAGTGCTTGCCACAGGCCGAACGGCAACACGAGCGCCAGGCCCCAAAGGTTGATCAGCGCGCTGATGCGTTTCGGGCTCACGTTGCCGGTGAGCTTCTTTCCCATCACCACGTAGCTTGCTTCGCAGAGCACGGCGCCGATCAGCAGCAGGTTGCCGACAAGAGAACTGCCACCCGCAGGGCTGCTGTGCTTCGTCAGCGAAACGAGCGCAATGCCACCCACCGCACAGGCAATGCCGAGCATCACGCGGCCCGAGATGCGCTCGTTCAGGAACACGCGCGACATCAACGCGACGGCCGCCGGGATGCCGGCCATGATCACACCGGCTGCCAGTGCCGAACTCATCGACACGCCGAACAGCATGCAGATCGAGAACAGGAAGTTGCCGAAGAACGATTCAAAGAACAGCAGCCAGCGGTCGTGCCGGCTCAGTGGTGCTTCGAGGGCACCACGCCGCACCCAGCCCGCCATCGCGACTGCGGCAATGCAGAAGCGCAGCAAGGCCAGCAGGAAGATCGGGTACACGAGCACCAGCACCTTCGACAGACCGACGTAGCTGCCCACCAACGCCATGCTGGCGGCCAGGCTGAGGTATGCGAGCCAGGGAACGGCGAGGGCGCTCATCGTCTGCGACGGCGGCGCAAGAGGCCCGGATGGGCCTCAGAAGACGTCGGCATAACGCTCCAGTTCCCAGGCACTCACGTGGCGCGCGTAGGCCGACCATTCGGTGCGCTTCAGGCGAATGAACTCGGCACTCAACGCGGCACCGAGCGCGCCTTGCACGGTGGCGTCGGTCTCGAACGCGGCGATCGCTTCGCCCAGGCTCTGCGGCAGCAACCCGATGCCGCGTGCGGCCAGCTCGGCCGGCGTGCGCTCGAACAGGTCGTCGGTGCAGGGCGGGCCGGGGTCGAGTTGGCGATCGATGCCGTCGAGCCCGGCCGCGATCAAGGCCGCAGTCGCGAGATAGGGGTTGGCCGAAGCATCCGGCAAACGCCACTCGAAGCGGCCGGGCAGGGTGCGGACCAGCGCGGTTCGGTTGTTCGGGCCGTGCGCCACGACAGCCGGCGCCCAGCTCGTGCCCGACAAGGATTCACCGACGACGAGCCGCTTGTACGAGTTGACGGTGGGTGCAGCAACGGCGCAAAGCGCGGCCGAATGTGCGAGCACACCGCCGATGCAATGGCGCAGCAGCTCAGGCATGCCCTGGGCCGTGTCGTCGAACAGGCTGCGCTCGCCTTGCCAAAGCGACACGTGGAAGTGCAAACCGCTGCCGGGCTGGTTGGCAAACGGCTTGGGCATCATCGAGAAGATGCTGCCGTGGCGCTCGGCGAGTGCGTGTGCGGCTTGTTTGAAGAGCATCAGCGCATCGGCGCTTTCGAGTGCACCGGCGTGCATGAGGTTGATTTCGTACTGGCCGTGGGCGTCTTCGTGGTCGGTCTGGAAGACATCGAGCCCGCAACCGCGCAGGCCATCGGCCAGCTCGGCCAGGAGGGCGTGCTGGCGCGGCAGGCTTTTCAGGTCGTACGAGGGCTTGTCGAGGCGGTCGAGCGAATCGGCGGGTTCGATGCCGCTGGCGCCTCGGCGCAGCAGAAAGAACTCGGGCTCGATGCCGGTCTGCAGGCTCCAGCCACGCTCGGCCAGCCGCGCGATCTGGCGCCGCAGCACCTGCCGCGGGCAAGCGTCAAAAGGATCGCCGGCCACGAAGCCGTCGCAGGCGATGCGGGCGTAACCCGGCATCCATGGCAAGGGCCGAGCTGTCGATGCGTCGCCGCGGCCGTAGTACTCTGAGCGTGGCCCCATGCGTGGCAAGCCGGTGCCGGCGATCGACGGGCCCGAGAAGCCTGCGCCGGTGCGCAGCAGCGTGCCCAGGTGCGCCAGCGGCACCAGCTTGCCTTTGGCCACGCCGTGAATGTCGGTGAACTGCGCGATCAGCGTGTGCACGCCCGCGGCGGCCAGCGTCTCGTGCAGGCGTTGAACAGTGTCGTCGTCGACCCGGCTCATCCGCGCGCGGCGCGCAGCGCGCCGCGCAGCATCTCCATCGCCTCTTCGAACACTGCTTCGCTCACGGTGAGCGGGAACAGGAAACGAAGCACGTTGGCGTTGACCCCGCAGCTCAGCAGGATCAGGCCACGCTTCAGCGCTTCCGCCTGGATCGCTTTCGTGAAGCCGGCATCGGGGGTGTCGGTGCCAGGCTGGTTGAATTCGACCGCGACCATCGCGCCCAGGCCGCGCACATCGGTGATGTGCGGCACTTCGATGCGCAATGATTCGAGCACCGCCTTGAGCCGGTCGCCGAGCATCTGGCCGCGTTCTGGCAAACGTTCCTCTGCCATCACGTCGATGACGGCGTGCGCTGCTGCAATCGCCAGCGGGTTGCCGGCGTAAGTGCCGCCCAGGCCACCGGGCGCGGGTGCGTCCATGATCTCGGCGCGGCCGGTCACGGCCGAGAGCGGCAATCCGCCGGCGAGCGACTTGGCGATCGTCATCAAATCGGCCGTGACGCCGAAATGCTCCATGGCGAACATCTTGCCAGTGCGCCCGAAGCCAGTCTGGATCTCGTCGGCAATCAGCACGATGCCGTGTTCGTCACACAGCGCGCGCAGCCACTTCACGGCTTCGAGCTGGATCACGTTGAAACCACCTTCGCCCTGCACCGGCTCGAACACGATGGCAGCAACGCGGCTCGGTTCGATGTCGGCCTTGAACAGGTGCTGAACCGCCTTCTTCACTTCACTGAGGTTCGCACAGTGGCAAGGGAAGGGCGCGTGGTAGACCTCGGGCGCGAACGGCCCGAAGCCGGCCTTGTAGGGCTGCACCTTGCCGGTGAGCGACACCGCGAACAGGCTGCGGCCATGGAATGCACCGCTGAAGGCGATGACGCCGGAGCGTTTGGTGTACGAGCGCGCGATCTTGATCGCGTTTTCGATCGCCTCGGCGCCGGTCGAGAACAGCGCGGTCTTCTTCGCATGCGTGCCCGGTGTCAGTGTGTTGAGTTTCTCGGCCAGCGCGATGTAACTCTCGTAGGGCACGACCTGGTAGCAGGTGTGCGTGAAGCGCTTCAGCTGCTCGGCGATGGCGGCCACGACCTTCGGGTTGCCGTGGCCGGTGTTCATCACCGCGATGCCTCCGGCGAAGTCGATGTAACGCTGGCCTTCCACGTCCCACAGCTCGGCGTTGTCGGCACGGTTGGCGAAGAACGTGCCCATCACGCCCACGCCACGCGGTGTGGCGGCGGCCTTGCGGGCCATCAACTGTTCGTTCTTCGAGTGGTTCATGGCAGGGGCCTCTTTGTTTTCACTCCGCGTCGATGCGGATCCACGTGGTCTTCAGTTCGGTGTATT
The DNA here is from genome assembly GCA_039930465.1 of Burkholderiales bacterium. Taxonomy (GTDB): domain Bacteria; phylum Pseudomonadota; class Gammaproteobacteria; order Burkholderiales; family Burkholderiaceae_C; genus LMDS01. The sequence continues at coordinate 38,411 of JBDTTU010000014.1, forward strand.
TCTCAAAAGCGTGCAGCGATTTGTCGCGCCCGTTGCCACTTTGTTTGAAGCCGCCGAAAGGCACGGTGATGTCGTCTTCGTCGTACTGGTTCACGTGCACGGTGCCGGCGCGCAGTGCGCGCGCCACCCGGTGGGCGCGGTTGATGTTGTCGCTCCAGACGCTGGCCTGCAAGCCGTAGGCACTGTCGTTGGCCATGGCCACGGCCTCAAGCTCGGTCTTGAAGCGGATCACCGACAGCACCGGCCCGAAGATCTCTTCGCGCGCTATTCGCATGCTGTTGGTGACACCGTCGAAGACGGTCGGCTCGATGTAGAAGCCGCCGGTTTCGCTCATCACCTGCTTGCCGCCGTTCAATACCCGAGCCCCTTCGCTCCGGCCGGCCTCGATGTAGCCGAGTACGCTGTGCATCTGTGTCTCGTCGACGATGGCGCCGATTTGCGCCTTGCCACCGAGCGGGTCGCCGGGCGCGTATTTCGGCGCTTCGGATTTGATGATGGCGGTGAACTCGTCGGCGACCGACTCGTGCACGAACACGCGCGATGGCGCGTTGCAGCTTTCGCCGGCATTGAAGAACAGGCTGCCGGCGGCGGTTTTCGCGGCGCGCGCCACGTCAGCGAAATCGTCGAACACGACGAAGGCCGACTTGCCACCGAGCTCGTTGTACACGCGCTTGAGGTTGCTGCGCCCCGCGTATTCAAGCATCTTGCGGCCGACGCGGGTGCTTCCAGTGAAGCCGATTGCGTCGACGTCCATGTGCAGTGCCAACGCTTCGCCGGCCTCGCCGCCGAACCCGGGCACCACATTGAACACCCCTTCGGGCAGACCGGCTTCGATCGCCAGCTCGGCCAGCCGCAGGGCCGTCAGCGGTGACTTCTCGCTCGGCTTGAGCACCACACTGTTGCCGGTGGCCAGCGCCGGGCCGAGCTTCCAGGCGGCCATGATCATCGGGTAGTTCCAGGGCACGACGGTACCGATCACGCCCATCGGCTCGCGCGAGATCAGCGCGAGCGCATTGCTGCCCGTGGGCGCGATCTCGTCGTAGACCTTGTCGATCGCCTCGGCATACCAGGCGATGCAGCGCGCGGTGGCGCCCACGTCGACCGCCAGGCTGTACTGGATCGGCTTGCCCATGTCGAGCGTTTCGAGCAGCGCGAGTTCTTCCTTCGCGCCGAGGATGAGCTCGGAAAAACGCTGCAGCACCTTCTTGCGCGCTGCCGGCGGTTTGCCCGACCAGCGGCCATCGGCGAAGGCCTGGCGGGCCGAAACCACGGCCGAATCGATGTCGGCCGCGCCCCCGCGTGCCACCTTCGCCAGCAAACGAGCGTCGATCGGCGAGATGCAGTCGAAGGTCTCGCCCGACGCCGCCGCCACACGCCGGCCGCCGATCAGCGCGCGGCCGTCGATTTGAAGCTCGGCGGCACGCGCGTGCCAGTCGATCGGTGCGGCTTTGCTGGTGGTGGCCATGGTCGTCAGAAGCTCAGCACCATCGAAGCGCCGAGCAGGTGGTTGGACTTGCTGTAGCTGCCGTCTTTCGCGTCGATGAAGACGGCCTGGTTGGCGCGGTCGAGCCGGTACTCGGCCTTGAACGTGGTGTAGGCGTTGAAAAGATAGCCCACGCCGAATGAAAGCGCCATGCGGTTTGCGCCGCGCTCGGGGTCGGCCACCGTCCAGCCGCCGGCGCCGTCGCCAACATAACCCGGGCCGATGCCGTTGCGGTCGTCAGAGAAGGTGTAGCCGAGCAGGCCGCCGCCGTTTTTCCTGTTGTTGATGTAGTCGAGCCGTGCGATGCCTTCGAAGCGTGGCGTGAACTTGTAGGCGGCGAGCGCCGACGCGCCGTACCAGCGCGAGTCGCGCAGTTCACCGGTGACCGGGTCGGCGGTGATCGCGCCCTTGCGTTGCTGGCCATAGCTGAGCTGGCCGAGAACCGTCCAGTCACCGCGGATGAAGTAGGCGTCGGCCTCGAACAGGTTCACGAACGAATCGCGCGTGTCGTAGGGATCGCCGGTGACCGGGTTGCCCACACCGTCGTCGGCGCGGAAGTTGGCGGCCTTGCCGTGCACACCGGCAAAACCGAAGCCCTGGTACTCGCCCTTGGAGTAGTCAACGCGGTAGGCGAACACCGGCGTCTTGTTGCCGCTGCTCTTGCGCGAGGCGTTCATGTTGGCGACCACGCCCTTCACGATCCACTTGCCGCTGGTGACTTCCATGCCGGCGCCGGTGTACGCGGTGGGCAGCGTCAGGTCGAACAGCAGGTTGTGCGTGATCAGCTTGTTCTGGGTCGGCGGCAGGTACTCGTAACCCGACCAGTCCGGGATCTGGCCAGCGATCAGGCGTGTTTGCAGGTCGCCGAGCGGGATCGACACGCTCGCTTCATGCACGATCGACTGGCCGTCGAACACGGCACCCACGCCGCGGTTCGGTGCGAGCGTCAGGCGCCATTTGGTGCCGCCATCCATTTCCTTCTGGAAGTCGATCATCGCCATGCCGAAATACGAGTTGTCGTAGTTGTAGCCGTCGTCGCCCACGGCGTTCAGGAACTGGAACCCGGCGCGGTTCTGCTGGCGGTTGTAGATGAAGGTCGGCTCCATCTGGCCGCTGATCTTCAGGCCCTTGAAGCCTTGCGCTTCGATCGCGTCTTCGAGCGCTTCGGTCTTCACCGCGATGCGGTTGAAGTCGGCCGACTGCTCGGGCGTCATGCCCCACTGCTTCTCGCCGGCGGGTTTGTCGCCGAGCTTCTTCTCGAGTTCGCCGACACGGTCTTTCAGGGCCTTGAGTTCCTTCAGCAGCTCTTCGTTGGATTGAGCCAGCGCGCCGCCCGGGAATGCGGCGGCCAGTGCGAGTGCGAGGGCGGTCGGTGCGACGGGTTTCCAGAACTTCATGAGGTTTCTCCTGCGGTGTTGTTGATGTTGGTTTCAGCCATCGTCGCGCTGCGCCTGCGCGATGGCCTTGGCGCGCTCTTTTTCCGCGCGCATGATGAGCACGCTGGCGATGACCGTGCCGATGGCCACCAACGTGATGATCACCGTGGCGACCGCGTTCACGCTCGGGTTCAGCCCGAGGCGCGCACGCGAGAAAATCACCAGGGGCATGGTCGTGGAGCCCGGCCCCGAAAGAAAGGCGGCGAGCACCACGTCGTCGAGCGAGATCGTGAAGGTGAGCAGCCAAGCCGACATGAGCGACTGCGTGATCATCGGGAACGTGACGAGGCGGAACACCTGGCTAGGTCGCGCGCCCAGATCCATCGCGGCCTCTTCGAGCTGCGGGTTCAGGTCTTGAAGGCGCGCTTGCACGACGACTGTGGCGTAGGCCATGCCGGTCAGGACATGGCCGAGCCAGATCGTCAGCATGCCGCGTTCCGGGTGGCCGAAGGCGCGCTGGATCGAGACCAGCATCAGCAGCAGCGAGATGCCGATGACGACATCGGGCATCACCAGCGGCGCGCTGACCATGCCCGAGAACAGCGTGCGGCCGCTGAAACGCCGGTACTTGACGAGCGCGAACGCGGCCAGTGTGCCGAGCACGACGGCGCCGGTGGCGCTGCAGAACGCGATCTGCAGGCTCAGCCACAGGCCCGACAGCATCTCGTTGTCGCTCGCGAGCTTGACGTACCAGTTCAGTGTGAAGCCGGCCCAGACGTTCGGGATCGGCGAATCGTTGAACGAGTAGATGACGAGCGCGACGATCGGCAGGTACAGGAAGACATAGCCTGCACTCAACCAGCCCTTGCCGAACAGCCCCGTCTTCATGAGTGCCCCCTGCGGCGCGTTGCGCCGCTCCCCCCGAGGGGGAGCGAGCGCCTTGGAAACGGCCCGGCGGCGCTCATCGCTGCTTCTCCTGCGTCTCGGCCTGGTAGCGGTTGAAGATCGCCAGGGGCACGATGATCAACAGCACCATCACGACGGCGACGGTCGAGGCCATCGGCCAGTCGTTGTTGCTGAAGAACTCGTCGGAGAGCACGCGGCCGATCATCAGCGTCTCGGGGCCGCCGAGGATTTCAGGGATGACGTACTCGCCGACGCACGGGATGAACACCAGCATCGAGCCGGCGATGATGCCGGCCTTGGACATCGGCACCGTGATCTTCCAGAACCCCACCAGTGGCGTCGCGCCCAGATCGGCGGCGGCTTCGAGCAGGCGCAGGTCCATCTTCGACAGGTTGGAGTAGAGCGGCAGGATCATGAACGGCAGGTAGGTGTAGACCATGCCGATCGTCAGCGAGAAGGGCGAGTTCATGAACTTGCCGGGCGAGGGGATCACGCCCAGCGCCGCGAGCCCGACATCGAGGTGCAGCGCGATCAGCAGGTCGGAGACCCAGCCGTGCTCGCCGAGCAGGCCCTTCCACGCATAGACGCGCAGCAGGAATGACGTCCAGAACGGCAGCATCACCAGCATCAGCAAGGTCGGCTGGACGGTGGCCTTGGCGCGGGCCATGAAGTAGGCGAACGGGTAACCGACAGCCAAGCACCAGACCGTGGTGATTGCGGCGAACTTCAGGCTCGACAGGTAGGTGCGTACGTAGAGTTCGTCATGCGTGATGAACGCGTAGCTGGTGCCGCGCAGCGTGAGCTGCATCGCACCGTCCTTGAAGCTCAGCACGTCGTTGACGCTGACCTCGCCCATCTGGGAAAAGCTGATCTTCAGCACCACCAGGAACGGCAGCAAGAAGAACGCGATCAGCCACAGGTAGGGCACGCCGATCACGGCGGTGCGGCCGTCGCGCAGCCAGTTGAAGAGGCGCTTCAGGCGCTTCATTGCGTCAGCACGACCTGCGCGCTCGGTGTCCACGAGGCCCAGGCGGTGTCGCCCCAGGTGAGCGCGTCATCGCGGTGGCGGGTCGCGTTGCTCTGGCTGATCTTGAGCGTGTCGCCGCTCGCCAGGGTGAGGTGGTAGACGGTGAAGCTGCCGAAGTAGGACAGATCCTTGACCGTGCCCTGGACGCGGTTGTGCGGCGCGAACTCGTCGGCCGGCGGGTCGCGCTGCAGGTGGATCTTCTCGGGCCGCACCGCCACGCTCAGGCTCATGCCTTCAGTGCCGGTGATGCCGTGGCCGATGTAGTGGCTGCAGTCGGTGCACTCGATCACGACGTGATCGACCGCATCGGTCACGAGCTTGCCGTCCATCATGTTGACGTTGCCGATGAAGTCGGCAACGAAACGGGTGGCCGGTGTCTCGTAGATGTCGCTCGGCGGACCGACCTGCAGGATGCGGCCCTCGCTCATCACCGCGATGCGCGAGGCCATCGTCATGGCTTCTTCCTGGTCGTGCGTGACCATCACGCAGGTCACGCCGACTTCCTCGATGATGTTGACCAGCTCGATCTGGGTTTCCTCGCGCAGCTTCTTGTCGAGCGCGCCCAGCGGCTCGTCGAGCAGCAGCAACTGCGGGCGTTTGGCGAGGCTGCGAGCCAACGCGACGCGCTGCTGCTGGCCGCCCGACAACTGGTGCGGCTTGCGCTTGGCGTACTTGCCGAGTTGCACCAGCTTCAGCATCGCCTCGACCCGCTCAACGATCTTGTCCTTCGCCATGCCTTCGCGGCGCAAGCCGAACGCGATGTTCTCCCACACCGTGAGGTGCGGGAACAGCGCATAGCTCTGGAACATCATGTTGATCGGGCAGTCGTAGGGCGGCATGTTTGCCAGATCCTGACCGTTCAGCAGGATGCGCCCGGAGGTCGGTGTCTCGAAGCCGCCGAGCATGCGCAGCAGCGTCGTCTTGCCGCAGCCCGAAGAACCGAGCAACGCGAAGATCTCGCCCTTCGCGATGTCGAGGTTGACGTTGTTGACGGCCTTGTACCCGCTGAAATCTTTGACGACATTCTCGATCTTCAGATAAGTGCTGTCGGTGTCCGGCATGGCCCCTCCGTGTTCAGGCGTTGGAAGGATTCAGAGGCCGGTCTTGAACGAGGTGTACAGGCGCGTCATCGTGCGCCGGATGTCGTTGGTGAGTGCGTCCGGCACGGCCATCTTCTTCATGTCGGCGTCGCTCAGGAAGACGGACGGGTTGTTCGCCACCTCCGGCTTCACGAACTTGCGCGACTCCTTGTTCGGGTTGGCGTAGAACACCTTGTTGGTCAGGCTGGCCGCGACTTCGGGGCGGGCGATGTAGTTGATCCACTTCAGCGCGTTGTTCGGGTGCGGCGCGTCTGCGGGAATCGCCATCGTGTCGAAGAACAGCACACCGCCGACGTTCGGAATCAGCGCCTCGATCTTTTGGCCGGTCTTGCCATCGATGGCGCGTTGCTTGGCGATGTTGATGTCGCCCGACCAGCCGAGCGCAACGCAGATCGAGCCACTCGCCATGTCGTTGATGTAGCCGGATGAGCTGAACAGCGTCACGCTCGGGCGGATCGACTTGAGCAGCGGCCCGACGCCGGCGAAGTCAGCCTGGTTGCGGCTGAACGCCGGCTTGCCGAGATACCACAGCGCAGCCGGGATGACGTCGGTTGGCGAATCGAGGAACGAGACGCCGCAGGATTTGAGTTTGGAGATGTACTCTGGCTTGAAGATCAGATCCCAGGCGTTCGCCGGCATCGGCATGCTGCCGAGTGCGGCCTTGACCTTGTCGACGTTGATGCCGACGGTGGTGTAGCCCCACAGCCAGTTCACGAGGTACTGGTTGCCCGGGTCCATCGCCGCGAGCTGCGCCTGCACGATCGGGTCCATGTTCTTCAGGTTCGGCAACTGCGCCTTGTCGAGCTTGCGCAGCAGCCCGCCGTCGGCCTGGATCTTGGCCCAGTAAGACGACGGCACGATGATGTCGTAGCCGGTCTTGCCCGCGACCAGCTTGGCATGCAGGATTTCGTTGCTGTCGAAAACGTCGTAGCGGACCTTGATGCCGGTTTCCTTCTCGAAATTGGCGATCGTGTCTTCGGCGATGTAGTCGGACCAGTTGTAGACGTTCAACAACTTCTCTTCTTCTTGCGCTCGGGCCGGCCCGGCAAACAGCAGGCCGGCCGCTGCGGCCAGAGAGGCCAGGGAGAGCAGGGTGTTGAACATCCGTTTCATGGTCGAGTCCTTGTCATTTGAAGTTGAATCGAATCTTGGGCGCGCTCGGCAGTCTAGCCAGCACGGGCACCTGCGCAGCTACAGGCAAACCCCGTGCCATCGTGAAACTCATGCACGCAGCCAGCCCTGGCGCGTGGCGTCTGCCAGCGTGAGATCGAGGCAGCGCCGAATCAACGCCATCATCTCGTCGATCTGCGCGCGGGTGATCACCAGCGGCGGCGCCACGATCATGCGGTCGCCCACCGCGCGCATGATCAGGCCGTTGCCGAAGCAGTGGCCACGGCAGGCCATGCCGACGTCCAGCGCGCCGGGAAAGGTCTTGCCCGTGGCTTTGTCTTGCACCAGCTGCACCGCGCCCATCAGGCCGCAGGTCTGAACTTCGCCGACCAGCGGGTGCTCGGCCAGGGTGGCGAACTGCTGCGCCAGGTAGGGGCCGAGGTCGTCGTGCACGCGTGCCACGATGCCTTCACGCTGCAGCAGGCGGATGTTCGCGAGCGCCACCGCGCAGGCCACCGGGTGGCCGGAGTAGGTGTAGCCGTGGTTGAACTCGCCGCCCTGTTCGATCATCACCTGGGCGACACGCTCGCCGACCATCACGCCACCGAGCGGGATGTAGCCCGAGGTCACGCCCTTGGCGAAGGTCATCAGGTCGGGCTTGAAGCCGAAGCGTTCGCAGCCGAACCAGTGGCCGGTGCGGCCGAAGCCGCAGATCACTTCGTCTGACACGATCAGCACGCCGTACTTGTCGCAGATGCGCTGGATTTCGGGCCAGTAGGTTTCTGGCGGCACGATCACGCCGCCGGCACCTTGCACCGGCTCGCCGATGAAGGCGGCGACCTTGTCGGCGCCGATTTCCAGGATCTTCGCCTCCAGCCAGCCGGCGGCTTTGAGCCCGAACGCGTCGCGGCTCAAACCTTGCCCGAGCTCGAACCAGAACGGCTGCTCGATGTGGGTGATGCCTGGGATCGGCAATCCGCCTTGAGCGTGCATGCCGCTCATGCCTCCGAGCGAGGCGCCGGCCATCGTCGAGCCGTGGTACGCGTTGTTCCGGCTGATGATCACCGTGCGTTCAGGCTGGCCGAGCACGTCCCAGTAGCGGCGCACCATGCGCACAACGGTGTCGTTGCCTTCCGAGCCCGAGCCGGAATAGAACACGTGCTTGAACTGCGGCGGTGTCACTTCGGAAAGCAGCTCGGCGAGCTCGATCGCCGGCGGTGTGGCGGTCTGGAAGAAGCTGTTGTAGAACGGCAGCTCGGTCATCTGCCGGGTCGACGCGTCGATCAGTTCCCTACGGCCGTAGCCGACGTTCACGCACCACAGGCCCGACATCGCGTCGAGGATCTTGTGGCCGTCGCTGTCCCACAGGTAGATGTTGTCGGCCCTGGTGATGACGCGAGAGCCTTTGGCGGCGAGCGACTTGAAATCGGTGAACGGGTGCAGGTAGTGGGCCGTGTCGGCGGCCTGCCAGTCACGGGTGCTGCGCCGCTGCGCCACTGCCGGCGCCTGGATGACGATCGTGTTGTCTTGCATGTGAATTCCTCTCAGACGTGCAGCAGCAGGTGTTCGCGCTCCCACGGCGAGATCACTTTCATGAACTCGTCGTGCTCGATCTCCTTGACCTCGGAGTAGACCGTGATGAATTCCTTGCCCAGCATGTCGTGCAGGTCCTTTTCATCGGCGAGCCAGCCGAGCGCTTCGCTGAGCGAGCGTGGCAACTCGAACGCCGACAGGTAGGCGTCGCCTTTGCACTCGGGTGCTGGCTCGATCTTGTTCTTCATGCCGAGGTAACCGCAGGCCAGGGTGGCGGCGAGAGCGACGTACGGGTTCGCATCGGCACCGATCACGCGGTTCTCGACGCGCCGCGCCGCGGGCGTGGCCACCGGTGAACGAATGCCCACGGTGCGGTTGTCGGTGCCCCACTGGATGTTGATCGGCGCGGCCTTGCCCCGCACCAGCCTGCGGTAGGAGTTGACGTAGGGTGCGTAAAACGCCATGGCCGCGGGTGTGTACTTCTGCAAGCCGCCGATGTACCAGTAGAACTCCTTGCTCGGCGAGCCGTCTTCGTTGCTGAAGATGTTCTTGCCGGTGAGCTTGTTGACGATGCTCTGGTGCACGTGCATCGCGCTGCCGGGCTCGCCGGCAATGGGCTTGGCCATGAAAGTGGCGAACATGTCGTGGCGCATCGCCGCCTCGCGCAGCGTGCGCTTGAAGAAGAACACTTCGTCGGCCAGGCCGAGCGGGTGGGCATGGAAGAAGTTGATCTCCATCTGCCCGGCACCGACTTCGTGGATCAGCGTGTCGACGTTCAATTCCATCTTCTCGCAGTAGTCGTAGACATCTTCAAACAGTGGATCGAACTCGTTCACCGCGTCGATCGAGTAACCTTGGCGCGAGGTCTCGGCGCGGCCACTGCGGCCGATCGGCGGTTTCAGCGGCACGTCGGGGTCGGTGTTGCGCGCGACAAGGTAGAACTCGACCTCGGGCGCCACGACCGGCTCCCAGCCCTCGGCCGCGTACAGGTCGCAGACCTTGCGCAGCACCGAGCGCGGCGCAAACGGAATCAGCCCGCCGTCGCGGTCATAGCAGTCGTGGATCACCTGCGCGGTCGGGTCGGTGGCCCAGGGAACGATGCGCACGGTCGACGGGTCGGGCCGCAAGTGCATGTCGCGGTCGGTCGGGTGGATCACGTCGTAGTACGGGCCGTCTTCCGGGAACTCTCCCGTCACGCCGATGGCCACTGTGGCTTCCGGCAAGCGCATGCCGCGGTCTTCGGTGAATTTTTCGCGCGGCAGGATCTTGCCGCGCGCCACGCCGGTGAGGTCGGGCACGAGGCACTCGATCTCGGTCACGCGGCGTTCGTTGAACCAGTTTTCTAGGTCGGCGAATGTGAAATTGCTCTTGTCCACCATGGGGCACCTGGGAATGTTGGGCGGGTCGTGATGATGACGCGCCGGGGTCGGGTCGGAAGGCTGGGGCGGGTTGCGCGATCGGGCCGCGCGCGGCGCCACTAACGATCCGGATCTTGGTGCGGGACTCGGTGGCGGTCGCGGAACGCGGTGCAAGCCACACCAAATGCGCGGAACAAGCGCATCGACACCGGGTTGGTGGCAGCTTGCCATTCAGGATGCCATTGCAGGCACAGGTTGAAGCCTGGTGCGGCATTGACCGAGAAGGCTTCGACCAGACCGTCGGGCGCTACAGCCTCGACGCGCAAGCCCGGCGCCAGACGGTTCACGCCCTGGCCGTGCAAGGAGTTGACCTCGATGCGGCCCGCTTCCAGCACATCAGCCAGTACATCGGCCAGCGCACCGCCGGGCAGCACATTGAGTTCGTGCGCGAAGCCGTATTGAACCTCGAGCGAAGCGCCGTCGGCGTCACGGTGGTCGAGCCGGCCCGGCACTTCCTGCACAGCCTGGTGCAACGAACCGCCGAGCGCCACATTGACCTCTTGAAGGCCGCGGCAAACCGCGAGCAGCGGAATGCCCCGTTCGAGGGCACGCGGGATCAGCGGCAGGGTCCAGTCGTCACGCTCCTTGTCCAGCGGCAAGGCCGTGTCTTGCACGCCTTCGCCGAAGTGGCTGGGGTGCACATTCGAAGGCGAACCGGTGAGGAAGATACCGTCGGCCAGATCGAGCAGGGCGTCGATCTCGTCGATGCTGGCCGCGGGCACGACCAGCGGCTGGCAGCCGGCCAGGCGCACCGCGTCGATGTATTTTTTGCCGACGACCTGGTAGGGGTGCTGAGCCAGCATGCGGCTGCACGCGGGCACGAGCACCACCGGTTTGGCGGCGCTTGATGAGGGCGGCGTGGCGGGCTTCATGTGGCTTGCTGCGAGAGGCGAGCGGAACGTTTCTGCGATGGGCATTTTTGTCCAGGGCAACGAGCAAAGAATGTGCCGCTGGCAGGTTCGTGTCGCCGATTCACAGCATGTCCTTCAGCCGGTAATAGACCATGCCGGCCACCAGCGCCGGGGTGCGCAACAGCGCACCGCCAGGGAATTTGCGGTGGCGAATGCGCGCGAAGGTGTCGAAGCGTTCGGCATCACCGGCGATCGCTTCGGCCACCAGGCGGCCGGCCAAGCCGGTCAGCGCGAGGCCATGGCCGGAAAAACCCTGGAGGTAATACACGTTCGAAAACGCGCGCGCTGCACCGGAATCGGGCAGGCGCCCGAAGTCTGGCGCACGGTTCATCGAGATGTCGACGAAGCCGCCCCATGCGTATTCGACCGGTGTGTTCTGAAGCTGCGGGAAGGTGCGCGCCATGCGCCGCTGCATGCTGGCCGCCAGGTTCACCGGCGTGGCGGTGCTGTAGCTGACGCGCCCGCCGTACAACATGCGATGGTCGGCCGTGGGCCGGAAATAGTCGAGCACGAAGTTGGTGTCGCACACCGCCGATTGCGAAGGAACGAGCGACTTGGCAAGTGCCGGGTCGACGGCTTCGGAGGCGACGATGTAGGTGCCGACCGGCATGATGCGTTGTTCGAGTGTGGGCGCAATGCCTTGCAGGTAGACGTTGCCGGCGAGCAGCGCGTGCGAAGCGCGCACCGAGCCGGTGGCGGTGCGCAGCACAACCGTGCTGCCGGGCTCGATGCCGGTCACCGCCGATTCTTCGTGGATGCGAACACCGAGCCCGGCAGCAGCGCGGGCCAGGCCGAGGCAGTATTTCAGCGGGTGCAAATGGCCACCGAGTGGGTCGTGCACGCCACTGTGAAACCGTGGGCTGGCGATCCACTGCGGCAGGTCGGCGGGCGCGATCCATCGCGTCGAGTGGTCATAAGCGCGCTGCATGTGCGTCTGCCAGGTCTGCAGCTCGCGCGCCTTGCGGGCGCCAACGGCGACACTGAGATAGCCGCTGCGCCAGTCGCAATCGATGTCGAAACGCTCACGCCGCTCGCCGATCAGGCGCAAGGCTTCGAGCGTCATGTTCCAGACCTCGCGGGAAGCTTGCACGCCGAGCTGTTGCTCGATCACCGACTGGTCGCAGGCCAGCCCGGCGATCACCTGGCCCCCGTTGCGCCCCGAAGCACCCCAGCCGACCTGCCGCGCTTCGAGCAAGACCACGCTGTAACCCCGATCGGCCAGCTCGATCGCCGCCGACAAGCCCGCCAAGCCACCGCCCACCACCGCCACGTCGCACTCTTCGTTCGATTGCAACGACCCGAAGCCCCGATCACGCTGCACGGTGGCGGCGTAGTAGGAGTTTTTCGTCAGTTGCGGGTCGGCGCTGAGCAGGGACATGAACCGGTGTGCGCTAGGCAGGCCTCTTGGGTGATGGATTGAAGTATCGGAGCGCGAACGTGGCGGTTCAGCCGCTCGTCTTCAAGACATCGGCGATCGTGCTGACGATCTGGTCGATGTGCGAACTCTCGACGATCAGCGGCGGCGACAACGCAATCGTGTCGCCGGTGGTGCGGATCAATACACCACGCTCCCAGCATTCGAGGAACACGTCGAACGCACGCTTGCCCGGCTGGCCCGCGACCGGCTCGAGCTCGATGCCGCCCACCAGCCCGATGTTGCGCACATCGATCACATTCGGCAGGCCTTTCAGCGAATGCAGCGCGTTCTCGAACACCGGCGCCATGGTGGCGCCGCGGGTCAGCAAGCCTTCTTCGGCGTAGGTGTCGAGCGTGCCGAGCGCGGCCGCGCAGGCGAGCGGGTGCGACGAATACGTGTAGCCGTGCAGGAACTCGATCAGGTGTTCCGGGCCGGTCATGAACGCATCGTGGATCTGCTGTTTCACGAACACCGCGCCCATCGGCACGCAGCCGTTGGTGATGCCCTTGGCGACGGTCATCATGTCGGGCGTGACGCCGAAATGCTGCGCCGCAAAGGGTGAGCCGAGGCGGCCGAACCCGGTGATGACTTCGTCGAAGATCAGCAGAATGCCGTGCTTGTCGCAGATCGAGCGCAGGCGCTGCAGGTAACCCTTGGGCGGCAGCAGCACGCCGGTGGAGCCGGCGACCGGTTCGACGATCACGGCGGCGATGGTCGAAGCGTCGTGCAATGCAACAAGCCTTTCGAGGTCGTCGGCCAGTTCGGCGCCATGTTCGGGCACGCCGCGTGAGAAGGCGTTGCGAGACAGATCGTGGGTGTGGCGAATGTGGTCGACACCCGGCAGCAACGGGCCGAAGTTCTTGCGGTTGCCGACGATGCCGCCGACCGAGATGCCACCGAAATTCACACCGTGGTAACCACGCTCGCGGCCGATCAACCGGGTGCGCGTGCCTTCGCCGCGGGCGCGGTGGTAGCCGATCGCCATCTTCAAGGCCGTTTCGACCGACTCGGAACCCGAGTTGGTGAAGAACACCTTGTTCAGGCCGGCCGGGGTCAACTCGACCAGCCGTTCGGCCAGCTCGAAAGCCTTCGGGTGACCCATGTTGAAGGGCGGCGCGAAGTCCATCTCGGCGGCCTGCTCGGCAATCGCCTGAATGATCTTCGGTCGCGCGTGGCCGGCGTTCACACACCAGAGACCGGCGATGCCATCGAGGATCTGGCGACCTTCGGGCGTCCAGAAGTGCATGCCCTTGGCCTTGGACAACAGACGTGGCGCCTTCTTGAACTGCCGATTGGCGGTGAAGGGCATCCAGAACGCGTCCATCTTCGGCTGGGGGGCCGAGGCGCTGGTGGCGGCCAGTGGGGCTTGCGTCGCGGGGTCGTCTTTGTGCATGGCGTTGTTCCTCTGGGCATTGATTTGCCCGAACTGGGAGTGTGCGATCAGGCAGCTTTGGAGTCTAGAGATACCGCGGCGCAATGTGCTCTCTCAATCGGCGTGGGTTCCCCCTTGACCTTGCAATATCATGCGGCGAACAACTACGTCTGCAGAATCGAATGCGAAACATGGCCGCTTCAACGAATCTGGATTCGATAGACCGATCCATCCTGACCGAGCTGCAGCGCGAGGGCCGGCTCTCGAACCAAGACCTGGCGCAACGCATTCACCTGTCGCCTTCAGCCTGTCTGCGGCGCGTGAAAACACTCGAAGACAGCGGCGTGATCGCGCAATACGTGGCGCTGGTCAACCCGAAGGCGGTCGGCAAACACGGCATCAGCTTCACGATCATCAACCTCGAAAGCATGAACACGGCGCAGCTCGAAGCCTTCGAGCAGGCGGTGCGCGATCAGCCCGAAGTGCTCGACTGCTTTTACGTGGCCGGCTCGAACGACTACCTGATTCGCTTCGCGTACCACGACGCCGAAGACCTGGAGCGCTTTCACGCCGAGGTGCTGATGCGCTTGCCGAACGTGGCGCGCTCGAACTCGCTGCTGGTGCTGCGCACCGTCAAGAAGACAACCGCGCTGCCGGTGTGACGATCGGCACTCAGCGCTTGGCTGCGATTCGCCCGCACAGATAGGTCCAGACGAAGTTCGCCGCCGCCTGGCTGGTCAGCTCGGCGTGATCGTAGGGCGGTGACACCTCCACGCAGTCCATGCCGACAAAGGGCAGGTCGGCGAGTTCTTCGAGCAGGCTCAGCACCTGGTTGCTGCTCAGGCCACCGGGCTCGGGCGTGCCGGTGCCGGGGGCAAAAGCCGGGTCGAGGCAATCGATGTCCAGGCTCAAGTAAACGGGCGGGTTGCCTTGTTCGGCGATCCGCGCGCGGATCGCATCGACCACGCCCGCCAGTTGCGCCGGGCTCTCCAAGCCACGCAGTGCGCGTGCGGTGAAGATCTGCCCGCCCTGGTCGGCCACGTAGTTGCGTGCCTCGCGCGCGCCCGCCGAACGAATACCGATCTGGCTGAAACACGGCTTGATGACCAGCCCTTCCTGGATCGCTTCGTAGACCCAGGTGCCATGACCGCTGGGCTCGCCGAAGTGGTCTTCCCAAGTGTCGCAATGGGCGTCGAAGTGGATCACTGCGAGCGGCCGACCCAGCACCGCGCGGTAGACCCGCAACAACGCCAGCGTGATCGAGTGGTCGCCGCCGAGCCAGCACATCTGGTGGCCGCGGATCAGCGCTTCGGCCAGTGGCATCAGCGCCGCGCGCATGCCTTCGATGCTGGTGTTCGGCAAGGCCAGATCACCGGCATCGCCGAGGTGGCCGAGCGGCGACACATCGAAGTGCGGGTGGATCGCGTCGCACAGCATGTGGCTGGCCTCGCGGATCGCGCGCGGGCCAAAACGCGCGCCGGGGCGGTTGGTGACCGCGCCGTCCCAGGCCACGCCGGCCACGCCGAAGGGCGTGTTCGGCGCGAGGGCCGGGGCTTTCAGGAAGCTGTTGTTGGACAGAAAGGCAAAGCTCGTCATCGCGTGCGATCCGGGCAAAAAAGGTGGCGCGATCATAGAAGCAGCCCTTCTTTCCCAGCGTTCGCGTCGCCTGCGCCTTGTCACGATTTCACTCGGGCTCTGCCCCATTTCATATCGTGGAAACAACTTTTCTGCGCCGCCGCATTTCATTTCGCTATCGCAAAAGTCGTTTTGCATTGCGAGAATATTCCGTTAAGTCATTGATTTATTTGACCTAGATTTTTAGTCTTATATAAGACACAAGTCCTCCAAAGCGGCGCGATGGCGGCTAAGCTGACGCTATTGAATTTCCACTTTCCACTCTTGTTCATCAACCCACGGAGCTTTTCATGACCCAACCCACCCGCGACCAGCAAATTGCCGCCCTCGAAAAAGACTGGGCCACGAACCCGCGCTGGAAAGGCATTCAACGCAACTACACCGCAGCCGATGTCGTGCGCCTGCGCGGTTCGCTGGTGGTCGAGCACACGCTCGCACGCCGTGGTTCGGAAAAACTCTGGAACCTCGTCAACACCGAGCCCTTCGTCAACACGCTGGGCGCGCTCACGGGCAACCAGGCGATGCAGCAGGTCAAAGCCGGCCTGAAGGCGATCTACCTGTCGGGCTGGCAGG
Organism: Burkholderiales bacterium; assembly: GCA_039930465.1. Classification (GTDB taxonomy): domain Bacteria; phylum Pseudomonadota; class Gammaproteobacteria; order Burkholderiales; family Burkholderiaceae_C; genus LMDS01. The sequence goes on from JBDTTU010000014.1 coordinate 54,272, forward strand.
TGGCAGGTGATGCCAACTCGGCCGGCGAGATGTACCCCGACCAGTCGCTGTACCCGGTGAATTCGGTGCCGGTCGTGGTCAAGCGCATCAACAACACCTTCACACGCGCCGACCAGATCCAGTGGTCGGAAGGCAAGAACGACGTCGACTATTTCGCGCCGATCGTGGCCGACGCCGAGGCCGGTTTCGGCGGCGTGCTCAACGCCTTCGAACTGATGAAGTCGATGATCGACGCAGGCGCTGCGGGCGTGCACTTCGAAGACCAGCTCGCCTCGGTGAAGAAGTGCGGCCACATGGGTGGCAAGGTGCTCGTGCCCACGCGTGAAGCGGTCGCCAAACTGACCGCCGCTCGCCTGGCCGCCGACGTGATGGGCGTGCCCACGCTCGTGATCGCCCGCACCGATGCCGAAGCCGCCGACCTCGTCACCAGCGATGTGGACGACAACGACAAGCCCTTCCTCACCGGCGAGCGCACGGTCGAAGGTTTCTACCGCTGCAAGGCCGGCCTCGAGCAAGCGATCTCCCGCGGCCTGGCCTACGCCGAAGTGGCCGACATGGTCTGGTGCGAAACCGGCAAGCCCGACCTGGCCTACGCCAAGCGGTTTGCCGATGCCATTCACGCCAAGTTCCCGGGCAAGCTGCTGGCCTACAACTGCTCGCCCTCGTTCAACTGGAAGAAGAACCTCGACGACGCGACCATCGCCAAGTTCCAGCGCGAGCTGGGCGCCATGGGCTACAAGTTCCAGTTCATCACGCTGGCCGGTTTCCACAGCCTGAACTATTCGATGTTCAACCTGGCCCACGGTTACGCCCGCAACAACATGACAGCGTTCGTCGAGTTGCAAGAAGCCGAGTTCGCCGCTGCCGACAAGGGTTTCACCGCCGTGAAACACCAGCGCGAAGTGGGCACGGGTTACTTCGACGCCGTGACGACCACGATCGAGCGCGACGCCTCGACCGCCGCACTGAAGGGCTCGACCGAAGACGAACAGTTCTTCGACGCCAAGCACGGCTGACCCGGCGCGTCCGCTCGTCGGACAACGCCGCGTCGTCTTGCAAGACGGCGCGGCAGCCCGCAAACGGTTCGGCTTCGCTGCCCGATCGTTCTGGAACGCCAGAAACCCCGCGATGCCCGGTGGCTGCCAGCCACCGGGCATTTTTCATGGGCTGCCAGCATGCGCCGCGCAGGCCGTAATTGCGTGTAAGGGCCGCGCGTAGAAAATCACGAATCGCGTAAATACCCTTAGAGTTAGCCCTATCGAAAACCCTCGGTTGTGCGTTGTGACAAACGCCTGACACGAGACGCGAACAGGGAACGGATCTGAAGTACTTCACCACCTCACGGCATTTGCCGTTTTGCCGCTTCGTCGTTTGGCTGGCGCTCGCGCTGCCGCTGATCGCCCAGGCTTTTGGGTTTGAGGACGTTGCAGCCCGTGCCCGCGACCTCTCGGCGAACGCCTACCGTGCCCCGCTAGCCACACTGCCGCCCGAATTGCGCGACCTCGACTACGACGCCCACCGCGACATCCGCTTCCGGCCCGAGAAGTCGCTGTGGCGCGCCGAGAAGTTGCCGTTCGAGCTGATGTTCTTCCACCTCGGCCGCAATTTCCAGGAGCCGGTGCGCATCAACACAGTCGAAGGCAACAGCGTGAAGCGGGTCGAGTTCGACTCGGCGATGTTCGACTACGGCAGCAACAAGTTCGACCCGGGCAAGCTGCGCAACCTCGGTTTCGCCGGGTTTCGTGTGCACTTCGCCATCAACAAGCCGGGTTACAAGGACGAGGTTCTGGTGTTTCTCGGCGCCAGCTACCTGCGCGCGATCGGGCGCGGCCAGCACTACGGTCTGTCGGCCCGCGGCCTCGCGGTCGACACGGCCGCGTCGCGCGGCGAGGAGTTTCCGCGCTTCAGCGAATTCTGGGTCGAGCGGCCTCAGCCTGGCGCGAGGTCGCTCACCATTCACGCGCTGCTCGACTCGCCGCGCCTGACCGGCGCCTACCGCTTCGTGCTGACGCCCGGAGTCGACACGCTTGTGCAGGTGAAAGCGCGCGTTTTCCCACGTGAAGCCGGCGCCAAGATCGGCATCGCCCCGCTGAACAGCATGTTCGCGTTCGGCGAGAACCAGCCCGGCCACGACGACTACCGCCCCGAGGTGCACGATTCCGACGGCCTGTCGGTGGCCACCGCCAACGGCGAATGGATCTGGCGGCCGCTGCAGAACCCGAAGCGCCTGCTGGTCACCTCGTTCTCCACCACCGACCCGAAAGGTTTCGGGCTCATGCAACGCGACCGCGCGCCCACGAGCTACGAAGACCCGGAAGCCCTGTACGAACGCCGGCCCAGCGCGTGGGTCGAGCCGGTCGGCGCCTGGGGGGCAGGGCGGGTCGAACTGGTGCAGATACCCACGCCCGATGAGACCAACGACAACATCGTCGCCTACTGGGTGCCCGATCAGGCGCCGGCGGTTCGGCAGCCTTTCGACTTCTCGTACCGCCTGCGCTGGCAGGCCGCCGGCCAGACGCCAGTGGGCAAAGGCTGGGTGGTGCAGACGCGGCGCGGCCGCGGTTATGTGAAGCAGCCCGACGGCGACATCAATTTCGTCGTCGATTTCGACGGGCCCGCGCTGCGCGCGCTCAAGCCCGAGGTGCAACCCGAAGCCGTGGTCGAGGTCGGTGGCAACGCCCAGTTGCGCGAGCAGAACCTGTTCCGCAACCAGGTCAGCGGCGCCTGGCGCATGACGGTGCGCATCAAGCGCACCGACGCCACCAAGCCGGTCGAGTTGCGTGCGCACATGAAGCAGGGCGCGTCTGGCGCACTCACCGAAACCTGGAGCTACATCGTTCCGCCGGAGGCCGACAAGCCATGAACCAGCCACCTGCTACCACCGCCGCCCAGCCTCCCGTGCAGCGGCTCTCGATGGTGCCGCTGCCCTGGGCCGGCCACCCTTTTCTGCGCCCGCTGCGGCGCCTGCTCGGCTACCGCGCGCCGCAGCCCTGGCGCACCGACGCCGAAGCGCGCCCGCTGATGCTGCGCCGGGTGCTGCTGCTGGTGCTGGTGGCGCTCGGCGCCGTGATCGGCACCGACTCGATGGCCGACGTGCTGCCCGGAAAGGGCGAGACACCGACCGAACTCGCACTGCTGGCGCTGTTCGCCACCCTGTTCGCGTGGATCTCGGCCGGCTTCTGGACCGGCCTAATGGGCGCGTGGGTCATGCTGAGCGGGCGCGACCCGAAGTCGGTGACGAAGGTGCTGCGAGGTGAAGGCCGCCATGCCCCGATACCTGCCGATGCGCGCACCGCCGTGATCATGCCGATCTGCAACGAACACGTGGCCACGGTCTTCGGCGGGCTGCGCGCCACCTTCGAATCGCTGCGCGCCACCGACTGGGCCGAACGCTTCGACTTCTTCGTGCTCAGCGACACCAACGACCCCCACATCCGCGCGGCCGAACAGGCGGCGTGGGGCAGCCTGGTGCAGAGCCTGGAGCTCGAGGCCGGCGGCGCGCCGGTGAACCTGCACTACCGCTGGCGCCAGCACCGCAGCAAACGCAAGGCCGGCAACGTGGCCGACTTCTGCCGCCGCTTCGCGCGCGGCTACCGCTACATGGTCGTGCTCGATGCCGACAGCGTGATGACTGGCGATTGCCTGGTCTCGCTGGTGCAACTGATGGAAGCGCACCCCGACGCCGGCATCGTGCAGACGGCACCACGCGCGAGCGGCCACTCGACCCTGCACGCCCGCATCCAGCAGTTCGGCTCGCGCGTGTACGGGCCGCTGTTCACCGCCGGCATGCACTTCTGGCAGCTCGGCGAGTCGCATTACTGGGGCCACAACGCGATCCTGCGCATGGCGCCGTTCACGCAGCACTGTGCGCTGGCGCCGCTGCCGGGCCGCACATCCTTGTCGGGCGACGTGATGTCGCACGACTTCGTCGAAGCCGCCTTGATGCGCCGCGCCGGCTGGAAGGTTTGGATCGCGCACGACTTGGAAGGCAGCTACGAGCAGCTTCCTCCCAACCTGCTCGCCGAATTGCAGCGCGACCGCCGCTGGTGCCACGGCAACCTGCAGAACTCGCGCCTGATGTTCGAGCCGGGGCTGCACCCTGTGCACCGTACGGTGTTCCTCACCGGCGTGCTGGCCTACGCGTCGGCGCCGCTGTGGTTGGCCTTCCTGCTGTTGTCGTCAGTGCTGTTCGCGAACCATTCGCGCGAGGTGCCGCAGTACTTCTTCGAGCCCTACCAGTTGTTCCCGATGTGGCCGAGCGCGAACTTGAAACTGATGCTCACGCTGTTCGGCCTGACGGCTGTGCTGCTGCTGGCGCCCAAGGTCTTGTCGCTCGCGCTGATCGTCGTGAAGGGCCAGGCGCGCCGCTTCGGTGGTGTGCCGCGTCTGTTGCTGGGTGCCTTGCTGGAATTCGTGCACTCGCTGCTGCTGGCGCCGGTGCGCATGCTGTTCCACACCCAGTTCGTGCTGGCCGCGCTCACCGGCTGGAAGCTCGACTGGAAGTCTCCGCCGCGCGACGACGCGTCGACCGGCTGGGCCGAGGCCGCGCGGCGGCACGGTTGGCACACCGCCCTCGCGCTGGTGTGGGTCGTGGCGCTTCTGGCCGGCAGCGCGGCTTTCCCGTGGTGGCTGTCGCCGGTGATCCTGGGCTTGTTGCTGGCGATTCCGCTGTCCGCGGGCGGCAGCCGGGCCGGGCCAGGTCGCTGGCTGCGCGCACGTGGCGTGTTGCTCATTCCCGAAGAGAGCCACCCACCGATGGTGTTGGCAGAAGCCCAGCGGCACGCCCTGGCGTTCGAGCGTCCGGTGCAGACGATCGACGCGGTGACCGACGCGTCGGTCCACCAGCAGGTGCTGCGAGCGCTGCCGACGCGGCCCGCGGCCTCGGGGCTGAAGGCGCGGTCTGCCGCGTTGCTGGTCGAACACGCCAGCAGCGCCGGGCCGCAGGCGCTCGGCCGCGAACAACTGCACCGCCTGCTCGGTGACGCGCACACGCTGCAGGCATTGCGCAGCCAGGTGCTGATGCACCACGCGCACCCCGACTGGTGGGTCATGCGGCCGGCAGCGCTGCCTCGTGCGGCCGCTTTCGCCGGAGCGCGCGGCGGCCACCTGGGCCCGGCACCTCAGGTCGAACGCACAGCGCTTTGACCGGCACTTCGGGTTTCGGGTAGGGTCGGCGGGCACTGCGCCCACCGACCATGACCGACGACATCCAGACCCTGCGCCGCATCCTTCGCGATTGCCGCACGATCGCGGTGGTCGGTCTCTCGGCCGAGTGGCACCGCCCGAGCTTCTTCGCCGCGAAGTACATGCAGCAGCACGGTTACCGCATCGTGCCGGTGAACCCCCGCTACACCGAGGTGTTGGGCGAACCCTGCTACGCGAACGTGCACGAGATTCCGTTCATGATCGACATGGTCGACGTGTTCCGACGCAGCGAAGACGTGCTACCGATTGCGCAGCAGGCGGTCGAGAAGGGCGCTCGCTGCCTGTGGCAGCAGATCGGCGTGAAGAACCTCGAAGCCGACGCGCTCGCGCAAAAAGCCAGGCTCGATTCGGTGATGGACCGTTGCGTGAAGATCGAACACGCACGCCTCTTCGGTGGCCTGCACTGGGCCGGGGTGAACACGGGCGTGATCTCGGCCCGGCGCCCGATCTGAACCATGGCCGACCACCCATTCCAGCCAGAAACCCTGGCGATCCATGCCGGGCAAGTCCCCGATGCCGCGACAGGGGCGCGCGCCTTGCCGATCTACCAGACCACGAGCTTCGTGTTCGACAGCGCCGACCACGCCGCCAGCCTGTTCAACCTGCAGACCTTCGGCAACGTGTATTCGCGTTTGTCGAACCCGACCGTCGCCGCGCTCGAAGAACGGGTGGCGGCGCTCGAAGGTGGCCGCGCGGCGCTTGCATCGGCCAGCGGCATGGCGGCCGAAGCGATGGCGTTGATGACCTTGCTGCAGCAGGGCGACCACGTGGTCGCGGCCGGTGCGCTTTACGGCGGCTCGGTCAGCATGCTCGCGGTCAACCTTCAGCGCCTGGGCATCACCACCACCTTCGTCGACGCCGGCTCGCCGGAAGCGTTCGCCGCCGCGATGCGGCCGAACACGCGGGCGGTGTTCGCCGAAAGCCTGGGCAACCCGAGCCTGCAGTTGCTCGACATCCAGGCCGTGGCCGACGTGGCCCACGCGCACGGCGTGCCGTTGATCGTCGACAACACGGTGCCGTCGCCCTTCCTGTGCAACCCGATTCGCTTCGGTGCCGACATCGTCGTGCACTCGGCCACCAAGTACCTCGCCGGCCACGGCACCACGCTCGGTGGCGTGATGGTCGAGAGTGGCAAATTCCCGTGGGACAACGGCAAGTTCCCCGGCATGACCGAACCTTCGGTGGGTTACCACGGCGTCAAGTTTTACGAGACCTTTGGCGACTTCGGTTTCACGATGCGCGCGCGCATGGAAACGTTGCGGGTCTACGGCGCAGCCTTGTCGCCGATGAGCGCCTGGCAGATCCTGCAGGGCGTGGAAACGCTGCCACTGCGCATGGAGCGGCACTGCGCCAACGCGCGCAAGGTGGCGGCATTCCTGCGTGACCACCCGGCGGTTGCCTGGGTCAACTACCCCGGGTTGCCCGATCACCCGCACTACGCGCTGGCGCAGAAACAGCTGCGTTCTGTCGACGGCGCTCCCGGCGCTTCGGGGCTGCTCGCCTTCGGCCTGAAGTCGTCATCGAGCGACCCGGCCGGCGCGCTCGCGTCCGGCGTGAAGTTCATCGAAGCGGCACAGTTCATGAGCCACCTCGCCAACATCGGCGACACCCGCACGCTGATCATTCACCCGGCTTCGACCACGCACCGTCAGCTCGACGCTGCGCAACAGCTCGCCGCCGGCGTGCGGCCCGACATGATCCGGATCTCGGTCGGGCTCGAGCACATCGACGACATTCTCTGGGACATCGACCAGGCGCTCGCAGCAGCGGGCCGCTAGTGTAGTGTTGCATTCTGTTTGGAGCTTAAGCGACTATTGGCGCGAATGA
>JBDTTU010000015.1:0-58485 GCA_039930465.1 Burkholderiales bacterium
CACGCAGATGGGCACCGAGATGCTCGACACCCAGTTCGCGAACCAGATGACCGGCATGAAAGGCGGCTTGAGCGACGTGATCATGCGTCAGCTCGAGCGCCAGATGAACGGCGCGGCAGCGCCGGCCCTGGCGCTGCCAGTGCCCGCCGCTGCGGCGGCCGGTGCGCCGGCGCGCAGCGAATCGAACGCCGCCTCGGGCGAGAAGCTCAGCAGCACGCAGAGCGACTTCGTGCGCGTGCACACGCAGGCCGCCAGGGCCGCCGAAGCGGAAACCGGCATCCCGGCCACCTTCATGGTGGCGCAGGCGGCGCACGAGTCGGGCTGGGGCCAGCGCGAGATCCGCAACGCAGATGGCTCGAGTGCGCACAACCTGTTCGGCATCAAGGCCGGCGCAAGCTGGAAGGGCGCCACCACCTCGATCACCACGACCGAGGTGGTCGACGGCCAGGCCCGCAAGGTGGTCGCGAAATTCCGCGCCTATGCGAGCGCCGAGGAGTCGTTCAAGGACTACGCGCAACTGATGAAAGACAACCCGCGCTACGCCGCCGTGATCGCCGCCGGCAACAACGCCGACGGGTTTGCGCAGGGCCTGCAGCGTGCCGGTTACGCCACCGACCCGGACTACGCCGACAAGCTCACGCGCGTGATCAACACCACCTTGCGGCTGCAACGGGCCAGTGCCTGAAGCGGCTGAAGCAACGCACGAACGGCAGCAACCATGAGTGGACTTCTTTCGGTCGGCAAGTCGGCGATGTTCGCGAACTACGCGGCGCTGCAGACCACCGGCAACAACATCGCCAACGCCAACACGCCCGGTTATTCGCGCCAGAGCGTGCAACTGGCCGACGCCGCGGGGCAGTTCACCGGCTCGGGCTTCTTTGGCAAGGGCGTGAACGTGGTCACGGTGCAGCGCGCCTACAACGAGCTGCTGACGGTGCAGGCGGGTGCGGCAAACTCGGTGGCCGCCGCCGACAGCGCGCGGCTCGACAAACTGACCCAGCTCGAAGGCGTGTTCCCGATCGGAAACAACGGCATCGGCGCGGCGGCAGGCACCCTGCTGAATGCCTTCGTCGACATCTCCAGCAACCCCACCGACTCTTCGGCACGCCAGGTCGCGCTCAGCAGCGCGCAGGAACTGGCTTCGCGTTTTCGCAATGCCGGCGAACAACTCGCTTCCCTGCAAAGCGGCGTGATGCTCGACATGCGCGCGGCGGTCACGTCGGTCAACTCGCTGGCGCAGCAGGTGGGCCGGCTGAACGAGCAGATCAGCGCGCTCAAAGGCACCGGCCAGCCACCGAACAACCTGCTTGACGAGCGCGACCGCATCGTCAGCGACATCGGCAAGCTCATCAACGTGACCACGCAGTCGGCCGAAGACGGCAGCGTGGGCGTGTTCATCGGCGCGGGCCAGAACCTCGTGCTCGGCAACGTGGTGAATTCGTTGCGGATCTCGGCCGACACCTTCGACCCGGCCAAGGCGCAGTTGGCGCTGCGCGACGGCTCGACAGACCGGCTGATCTCGCCGTCGTCTTTTTCCGGCGGCGCCATCTCCGGGCTGCTGAAGTTTCAGAACGAAGACCTGAGCGAAGCCACGCGCCTGCTCGGCCAGATGGCCGCGGCGATCAGCGGGGCCGTGAACGAACAACAATCGTTGGGGCTCGACCTGGGCCAGCCGGCCGGCCGCGGCGCCCCGATCTTCGCGGTGAGTGACGCGCGCGTGCTGACATCGTGGAGCAATGCCGGCACCGCCCAGTTCGCCGCCAGCGTGAGCGACCCGGCACAGGTGCAGGCGAGCGACTACGAGCTGCAATTCGACGGTGCCAACTACAGCATCAAGCGCCAGCCCGAGGGGCAGGCGATCACCGGCAGCCCGTTCACGCCGGCACTGCTGGCGGCCGGCGTGAGTGTCGATGGGTTGACGCTTCAACTGAGCGCCGGCACCGCGCAGGCCGGTGACCGTTTTCTCGTGCAGCCAGCGGCCACCGCGGCGCAGAACATGCGGCTGGTATTGACCGACCCGCGTGGCCTGGCCGCCGCATCGCCCTTCACCGGCAGCGCCGGGGCCGACAACCGCGGCACGGCCAGCGTGGCTTCGGTGCTTGCCACCGGCGCGGCGAGCGTGCCGAGCTTGAGCGCCGACTTCGTGTTCACCTCCGACACCGGCGACTACAACTGGACGCTCGATGACGGCACGAGCGTGACCACCGGCAGCGGCACCTGGGCGGCCGGCTCGCCGATCACGCTCGGCGGCTTTGCGATGAGCCTCGACGGTGTGCCCAAGAGCGGCGACACGCTCAAGGTGGCGTCAACGGTTTCGCCCGCCGGCAACAACGGCAACGCGCTGGCGTTCGTGAAGCTCGGCAACACTGCGCTCGTCGGCCTCTCTGCCACGCAGAGCGGCATGAACATCACCGACGCTTATGCCAGCGCGCTGGCCAGCGTCGGCGTGCGTGTGCAGGGTGGCACCACGGCCGCGAAGATCTCAACCGTGCTGGCCAACGACGCCGAGGCCGCACGCTCGAACGAAGTCGGCGTGAACCTCGACGAAGAGGCGGCGCGGCTGATCCAGTTCCAGCAGGCCTACCAGGCTGCGGCCAAGATTCTTCAGGTGGCGCAGACCATCTTCCAGACCCTGCTGCAGACCGGCGGCGCCTGACGCGCCCGGCTGCTCCGGCGCTTGAACAAAGAGGTTCCATTCCATGCGCATCAGCACTTCCAACGCCTACAAGCAGTCGATCGAGGCGCTGCAGAACCGGCAGACCGCGCTGGTCACGGCCAACGAGCAGATGACCACCGGCAAGCGCGTGAACCGCGCTGGCGACGACCCGGCGGCCGCCGCGCGCGCCGAGCGCGCCATGGCCAGCGAAGCGCGAGCCACCGCGAGCCAGCGTGCGGTCGATGCGAGCAACAACGCCGTCACACTCACCGAAGGCGCGCTCGGCGATGCCGAAGAGCTGCTGCAGCAGGCCCGCGAAAACCTCGTGGCCGCCGGCAACGCCACCTATACCGATGCCAACCGCGCGATTCTGGCCGACCAACTGAGCGCCATCCGCAACCAGCTGTTCGCCGTGGCGAACCGCGACGACGGTGCCGGCAACCATCTGTTTGCGGGCCAGGCGCTTGACCAGCGACCGTTCGTCGATGCCAGTGGCGGTGTGCAGTACCAGGGCGGCGAAGGCGCGGCGCTTGCCGGTTCGGGCGAAACGCTGCCGCTCAGCATGGACGGGCAAGGACCGTGGATGCGCGCACGTTCGGGCAACGGCGTGTTCGAGACCCGCGCGGTCACCGCCGCCGGCAGCGCCTGGATCGACAGCGGGCGCGTGACCGACCCGAGCGCACTCACCGCGTCGACCTACAGCATTCAGTTCAGCGTGGCGGCCGGCGCAACGACCTATTCGGTGCTGAAAGACGGCCTGGCCACGGCGCAGACCAACGTGGCGTTCACACCGGGGCAGTCGCAGGCGATCCAGGTCGACGGCATGTCGGCCAGCATCACCGGCGCACCCGCCAACGGCGATGCGTTCGAGCTGCGCCCATCGAGCAGCAACCTTTCGGTGTTCGATGCGCTCGACAAGGCCATCGCCGACCTGAAGACACCTTCGCGCACCAACACGCAGATCGCGCAGACCAATTCCGCCAACCTGTCGAACCTCGACGCCGTGCTCGGCCAGATTCAGGGCGGGCGGGCGCAGATGGGCACGGCCATGAACCGGGTCGAAGCCGTGACCGGCCGGATCGCCTCGCAAAAGCTCGCCAGCCAGACGGAACGCACGAATGCCGAGTCGCTCGACCTGACCCAGGCGATTTCGGACTTTGCCAACCAGCAGACCGGCTACGATGCGGCGCTGAAGGCGTATTCGATGGTGCAGCGCCTGTCGCTGTTCAACTACGTGAACGCCTGAGTCCCGCAAACCACAACCCAAACGGGGAATGCCCTTGAGTGACCCTGCCATCCTGGGCCAGATCGCCCTGGGCTATTCGCCATTCATCGACCGCAACCGCGCGGTGTCGGCCACGCGCCTCACGGTGTTCCCGCTGCGCCCCGACGCCGAGCTCGACGTGGCGCAACTGCTGCACGCGGTGGGCAGCGTCTGGCCGGCCAGCGGCGCGCGGGTGTCGCTCAACATCGTCAGCGAAAGCCTGTTGCACGACCTGCTGCAAGCCCAGCCTTCGGCCAACCTGATGGTCGAGGTGCCAGCCTTCATGGCCGCCGACCCGGCGAACTCGTCCGCCATCACCGCGCTGCACGCGAGCGGCAACACGCTGCTGATCAAAGGCCGGCCGCTGAGAGAACTTCCGCGCGAAGTGCTGCCGTGTTTCAAGTATTCGATCATCGACCTGTCCGACGAGCGCCGCCTCAACGAGAGCAGCGCACCGCCCGGCGTGACGCGCAGCATTCTGCACGTGCAGTCGGGCGTGCGCAGCATCGCCGACATGGAGGCGAGCTTTGCCCGCGGGGCCGAAGCCGTGCTCGGTTGGCCGATCGACGATGCCGTGGTCACCAGCGGCAAGGCCGGTGCTGGTGGCAAGCAGGTGGCCGCGCCGGGCATGCAGGTCATCATGGAACTGATCCACCGGGTCGACAAGGAAGAGCCGATCGAGAAGCTCGAGAACACACTCAAGCGCGACCCGCCGCTGGCGTTCAAGTTGCTGCGTTACATCAACTCGCCGGCTTTCGGTTTGCGGGTCGAGATCAGCTCGTTCCGCCACGCCATCATGATGCTTGGCTACAAGCGCCTGAAGCGCTGGCTGGCGCTGCTGCTGGCCACCGCGAGCAAGGAAGTGAACCTGAAGCCGGTGATGTTCGCGGCGGTGCGGCGTGGCCTGCTGATGGAAGAGCTGGCACGTGGCACCGGCGACGAAGAAACCCGCAACGAGGTTTTCATCTGCGGCGTGTTCTCGCTGCTCGACCGCATGTTTCAGCAGCCTTTCGAAGAGCTGCTCAGCACCATCCCCGTGCCCGAGCGTGTGTACCAGGCGCTGGTCGCTCGCACCGGGCCTTACGAGCCCTACATGAACGTGGTGCGCGCGAGCGAAAGCGAATCGTTGTTCGACTTCCGCGAGGCGGCCGACAGCCTGATGATGAGCGTGAGTGAAATCAACCGCGCCCAGTTGCGGGCCCTGATGGCGGCCAGCGAGATCGAGTGACACCCGCAGAGCCCTGGTCGAACGCGCCCGGCTGGCGCGAATTCCTCGACCTGCTGTCCGACGCCGTCGTGGTGTTCGACACGCAGGCGCGCGTCGTCGTGCTCAACACCCCGGCGCTGCGGCTGCTGCCCTGCGAGGCCGGCGCATCGCTCGACCAATTGAAGCCGGCGCTCGGAGCCGCGGCGACTCAATGGCTCAAGCGCGCGGCAAGTGGTTCTTCCCCGGGCACGACCGCGCCTTTGGCGCGCCTGGCCGATGGCCGAAGCGCGACGATAGTCTGGCGTCGGCTCGACGCGCAGCACTCTGCCCTGCGGCTCGTGCCGGCGGATGCGCCTGCTGTCGGCCGCGCCGAGCCGGCGCCCGGCCTGCCCGATGCGTCGAACGTGCGCGAGGCGCTCGCGCTGTTCTGGGAATCGCCGTTTCCGGCGTCGCTGCAGGGCGCTGACTTTCGCCTGATCGACGTCAACCAGGCCATGCTCGACTACGCCGGCTACACCCGCGAGCAGATGATTGGCCGCGACCCGCAGTTGCTGATGCCGGCCGAAGACCAGGCCGAGTACGCCGCGCGGCGCGAGCGCCTGCAGGCCAGCGCCGCTGGCGTCAACGAACCCGGGTTGAAAGAAGGCCGCTTGCTCGATGCGAGTGGCCGCGAGCGGCGCTACCGCGTGGCGCGGCGCACGCTGCGCGGCGACAACGGCGAGCCGCTTTACCTCGCGGTGCTGCAAGACGTCACGGCCGAACACCTGGCGCGTGAGCGCGCCGACCGTTCGCTGCGCGAGCTCGACGACTGGTTCGACCTGAGCCCGGTCGGCATGGTGCTTTTCGACGCCAGCGGGCTGCTGCTGCGCACCAACCCGGCCTTCGATGCGCTGGCCGGCGCGGTGCCGGTCGCCCTCGGCGAGGCCTCGGCCGGCCTGCAGCAACTGCTGGCCTGGGCCGATGGCGAGGTCTCTGCAGAGTTGCAAACCGGTGCAATGCCCCTGCAGCGCCAGGGTTCTCTGGGCGAGGCGGGCCGCGGGGCGCGGCTGCTGCGTTCAGTCGTGCGCGGTTACCACACCGCGGGCGGGCAGCGTCGCTACATGGCCGTGCTCGAAGACCGCAGCATCGAAGAAGAGCGCGACCTGGCGCAGATGCAGATCGGTGCGTTGATGGACACGGCCGGCGTCGGCCTGGCCACCTTCCAGGAATCGTCGGGCTGGGTGTCGCAGGGCCGCGGGCCGCGCGGTGAACATGCCGGCTCGGCTGCGCTGGAATCGATCGGACGCGACATCGTGGTGGCCGAGTCGCTGCCGGCATTCGAGAAGCTGCAGAGCGCGTTGCGCCACGCCCAGCGTGCCGAAGTGCGCTATGCCATCAAGCACCCCGAGCTGGGCGAGCGCTGGCTGCTCACGCGGGTCGAGCCGGCCACGCTCGCCTCGGGCAAGCGCACCACCTCGGTCGTGACGCTCGACATCACCGATCAGCATCGGAGCCAACTGCGCGGCGAACAATTGCTGCACGAGCTGAGCACGATTCTCGAAAGCACGACCGCCGGCATCGCCTACCTGCGCGGCGACGCGTTGCAACGCTGCAACCGCCGCTTCGAAACCATGCTGGGCTGGCCCGAGGGCGCTGCGCTCGGCCTCGGCGTGCAGGCTTTGTTCGCCAACAACCCGCAGGCCGTGCGCATTGCCGCCGATGCGGCTGCAGCGCTCGCCGACAGCCCGATCTTCGAGACCGAATTCGACGTGCCGGCCGAAGGCGGCGGCGACGCACTTCCACGCTGGTATTCGCTCTCGCTGAGGCGCACCGACGCGGCTGGCGGTGGCGCCGAGACCATCGCGGTACTGTCCGACGTGACCCGGCTCAAGATGCAGCAGCGGGAGCTCGAGATCCTGGCGCGCGACCGCGAACTGATGTTCAGCCTGTCGGGTGTGGGCATCGCCTTCATTCGCCGCCGGCTGATCCAACGCGCCAACCCGGCGCTCGCGCACCTGGCCGCTTGCACGGTCGAGGAACTGTCGATGCTCGACATCGCCGAGCTGTTCGCCGACCGGGTCGACTTCGAGCACTTCTGGCCGCAGGAAGAAGCCGAGCTGCGCAGCCACGGCCACTGGACCGGCGAGCGCCAACTGCGCCTGCGCGATGGTCGGCTGCGTTGGGTGCAGGTGAGCAAACGGCTGGTGACGCCGGGCGACCTGTCGGGCGGCATCATCGCCTCGTATGTCGACGTGGACGCGCGCCACCGCGCCGAGCGCGCCGTGGCACTGCAGGCCGACCGCACGCGCTCGATCCTCGACTCGGCGCTGGTGGGCATCGTCACCGTCGGCCCGCAGGGCATCGAGTGGATGAACCGCTCGGCGCGGCGCATGTTTGCGGGCGAACTGGCCGACTTCGTGAACCTGCCGATCTCGACCGTGGCCACAGCCGAGTCCGATCATCCGTTCCGCCGCACGCAGTACCTGACCGAGCTGGTCGAAGGCCAGGCGCAGACCTTCGAATGCCGCGTGCTGGCGCGCGACGGGCGCGAGTTCTGGGTGGTGGGCAACGCGGTCTCGACCGAACACGAATCGACCGGCCGGCAGCTCACCTACGCGCTGCTCGATGTGGAACGCCGGCGCCTGGCCGAAGCGCGCGTGACCGAAGCGCAGACGTCTTTGCAACGCATCATCGAAGCGGCGCCGCTGGCGATCACGCTGTACGACGCGCACACGCTGAAGATCGTGCAGATCAACGAGGTGGCGGCGCGCGTGACCGGGCACACGCCACCACAACTGATCGGCGCCACGCCCGAAGACATCGTCACGCCCGAGTTCGCGCTGGCGCTGCGCCAGGACATGGCCCACGCGCTCGGCTCGACCGAGGTGACCACGCGCGAGTACCCGATCCTGGTCGACGGCGAACCCACGGTCTGGGACGCGCGCTACCTGCCGCTCGCCGCCGGCCCCGGGCGCGCCCCCGACCAATTGTTGCTGGTGGCGACCGACGTGACCGAACAGCGCGCGGCGCAAGAGGCGCGCCTGGAAGCCGCCATTGCGCAGCGCGAGATGCTCGTGAAAGAAGTGCACCACCGCATCAAGAACAACCTGCAGGGCGTGGCCGGGCTGCTGCAGCAGATCGGCCAGCGCAAGCCCGAAGTGGCGGGCGTGATCGCCGAGGTGGTGGGCCAGGTGCACGCGATCGCGCAGGTCTACGGGCTGCAGGTGGGCAGCGGCGGGCCACTGCAACTGGCCAATGTGGTCGAAGCGATCACAGCGTCGGTGCAGCGCACCTTCGGGCGCACGATTCGCTTTTCCGCGGCCGGCACCACGCCGCAGGAATGGACGCTGCCCGAGGCCGAATCGATTCCGATCGCGCTGACGCTCAACGAGCTGTTGACCAACGCCGTCAAGCACAGCGCCGGCTCGCCGGAAGACGAAGTGCGGTGCACGCTCGATGGTGGCGAGATGGGCGTGCGCATCAAGGTCTCGAACCTGGCCACGCTCGCCGCCGGGTTCGATCTGATGCGCATTCCCGGCGGTGTGTCGGGCCTCGGCCTGGTGCGCGCGCTGCTGCCGCGGCGCAGCGCCCGCCTCACGCTGGAGCAGAGCGAAGACCGGGTCGTGGCCGAGATGGTGCTGCAGCCGCCGGTCGTTACGCGCGGCTGAGATCGGCGCGGCGCCGCCGTGCGTTCCGGCACGCGCTGCGCTTTCGTTCCCTTACCCAAGGGGAACAAATGCGCAGCCCGGTGGCGCCGGGTTCACGGACAATCGATGCAGTTCGCAGTGGAGCCCGGCCGGCCGCGAGGCGCCGGGCATAAAAACAATGACGTCACACCCCAAAGGCACGATCCTGGTCGTCGACGACGACCGCCTCGTGCTCGCCACGCTGGCGCACGGCCTCAGCCAGGCCGGCTACGACGTGATCGATGCCGACAACGGCGACGATGCGATATTGCTTGCCCGCGAGCACCGGCCCGATCTGGCGCTGCTCGACATCCGGATGCAGGGCAAGAGCGGTTTCGATGTGGCCGCGTATCTGCGCGAGTACTGTCAGATTCCGTTCATGTTCCTGTCGGCGTTCACCGACGACGCCACGGTGGCGCAAGTGAAGGCGCTCGGCGCCGTCGCCTACCTCGTGAAGCCGCTCGACATCGCGCAGATCCTGCCGAGTGTGGCGACCGCCATGGCCAACGTGCACGCGCAGCGCAGTGCGGCCGGCGCGCAGGCGCCCGGCGAAGCGCACTCAGCCGAGCAAGTGCAGTGGATGGCGGTCGGCCTGCTGATGCAGCGTGATGGGCTCGGTGCGGCGCTGGCCTTGCAGCGGCTGCAGCAACTGGCTGCCGAAGCCAACTGGCCGGTGCCCGAACAGGCGGCGCAGCTTCTCAGCCTTGCGGCAGCGAGAAGTGGAACTGCGCGCCCTGGTTGACTTCGGCTTCGCCCCAGATTTCACCGCCATGGCGGCGCACGATGCGCCGCACCGAAGCCAGGCCGATGCCGGTGCCGGGAAAGTCATTGGCGCTGTGCAGGCGCTGGAACACACCGAACAGGCGGTCTGAAAAGCGCATGTCAAAACCGGCGCCGTTGTCGCGCACGGTGAAGACGTCGCCACCCTGGGGCGAACGCTCGAACACGATGCGGGCTTCGACGCTCTTGCCGGTGTACTTCCAGGCGTTGCCGAGCAGGTTCTCGATCACCACGCGCAGCAGCGTGGCGTCGCCCTGCACCTGCAGGCCGGCTTCGATGTCAACCTTGACGGCGCGCTCGGGCCACTGGCGGCGCAGGTCGTCGGCCACGTAGCCGGCGAGCTGCGACAGGTTCACGCTCTGGCGTGCCAGCGGCTGCGACGACAGCTTCGAGAGCGCCAGCAGCGCGTCGATCATGTTGTTCATGCGCGCGGCGGCGGCGAGCACGCGGTCGAGGTGGTCGTTGCCGACGCGGTCGAGCAGCCGGCCGTAGTCTTCCTTGACGATCTTCGTGAAGCCTTCGACCACGCGAATCGGCGCGCGCAGGTCGTGCGAGATGGTGTAGCTGAACGATTCCTGCTCCGCGCCCGATGCTTCGGCGGCGGCTGCGGCCGCGTCTGCCGGTCCGGTGGCCGCCGGGCTGGTCGCCGCTGTCGCGCCAGCGGGGGCGGCGTCGAGCTCGCGAAAGGTGCCCTGGTAACCGGCGAAAGCGCCTGCCGCGTCGCTGCGAACCCGTGCCCGCAGCCGGCCGGGCCGCGGCTCGCCGCTGCCGTGCAGCAGGCGGACGCTGACGCCGTCGAGAGCCACCGCCGCTTCCAACTGCGCCTGCAGCGCCGCCGGGGTGTCGGTGCTGAAGTATTGCCAAAGCAAGGGCGACGAGCGCGTTGCCGACCAGTCGCCCTGCGGAGCACCGGCCGGCGGGCGCCACTGCACGAGCCGGTGCTGCGTGTCGGTTTGCCACTGCCAGACGTCGCTCAGGTCGCCCAAGCTCTGCAGCTGCAGGCGGGTTTCCCGCAAGGCTTCGCGCAGGAGGCGATGGCGGCTTGCCGCGCGCAAGGCGAGCGCCGCGAACAGTGCAAGCATCAGCGCAGGCAGCACGACGAGGAAGACGAGGGTGGCGCTCAGGCCCGGCACGGCGCCATCGGGCGCGGCGGGCGGGAGGTGGTCGATGATCGCGGCCCACAGCGCCCAGGCCAGCAGCACGGTGCCGACCACCACCGCACACAGCGTGGCCCAGGGCCGCCAGCGGGGCTGCAGTTGCGCACCAATGCCACTGACACGATTCATTCGGCGCATTGTAGAGGCGGGGTCGCGCGCTGCGCGGCCGGTACGGGGCGGTCAAGTTTGCCGAACTGCTGCCGAAATCAGGGCACTGGGTGGCCGCACTGTCGTGGCCGTGGTCCGGTGCCGCCAGGTGCCGCCCGCCTCCAGGGTCAACCGGGTTCAATGACCGTTCATGTTGCTGCGCGTTTCCCGCATAACGTTCTGGCTGGCTGCACTCGCGGCCGCCGTGGCGTTGGCCGTTCCGACCGGTTGGGAGACCGGCCTGACGGGCTTCGCCGCTGTGGCGAGCGCCCTGGCCTACGCCTTGTGGCGTTCGGGCGTGGCGCAGCTGCGGCGCGACGAAACCGTGCGGGCTTTGGTGCCCGTAGCGGTGCCGTTCGCGGGCTCGGCGCTCGACGAAGCGGCGGCGATGATCGAGGCCCGCTGCGCCGCAGCCGGTACTTTCGAGGCCGCGTTGCACGGCGTGGCCCGCATCCTGAAGACCGAACTCGGCGCGCTGCGGGTCGTGGTCTACCGGGTAGTAGGTGCTGACGAGACACATGCACGGGTTTCCGAACTGATCGAGTCAGCGCCGGGGTTCCATTCCGCCGAGCATCGCCTTCATTTGCGTCGGTCCGCGGTAGGGATGGCGATCACGACACGGCTCGAAGTGATCGACGCCGGTGGCGCCGTCGCCTTGCCCGTGCCGGGCGCCGACGCTGTGGTGGCCGTGATCGAGATGACCGGCATGCAGATCGACATCGACGCCGACGCACTGGCCCTGTTGCTGGCGCGGGCTCGCGAACAGCTGGCGCGACGGGCCGAGCCCGTGGCGACGGGCCGGCGTCGGCGCCGGCCTGAAGGTGGCGGACTTTCGGCGCGCTTGGGTGAGAATGGTTAATCTCGCACTTTCCGCACGAACGCGCGGCTGGGGCGGGCAACGCAGGCCGCAAGGCTCTGGCATGCTCGCCGGTGGTATCGCGAATCGGATTTTGATGACACTGCAATCTGACTTCCGCACTGCGGCCACGGGTTCACGATGATGGCGACCGAGCCCTTGTCCGCAGACGCTGCCGGCTCCACGGCGACCAGCCTCGATGCCGACGCGCTGGCGCGCCTGCGCGAACTCGATCCGAAGGGCGAGAACAAGCTGCTCGAACGTGTGCTGCGTGCGTTCCAGAGTTCTGCTGCGCGCCTGATGCCGCAGCTCGAGACCGCCCGGCTTGCCAGCGACCGCGCCACCGTGCGGCTGGTGGCGCACACGCTGAAGTCGTCTTCGGCGAGCATCGGTGCGCTCGAGTTGTCGCAGGTGTGTGCGCAGCTAGAAGCGTTGATCCGTGCCGAATCGGCCGACGATCTCGACCCGCTGCTGCACCGGTTGCGCGTGGCGCTTGGCGCCGCACTGAAAGCGATCCAGCGCCTGCTGGACGAGCGCCCGTGAGCGCCCGCGCCGACACCACCGCCGACGACCTGCCCGAGCAGCCGCGCGTGCTGCTGGTCGACGACGACGAAGTCAACCTGCTGCTGACCTCCATCGCGCTGCGCGAGCGTGGTTTTGCGATCACCGAAGCCACCAGCGGCGAGCTGGCGCTGGCCGCACTGGCCAGCGGCCTGCCCGACGTGGTCGTGCTCGACGCACTGATGCCCGGGCTCGACGGCTTCCAGACCTGCCGCGAGCTGCGTGTGCTGCCGGGCTGCGAATCCTTGCCGGTGCTGATGCTGACCGGGCTCGACGACGACGCCTCGATCACCCGGGCCTACGAAGCCGGTGCCACCGACTTCTTCGTCAAGTCGACCCAATGGAGCCTGCTGGCCGGTCGCCTGCGTTATCTGTTGCGCGCCGCGCGCGTGCGGGCCGAGCTCGAGCGCAGCAAGTCGCGTCTGGCGCGGGCGCAAGACCTGGCGCGCATGGGAAGTTTCGACTGGAAGCGCGGTTTCGGAGGGCCGGTGTTCTCGGTCGAAGGGCTGCGGGTGTTCGGCCTCAGCCCGAACGACACGCTCGCGTTCCGGCCGCTGTTGCGCATGCTGCCGCCCGATGACCGCAGCGGGCTGGTCGCGGTGCTGCACGAGGTGATCCGCCACAGCACCGTGCTGGCCACCGATGTGCCGGCCACGCTGCGCGACGGGCGCCAGCGCATCGTGCACGTCGAGGCCGAACCCGAATTCAATGAACACGGCAACCTGATCGGCTACAGCGGCATCGTGCAAGACGTGACCGACCGGCGCCTGGCCGAAGACAAGATCCGCCACCTTGCGAACTTCGACACGCTGACCGGCCTGCCGAACCGCCGCCAGTTGATCTGGCGTGCCGAGCGCGCGCTCGAACACGGCCGGCGCCTGAACCACCAGGTGGCATTGCTGCTGATTGACCTGGACCGTTTCAAGATCATCAACGACACGCTGGGTCACGGTGCCGGCGACGAGCTGCTGATGGAAGTGGCGCGCCGCCTGCGTTCGTGCGTGCGCCATTCCGACCAGGTGATGGAAAGCACGATCGAGTCGATGGGCTCGCGCTCGCACCGCACGCTCGAAGCGGTCGGCCGTTTGGGCGGCGACGAGTTCGTGGCGTTGTTGCCCGAGGTGGTCGACGAGCGCGATGCCGAGCGCGTGGCGCAGCGCATTCTCGACCTGATGCGCGAACCGATCTTCGTCGGCGGGCAAGAGTGTTTCGTGACCGCGAGCGTGGGCATCGCGCTGTTCCCGCGCGACGGCACTTCGGTGGCCGACCTGATGCGCAATTCCGACGTGGCGATGTACTCGGTCAAGTCGGCCGGGCGTAATTCGGCCTCGCTCTATCGCCCGGCGCTGGCTGGCCAGGGCCGCGAAAAGCTCGAACTCGAAAGTGCGCTGCACAAGGCCATCGAGCGCGACGAACTGGTGCTGTACTACCAGCCCAAGATCGACGTGCGCGGGGCCAAGATGGTGGGCGCCGAAGCCCTGATGCGCTGGCGCCGCAACGGTGTGCTGGTGCCCCCGGGCGACTTCATTCCGCTGGCCGAAGAAACCGGCCTGATCGTTCCTCTCAGCGAGTGGGCGATCCGCGAGGCGGCGCGCCAGGCGCGCGTCTGGCAAGACAACTTCGGCTTCGCCGATTCGATCGCGGTGAACCTGCCGAGCCGGCTGTTCGAGCGCACCGACCTGGTCGAGTACATCCACAACGCCGTCACCACTTACGGTGTGCCGCACCACGCGATCGAACTCGAGATCACCGAAACAGGCTTGATGAAAGACCTGCAGAACGTGATCCCGTCTCTGCACCGGCTCAACGAGATCGGTGTCGAGATCTCGATCGACGATTTCGGCACCGGCTATTCATCGCTGGCCTATCTCACCGCGTTGCCGATCAGCGAACTGAAGATCGACCGCAGCTTCATTCGTGATCTGGGCATGACGCCGCAGAGCTCGGCCGTTGTCACCGCCATCATCGCGCTGGCCCGCTCGCTCGGCTTGCGTGTCGTGGCTGAAGGTGTGGAAAACCTGCGCCAGATGGAAGTGCTGCACCGCCTGGGTTGTGGCGTGATGCAGGGTTTCCTGTTCAGCAAGCCGCAGCCGCCCGAAGACATCGAAACCTGGCTGCAGCAGACCATCCTGCCGCGCAAGGCACCCTGGATCGGCAAGGCTGACGAATCCGACCTGGCTGAAGTGCTGCGCTTCCCCGACGTGCGCGACCCGCGCACCAAACCACTGGGCTGATCGGCTGCCGCCATGCAAGCCACCCGACCCGCCAGCCTGGCACCGCCTGCGGCCGAAGCCAGCGCCCAAGCCACCTCGCCGGCGCATCTGGCCAAGGCCGCGCTGCGCCGGCTTGCGATCGACAAGCTCGAACCGACCCCCGAAAACTACGAACACGCCTACCGGATGGAAGCCGGTGGAGCCGCCGTGGCCGCGCTGTTGCCTGAGCGCGGCCAACGCCTGATCGAACGGTTGGCACAGCGTGCATTCGATGGCGAAGCTGCGGGCGGCGCTGCCGCCGCTGCCGAGTTCGCCCAGGCGGTGGCGCGTGGCCGTTGGGAAGTGGCCGAGCGCAACCTGCAGAACGCGCCGGCGCCCGACGCATCGGTGATCGTGGCACTGATCGAGCGGATCGTTCGAGGCATCGACCGCGGTGGCCGCAACTGGACCCAGGCGCGCAAGAAAGATGGCTTGCAGCGTGTGCTGCAAGGCAGTCGCAGCGATCCCCGGCGCCTGCAGCAGCGCCTGGCGCAATTGCTGTCGAGCTGGGAAACCGATGTGGCCGACGTGTCGCCGGAAGGGCAGGGCGAAGCCGAAGCCGTTGCGCTGCCCGGGCCAGCCGAAGCGCTTCTGGCCGCGACGCAAGCAGCCCTGCCGCAAGGCGCGCCCGGCGAATGGCCGCGGGTGCTGGCGCCACTGGGCGGCTCGCTGCAACGGGCCTTGCCGGCTTCAGACGAAGGGGTGCCGCACGAAGTGGCGAGCGCACTCGCTGCGCTCATGTTGCGGCTGCAGGCCGAAGGTGCAACAAAAGCACTGGTCGAAGAGCTCGAAGCCCTGTGCGGGCGTGCGGTGCAGGTGCTGGATCACCGGCACCACCTGCTCGGGCAGCTCGGCGGGCTGTGCCAGGAACTGACGGCGAGCATCGCCGACCTGGCCGAAGACGACAGTTGGGCCAAGGGCCAGTGCGACGCGATGCGCGCGAAGGTCGACGAAGGCCTGACCGCACGGGGTGTGCGCGCGGTGAGCGAACTGCTGCGCAACACGCGCGAACGGCAGAGCCAGATTCGGGCCGAGCGGGCGCAGGCGCGCGACTCGCTCAAAGGGCTCATCAACCGCATGTTGAGCGAACTCGACGAGCTCGGTTCGCAGACCGGCAACTTCCACGAAAGCGTCGGGCGCTATGCCGACGTGATCGAGCGGGCCGACTCGCTCGAAGGCCTGGCCGGCGTGGTGCGCGAGATGGTCGAAGAAAGCCGCACCGTGCAATCGCTGGTGCGCCAGACGCAGTCGCGGCTGCAGGAAGAACACAGCCGCGCGACCGGCCTGACGCAGCGTGTCAGCGAACTCGAAACAGAGATGCAGCGCCTCTCGGACGAGGTCTGCACCGACCAGCTCACGCAGGTGGCCAACCGGCGTGGGCTGATGCAGGCGTTCGAGGCCGAGCGCGCGCGCCACGAACGCAGCGGCGCGCCGCTGGCGATCGGGCTGCTCGACATCGACAACTTCAAGCGCCTGAACGACGAGCTTGGCCACGGTGCTGGCGATGAAGCGCTCAAGTCGCTGGCCGTGCTGGTTGGCAAGACCTTGCGCCCCACCGACCTGGTGGCGCGCTACGGTGGCGAAGAGTTCGTGGTGCTGCTGCCCGAGACGCCGATGGACGAAGCCCAGGCCATCCTGACGAGGCTGCAGCGCACCCTCACCGGCGGGCTGTTCATGCACGACCAGAAGCAGGTCTTCGTGACCTTTTCGGCCGGTGTCACAGCCTATCGGCTGCCCGAGCGCATCGAAGACGCGCTGGAGCGCGCCGACGAGGGCATGTACGAAGCCAAGCGCACCGGCAAGAACCGCACTTGCCTGGTCTGACGCGGGGCGGCCGGGCGGCTCGCTTTCGGGCTCAGCAGTCCTTCAGGTTCCCGGTGGCCGCACCGTCCACGCCTTGGGTGAGCACCGCGCGCACGGCTTCGCGGTCGCTCAGGCGCTGCTTTTTCGCCAGCGCCCCGGCCAGCGTGGCCTGTTCTTCGATCGTCGTGCGGCTCGGCAGGCCACTGCAAGCCAGCAGGTAGACCACCCGGCGCGAGGTGCCGAGCGTGGCACCGGTTTGTGACGCGACGCGCGGCGCCATCGCGAGCAGGTCGTCGGGGTGCATGCCCACGCGTGGTGCCACTTCGGTGAGGTGCCTGGATTCGGAGCGCCCGGCGAAGAAAACCACCACGAACAGCACCGCAAAGGCCATCCCGCTCACTGTCGCAACGTGTTTGTACATTTGCATCCCCCAGTCTTTCGAGGCTTGAACCCGTGGTGTCGCCGAACCCGCCAAGTGTCGAGTGTGGACCGGCCCGAAGGTTCTTGCACGAAGCAGGCCAACAAGCGGTCGAGTTAGGGGCTTCCGGACCCGGCGTCGGCCCGTTTGCCTTCTTCACGGGCGCTGCGGTACGCTGCGCGCCATGAACGAATCAGTACAAAAGCCTCGGCGCGCCGGCAGACCACCGGCATCCGCTGCGCGCACCAACGACCCGGAAAGAACGATGGCCAACATCGTCGAAGTCGCCACACGGGAGTTTGCCGACAAGGGCCTGTCGGGCGCCCGCATCGACGAGATCGCCGCACTCACGCGCACCAGCAAGCGCATGATCTATTACTACTTCACGAGCAAGGAAGGCCTCTACGTGGCCGTGCTCGAAGAAGCCTACCGGCGCATCCGCAGCATCGAAGCCACGCTGAATCTCGACGACCTCGAGCCCGAAGCGGCGCTGCGCAAGCTCGTCGGCTTCACCTTCGACTACCAACTCGCCAACCCCGATTTCATTCGCCTCGTGATGACGGAGAACATCCACAACGGCGAGTTCCTGGCCCAGTCCAAGACCATCCAGCAACTCAACGTGCCGGTGATCAATGCCGTCAAGGCTGTGTACGACCGCGGCGTGAAGGCGGGTGTGTTCAGGCGCGGGCTCGACGCGGTGGAGCTGCACATGTCGATCAGCGCGCTGTGTTTTTTCAACGTCGCCAACCGCCACACTTTTGCGCTGATCTTCAAGCGCGACATGACCGACCCCGAGGCGATGGAGAGCCGCCGGAAGAACATCGTGGAAATGCTGGCGCGATACGTCCGCAAGTGAGCGGAGGGGGCGCGCCTGTTCAGCCAGGGTTTTTACTGATTCACGAACGTACTAGTTCGTACATTATTCGGTCCAAGAAACGCACAGAACGCTTCCAGGCGGTTGGAACCAGCTGGTTCGCGCCTGCTCCCGGGCCGCTGCGGCCTCGACCGTGGCCAAGCAAAAACAACGCAGGAGACGACATGACCAAGGCTCTCGACCTTTACTGCCGTGCGCTGGAAGCCCTGATGGCCCTGGCGCTGGCCACCATGGTGGTGCTGGTGTTCGGCAACGTGGTGCTGCGCTACGCCTTCGATTCCGGCATCACGGTATCGGAAGAGGTGTCGCGCTGGCTGTTCGTGTGGCTCACCTTCCTCGGTGCGGTGGTCGCGCTGAAAGAGCACGGCCACCTCGGCACCGACATGCTGGTCGGCAAGCTCGGGC
Organism: Burkholderiales bacterium; assembly: GCA_039930465.1. Classification (GTDB taxonomy): domain Bacteria; phylum Pseudomonadota; class Gammaproteobacteria; order Burkholderiales; family Burkholderiaceae_C; genus LMDS01. Next base: position 18,046 of record JBDTTU010000015.1, read on the forward strand.
CGACGGGCAAGAAAGCCTGCCTCGTGCTGGCCCAGGTGCTGATGCTCTACGTGACCTGGCTGCTGATCTCGGGCAGCGTCACGCAGGCGCGCATCAACTTTGATGTCGAAGCTCCCGTTACCGGCGCGTCGGTGGCGATCTTCTACGGCGCGGGCGTGTTCTTTGGCGTGTCTTCGGCCCTGCTGTTGCTGCGCGATCTGTGGCGCACGCTGAGCGGGCAGCTCAGCGAGGCCGAACTGGTGATGGTGCAGGAATCGGAAGACCTCGCCGCGCTCGAGGCACACCAGGCACACGATGCCCAAGACGCTGCTTCGGCAGCGGCCATCAAGCGCTGAAGGAGCAGACCTCATGACGATCCTCATCTTCCTCGGCTCGCTCCTGGCCGCCATGGCCATCGGCGTGCCCATCGCCTACTCGCTGCTGCTCTCGGGTGTGGCGCTGATGCTGCATCTCGACCTGTTCGATGCCCAGATCCTGGCGCAGAACGTGATCAACGGCGCCGACAGCTTCCCTCTGCTCGCCGTGCCGTTTTTCATGCTGGCCGGTGAGATCATGAACGTGGGCGGTCTCTCCAAGCGCATCGTGAACCTGGCGCTCACCCTCGTCGGCCACGTGCGTGGTGGCCTGGGCTTCGTGGCCATTGTTGCGGCCTGCCTGCTGGCGGCGCTCTCGGGTTCGGCGGTGGCCGACACCGCCGCGCTCGCTTCGCTGCTGCTGCCGATGATGGTGGCGGCCGGACACAACAAGGGACGCGCCGGCGGCCTGATCGCTTCGGCCGGCATCATCGCGCCGATCATCCCGCCGTCGATCGGGTTCGTGATCTTCGGCGTGGCGGCCAACGTGTCGATCAGCAAGCTGTTCCTCGCCGGCATCGTGCCGGGCTTGCTGATGGGCCTGTCGATAGCCGCCACCTGGTGGTGGGTGGCCAAGCGCGAGAACGTGAAGCCGCCGCCCAAGGCCAGCACCGCCGAGCAGATGGCGGCGCTGCGCCAGTCGACCTGGGCGTTGATCTTGCCTGTGATCGTGCTGGTGGGTCTGAAATTCGGCGTGTTCACACCGACCGAAGCGGCGGTGGTGGCCGCGGTCTACGCGCTGTTCGTCGCCACCGTGATCTACCGCGAACTCAAGTGGCACCAGCTCTACGACGTGTTCGTCGGCGCCGCCAAGACCACGGCCGTGATCATGTTCCTGGTGGCCGCGGCCATGGTCTCGGCCTGGCTCATCACCGTGGCCGACATTCCGGCCAAGATGATCTCGCTGTTGGAGCCCTTCATGGGCAACCAGACGCTGTTGTTGATCGCGATCATGGCGCTCGTGATGGCGGTGGGCACGGCGATGGACATGACGCCCACGATCCTGATCATGACGCCGGTGCTGATGCCGGTGATCAAGGCTGCCGGCATCGACCCGGTGTATTTCGGCGTGCTCTTCATCATGAACAACGCGATCGGCCTGATCACGCCGCCGGTGGGCACCGTGCTCAATGTGGTGGCGGGTGTGGGGCGAATGCGGATGGACGAGGTCACCCGCGGCGTTGTGCCTTTCATGATCGCCGAGTTCGCCGTCATGTTCCTGATGGTGTTCTGCCCCTGGCTCGTGACCGGGCCCGCCAAGTGGTTTGCAGGTTGAGCGATGCGCGCCAGCTGTCACGCCATATTTCATTCGCTGTGCAACAACTGACCCAAGGAGACTTTTCATGAACCGACTCACTCGCCGCGCCCTCGTCGCCGCGCTCGCCGCATTCATTCCCTTCGTCGCCGCGCAAGCGCAGGACATCAAGGAACGCGCGTTCAAGCTCGCGCTGCAAAACCCCAAAGGCCACCCGCTGGCCACCGGCGCCGAGAAGTTCGCCGAGCTCGTCGCGGCCAAGAGCGGCGGCAAGTTCAAGGTCAACATCTTCCCCGGCGGCACGCTCGGCGGCGATGCGCCCAACGTGTCGGCCCTGCAAGGTGGCACGATCGAGTTCGTGCTGCTGAATTCGGGCATCCTCGCTTCGCAGGTCAAGGCCTTCGAAGCCTACGATCTGCCCTTCATGTTCGCCAATTCCAAAGAAGCCGATGCCGTGGTCGACGGCCCGTTCGGCCAGAAGTTGCACGCTTCGCTCGCCGACAAAGGCATCATCGGCCTGGCCTATTTCGAGCTGGGGTTTCGCAACATCACCAACAGCAAGCGCCCGATCAACACGGTCGAAGACATCGCCGGCCTGAAGCTGCGCGTGATCCCGAACGCGATCAACGTCGACTGGGTCAAGGCGCTCGGCGCCAACCCCACGCCGCTCGCCTTTCCAGAGGTGTACGCCGCAATGGAACAGAAGGCGATCGACGGGCAGGAGAACCCGCTCAGCGTGATCCTGGCCAACAAGTTCTTCGAAGTTCAGAAGTTTCTGGCGATCACCAACCACCAGTACAACCCGCAGTCGCTGATCTTCAGCAAGAAGGTCTGGGACACGCTGAGCACGCCCGAGAAGAAGATCCTGCAGGACGCGGCCGTCGAGGCCGGCCAGTTCCAGCGCAAGGTCTCGCGTGAAGCTGCTGCCACCACGCTCGACGCGCTGAAGAAGGGCGGCATGCAGGTCACCGAACTGTCGGCCACTGAGCAGGCCAAGTTGCGCGAGAAGCTCAAGCCGGTGATCGAGAAGCACGGCGCGGCGCTCGGCGATACGGTCAAGGACATGACCGCCGAAATCGCCAAGGTGCGCAAGTAAGGCCTCTGGTACGGGCGTGCCCTGCAAGGGGTACGCTCGCCGTTCACACGATTGAAAATGCCATGAACGCTACCGAGTCCGTGACGCGTCGCCCCGCGCATGAGGGCAAGGCACTCGTCGGCCTGATCGGCTCGGGCATCCAGCGCTCGCTGACACCCGCGATGCACGCAGAAGAAGCTCGCCACCACGGCTTGCGTCTGCACTACCAACTGATCGACCTCGATGCCACCGGCGCCAGCGTCGAGGCGCTGCCCACGCTGATCTCGGCCGCCCGCACGATGGGGTTCGCCGGCCTGAACATCACCTACCCGTGCAAGCAGGCGGTGATCCCGCTGCTCGACGAACTGTCGGAAGAAGCGCGGGCGATGGGGGCGGTCAACACCGTCGTGAATCGGGGCGGAAAGCTGATCGGGCACAACACCGACGGTTCGGGCTGGAACTGGGGCTTTTCGCGCACGTTGCCGAATGCCGACCTCAGCCGCGTGGTGCTGCTCGGTGCCGGCGGCGCCGGCTCGGCCATTGCCCATGCGGTGTTGCGGCTCGGTGCAAAGCAGCTCACCGTGGTCGACAGCGACGGCCCCCGCGCCACCGCCCTGGCTGCGAACCTGGGCCCGTACTACGGTGCCGGCCGGGTGAGCTCGGGCACCGACATCGCGGCGGCACTGGGCAGCGCCACCGGCCTGATCCACGCCACCCCGACTGGCATGGACAAACTGCCCGGCCTGCCCCTGCCAGAAGTGCTGCTGCGCGCCGAGCTGTGGGTGGCCGAGATCGTCTACTTTCCGCTCGACACGGCCTTGCTCAAGGCGGCGCGGGCGCGCGGCTGCGCCACCGTGAACGGTGGCACCATGGCGGTGGGCCAGGCGATCGGCGCGTTCGAGCTGTTCACTGGCCTGAAGGCCGACCCGGTGCGCGTGGAAGCGCACTTCAAGCGCATGCTCGCCGAGCGCGACACGGCCACGGCCTGACGCGTCAACGGTTCAACTTTCAGCAAGGAGCGCCCCGATGCAGACCACTGCCGACCGCGAATCGCTTGCCGACGCCACCAACCCGCTCGGCCTTGACGGCATCGAGTTCATCGAGTTCGTCACCGCCAAGCCGCAGGCGCTGGGCCAGGTGCTCGAGATGATGGGTTTCCGACCCGTCGCCCGCCACCGCTCGCGCGAGGTGCTGCTGTACCGGCAGGGCGCGATGAACATCATCATCAACGCGCATGCCGGTGGCCTGCCGCGCGCCGTGCAACCGAACGACACGCCAGTGATCTCGGCGATCGCGCTGCGCGTGCGCGACGCGGCCACCGCCTACCGCCATGCGCTCGACCGCGGCGCCTGGGCCGTGCCCACGAACGTGGAAGTGATGGAGCTCAACATTCCGGCGGTGCACGGCGTGGGTTCGAGCCGCCTCTACTTCGTCGACCGCTACAAAGATTTTTCGATTTACGACGTCGACTTCACGCTGATCCCGACCGTCGACCCGAAGCCACCGGCGTTGACCGGCCTGCACTGGTTCGGCGTGGTGCAGTACATCGGCAACGACCGCATGGAAGACTGGACCGAGTATTACGCCGAACTGTTCGGCTTCAAGACCCTGCCCGACGACCAGCGTTACGGCATTCTTCCCAAGGGCCGCGTGCTGCAAAGCCCGTGTGGCAGTTTCTACCTGCAGCTGATCGAGCCCGAGCCGGGCATTCTCGACACCGAAGGTGAAGAGTCGCTGCAGCGGGTGGGCTTCGGCACACCCGACGTGCTGGCCTCGGTCGCGGCGCTGCGCCAGCGCGGGGTCGGCTTCGTCGAATCTCAGGGCGTGCATTCCGAAACGCGCGGCGCGCTGACGCAGAGTTACCTCGGCGGCGCGATGTTCGAACTGGTGCACCACCAGGCTTGATGCAGGGGCCGACATGAAACACGATCAAGTCGACATCCGCGATTTCGGCATGGACACGATTTCGCTCGCCGGCACCTTGCCGGCGAAGCTGCAGGCCATCCGCGACGCCGGTTTCACGCAGGTGATGCTGATGGCGCGCGACCTGATGGGCCACGCCGACGGGCTGGAAGACGCGGTGCGTGTCGTCAAGGCGAGCGGCCTGCGTGTCACCGGCTTCCAGGTGCTGCGCGACTTCGAAGGTTTGTCGGGCCACCTGCACGACTACAAGATTGACATCGCCAAGGCCATGCTCGAGATGTGCCATGCGGTTGGTGCCAAGGTGCTGCTGATCTGCTCTTCCACATCCACGCACGCCAGCAGCGACCCCGAGGTGCTGGCGCGCGACCTGCGCAAGCTGGCGATGCTGGCCGTGCCGCTCGGCATTCGCATCGCCTATGAAGGTTTGTCGTGGGGCCGCGCCATCAGCGAGTTCACGAGCGCATGGGACGTGGTCTGCCGCGCCGACGCGCCCAACCTCGGCATCGGCATCGATTCTTTCCACGCCTTCGCGACCAAGACCTCGCTCGAAGACCTGGACATGCTCGACCCGCAGAAGATCTTTCTGGTGCAACTCGCCGACTTCATGTGGAACGAGATTCCGTCGGTGGAGGAGCGCATCAACACCGCGCGCCACTTCCGCGTGTTTCCCGGCGAAGGTGTGCACAGCGAGCAGCTGGCCGAACTCGTGATGCGCCTGGACCGGCTGGGTTACCGCGGCGACTACAGCTTCGAGGTCTTCAACGACGACTACCAGGGCATCCCTTTGCCGATCGTGGCCGAGCGCGCGCGCCGCTCGGCCGTGTGGCTGAGCGAAGACGTGCTGCACCGCTCGCTGCCGCTGCCGGGCCGCATGCGGCTGCGGCGCCAGCCCTGACAACAGCCCCGACAATGTTGCAATCACCTCACCGCTTGCAACGAGACACCGACATGCCCCATATCCTGCTGCTGAACGGCCCCAACCTCAACCTGCTTGGCACGCGTGAGCCGCAACTCTACGGTCACGACACACTGGCCGATGTGGAGGCCCGCGCCGCCACGCTCTGCGCAGCGCGCGGCGTCAGCATCGAGTGCTTCCAAAGCAACCACGAAGGCGCGCTGATCGACCGCATCCACGCGGCTCGGCTCGACGGCACGCGCCACATCGTCATCAACCCGGGCGGCCTCACGCACACCAGCGTGGCGCTGCGCGACGCGCTGGCCGGCGTGGCGATTCCTTTCTTCGAGGTGCACGTCTCGAACGTGCACAAGCGCGAGGCGTTCCGCCACCACTCGTTCCTGTCGGAGATCGCCGCTGGCGTTCTCGTCGGCTTCGGCGTGAAGGGTTATGCGATGGCGCTGACCGAGGCGATCGACCGACTCGCCTGATCGCGCGGCCCCGGTTTCGTCAGCCCAGCCGCACCGCGCCGAGCTGGCCCGCGCCGTCGAGCAGCACCGGCAGGAAGCGCTGCCGCATTTCGTCCATGGTCGCCCGCGACGCGTGCGTGCTGACGTTCATCGCGGCAACCACTGTGCCGCGCGCATCACGCACCGGCACCGCGATCGAGCGCAGGCCGACCTCGAGTTCCTGGTCGAGCAGCGCGTGGTCGGCTTCGCGCACGCTCCGGAGCAGCTTGCGCAGCTTGCTCACGCTGGTCGTCGTGCGGTCGGTGCGCGCGACCAGGCGCACACGCGCAAGGTAGGCCTCGAGGTCCGGTGCGGGCAGGTGGGCGAGCAGCACATGGCCCATCGACGTGCAGTAGGCGGGCAGCCGCGTTCCGACCAGCAGGTTGATCGAGATGATGCGGGTCTCGGCCGAGCGGCAGATGTAGACGATCTCGTCGCCGTCGAGCACCGCGAGCGAGCACGACTCGGCGAGCGCCTGGCTGACGCCGTCGAGGCAGGGCTGGGCCCGTGTGGCCAACGGGGTCGACGCGAGGTACGAATGGCCGAGCGTCAGCACGAGCGGGCGCAGGAAGTAGCGCCGCTCGTCTTCGCCCACGTAGCCGAGCTGCTGCAGCGTGTACAGGCAGCGGCGCGCCGCTGCGCGCGACAGCCCGGTGCTCTGGCTGACCTGCGAGATGGTCAGGTGGTGGCGATGTTCGGAGAACGCGCGCACGACCTGCAGCCCGCGCGCCAGCGAGGTCATGAAGTTCGGGTCTCCGGTCGGGGCGTCGGTCATGTGTTCGATGATCGCACAGTTATGCGATTATCGAACTTGACCGTGGTGGTCGCGCGGGCCTATCGTTCGCCTCTGCTCAGACACACGAGGAACCTACCGTGATCGACAAGATCGTCCCCGATGTTCAGGCCGCACTGGCCGGTGTTGCCGATGGCGCAACCATCATGATCGGCGGCTTCGGCGGCGCCGGCCAACCCGCCGAACTCATCGACGGCCTGATCGCGCAGGGCGCGAAAGACCTCGTGATCGTCAACAACAATGCCGGCAATGGCGACTACGGCCTGGCCGCGCTGCTGAAGACCGGGCGGGTGCGCAAGATCATCTGCTCGTTCCCGCGCCAAGCCGACTCGCACGTCTTCGACGGCCTGTACCGCGCCGGCAAGCTCGAACTCGAACTGGTGCCGCAGGGCAACCTGGCCGAGCGCATCCGTGCCGCCGGCGCCGGCATCGGCGCCTTCTTCTCTCCCACCGGCTACGGCACCCCGTTGGCCGAGGGCAAGGAACAGCGCGAGATCAACGGCAAGATGTACGTGCTCGAGATGCCGATCCACGCCGACGTGGCGCTGATCAAGGCCGAGCGCGGCGACCGCTGGGGCAACCTCACCTACCGCATGACGGCGCGCAACTTCGGCCCGATCATGGCCGCTGCCGCGAAGCTCAGCATCGCCTCGGTGCAAGAGATCGTGCCGCTCGGCGCGCTCGACCCCGAAGCCGTCGTGACGCAGGGGCTGTACGTGCAGCGCGTCGTCTGCCTGCCCGACCCAACGCGCAAGAGCGCCTGAACGAGCCCGCCATGGAGATCAAAAAACGCAACCGCAACGAGATGGCCGCCCGCGTGGCGCGCGACATCCCCGACGGCGCCGTCGTCAACCTGGGCATCGGCCTGCCCACCCTGGTGGCCAACCACCTGCCGAACGACCGCGAGGTGCTGCTGCACAGCGAGAACGGCGTGCTCGGCATGGGCCCGGCGCCGGCGGCCGGCGAAGAAGACTGGGACCTCATCAACGCCGGCAAGCAGGCGGTCACGCTGCTGGAGGGAGGCTCGTATTTCCACCACGCCGACAGCTTCGCGATGATGCGTGGCGGCCACCTCGACTTCTGCGTGCTCGGCGCGTTCCAGGTCGCCGTCAACGGCGACCTCGCCAACTGGCACACGGGTGCGCCCGACGCGATCCCCGCGGTCGGCGGCGCGATGGACCTGGCGATCGGCGCAAAGAAGACCTTCGTGATGATGGAGCACCTGACCAAGAGCGGCGAGAGCAAGATCGTGCCGGCCTGCACCTACCCGCTGACCGGCGTGGGCTGTGTGAGCCGCATCTACACCGACCTGGCCACCATCGACATCACGCCGCAGGGCCTGAAGGTGATCGACATGGTCGATGGCCTGACGCTGGCCGAACTGCAACGCCTGTCCGGCGTGCCGATGCAGGCCGCCTGAATTCACGCCATCCACGCCATCCACGAAAGACCGCCCCATGAACCACGCATTCATCGTCGACGCCATCCGCACCCCTTTCGGTCGCTACGGTGGTGCACTCAGTTCGGTGCGTGCCGACGACCTCGGCGCCATTCCGATCCGCGCGTTGATGGTGCGTAACCCCGAGGTCGACTGGGCCGCGGTCGTCGACGTGATTTACGGCTGCGCCAACCAGGCCGGTGAAGACAACCGCAACGTCGCGCGCATGTCGGCGCTGCTTGCCGGTTTGCCGATGGACGTGCCGGGCACGACCATGAATCGCCTGTGCGGCTCGGGACTCGACGCCGTGGGCACCGCGGCGCGTGCCATCAAGTCGGGCGAGGCGGGCTTGATGATCGCGGGTGGCGTTGAAAGCATGAGCCGCGCGCCCTTCGTGATTCCGAAGGCCGAGAGCGCTTTCAGCCGCGCCAACGCGGTCTACGACACGACAATCGGCTGGCGTTTCGTCAACAAGCTGATGAAAGAAAAGTACGGCGTCGACTCGATGCCGGAAACCGCCGAGAACGTCGCGACCGACTTCAAGATCGAGCGTGAAGCGCAAGATCGAATGGCGCTGTCTTCTCAACTGAAGGCGGTGGCTGCACAGAAGAGCGGCTACTTCGATGCCGAGATCACACCGGTGACGATCGCGCAGAAGAAGGGCGACGCGATCATCGTGTCCAAAGACGAACACCCACGCGAAACCTCGATGGAAGCGCTGGCCAAACTGAAGGGTGTGGTGCGGCCCGACGGCACGGTCACGGCCGGCAACGCGTCGGGGGTGAACGACGGGGCTTGCGCGCTGCTGCTGGCCAACGAAGCTTCGGCTGTGAAGTACGGGCTGACGCCGCGCGCACGCGTGGTCGGCATGGCCACCGCCGGTGTCGCGCCGCGCATCATGGGCTTCGGCCCGGCTCCGGCAGTGAAGAAGGTGCTTGCGCTCACCGGCCTCAAGCTCGACCAGTTCGACGTGATCGAACTCAACGAAGCCTTTGCAGCGCAAGGCCTGGCCGTGCTGCGTGATCTCGGGCTGAAAGACGACGACGCGCGTGTCAACCCGAACGGCGGCGCCATCGCGCTCGGCCACCCGCTCGGCGCGAGTGGCGCGCGCCTCGCCACCACCGCTGTCAACCAGCTGATGCGCAGCAAGGGCCGTTACGCGCTTTGCACGATGTGCATCGGCGTGGGCCAGGGCATCGCGCTGGTGCTGGAACGCGTCTGAGACGCTCTGACGCTCGCGCCCGCGGGCGCAAACAACTGTAAAGCCGGGTGATCCGCGTCATCGCGGGTGTGGGTTGGACAGTTGTCATGGTTGAGGCGGCCCATCTCGGCCGTGCACCCGTGGAGGCTCAGCATGCCCAAGCTCAAACTCGCGTTTGTCGCGCTTTCTGCGCTCGCCCTGTCTGCCTGCGTCGTGGCCCCGTACCCGCGCTACGCTGCCGCCGAGCCAGCCTACGAAGGCCCAGCGGTCGACGTGGCGCCCCCGGCGCCCTATGTCGAAGTTGTTCCCGTCATCCCGTTCCCAGGCGCGATCTGGATCGGTGGTTACTGGGGCTGGAACGGCGGCCGCCACCAGTGGGTTCCGGGGCGCTGGGACCACCCGCGGGCGGGCTATTCGTGGCAGCCGCACATCTGGTTGAACATCGGCGGCCACTGGCGCCAGCGCGGCGGCTATTGGCGGCGCTGAGCGACGCCGCTCAGGCGTGGCGGCGCAGTGCCGCTGCCGGGCTCGCCTGAGCCTTCCACGAAGGCGAGTTCACGAATTCGGGGCAGGGCGATGAGCCCTCGCCGAAGCGTGTGGAATCGATATAGCGCAGCAGGTGCGCACGCGCCACTTCTTCGGGCGTGCCTTCCCAGGCATTGAAACGGAAGTAGCCGTCGGGCGCGTCGAGAAAGTGGTCGCCGTCGGTCACCGTGGCCGAGTACATCAACATGCTTCCGTGCAGGCCGTAGGCAGCCCAGTAGCCCAGTTCGCGCCGGGTGTTGCGTTGCAGGTGCTTGCCGTCGAAGGTGGCCATGGTCAGTCCTCTGAGCCGAAGAGTGAAGTCTGGGTTTGCCGGCACTCGGTTCGGGTGCTGGCGCTGGCGAACCGGGCGCACCCGTATTCGCTGACGACCCTGGCGATGTGGCCGGGGCGGCATGCACTCCATTCGGGTTCGGCGCAGGCTTGCTGCAGCGCCAGGTGAAACCGTGTCAGTTGGCCCGTGTGTTGAATGCCCGTCGTCATCTTGATGACCTCTGTCTTGCGAACGAGTATGAATCTTGGCCCAGCCGGCGGGGCGAATAAATCACCCGTTCAGGTGCACTGACTCAAGGGGGTGTGCGAAGGGTCACGAGGTGCGCGGCGCGCGGCACGCCGCAGGCCCACCCGCGAAATCGCTTGCCGCAAGCGGTTCGGAAATGTCTCGTGGCCGCAATTCCACGATGCGAGCGGGCCTGCGCCTGGTTCGGGAGACACTCTCGGTGTCGCATGTACCGGAGGCACACTTTGAAGATCCAGATGGCGAAGAAGTCGCTGTTCGCGGTGCTGCTGCGCTCACCGTGGTGGGTGAGTGCGCTGATCGCGGTGGTGCTCGGCCTGCTGGGCTTTGCCCTGTTGCCCAACCCCTTGCGCGTGGGCGGTGCGCTTTCGGGCTTGCCGTTTCTCGTGATCGCCGGCATCGCGGGCTGGCGCCAGTGGCCGCTGCCGAGCGCAGCACGTGTCGACGAGACCCGGCAGACCTTGGCGACGCTGGCCTGGCCGGCCTTCGCCGGCCCGCTGGAACAGGCGTTCAGGCGTGATGGTTACAGCGTCGAGCGAAGCAAGACCGAAGGTGTCGACTTCGTGCTGGAACGCCGGGGCCGTTGCATGCTGGTGTGCGCGCGGCGCTGGAAGTCGGCCCGCGTGGGCCTGGAGGCCTTGCGCGCGCTGCAGGCCGCGCGTGACGCTGCCGAGGCCCCCGAAGCGCTCTACATCGGCCTGGGCACGCTGAGCGACAACGCCGTGCCCTTTGCGGCCGAGCACCGCATCGCGGTCTGGCAGGCGAGCGAACTGGCACACGCGTTGCGCGGGTTTCCGCTGGCCGTTGCGAAAGCACGTTGAGGGCCCGCGCCGCGTGGCGCGGTTGGCGGAGACGGTGAGATTCGAATTCACGGACGAGTCACCCCGTCGGCAGTTTTCAACTTCACCGTAGAACTCAATCGAATCAAAAGGCTAGCTGAATTTCGTCTCCGCAACCCACTGCGAACATGTGTTGGTGCATGCCCGGTAGGCTGTCGTTCTGGCCCGCAGTTGCGGAGACCATTTCTAGGCCTGTTCGGCCTAGTGTTATAGGGCGGCGGTGGCACATGCAGGCCAGGATTTTCGTACGGTCGGCGGCTCATGGTTACGTGCAAAGTAGGCAACGGCCAACGGCTCCGATGCGAAACTTTGCTGACGTAGAAGTGTTGTTCGTCGCGGGCTCCAGCCGGCTTGGGTTCGCGGCTGCAGCTTGCGCATGCGGATGTCGTCGAGCATGCGCTGGCGCAGAGGGGAGACGGTCGGGGTCCGGAATTCCATGGTTGCGCTGCTGTCGAAGAACGAGGCGGATTGCCTCGCTCGTCAACAGTGGCACGACGACTCCCGCGAGCACTCGACTACGCATCCACGAAGTCTACGCAACGACGAAGCGTTGCCGCGCGAGCGGCTCATTCCATTGGCGGCTCGAGCCGACCCCAAGCAGTCAGGGCGGGAATGAGAGCGGTCGCTCGTTGCCAATCGAAGCGGCGCCCAAGCAGTCTTCTCTAGAGTGCATGGCGAACCGGTTCGTCGACGGGAAACGGGTGAGACGGCTGTTCGCTCCGCGCACGGCGTCGGCGAAGGTAGATTGCTACCGGCACTCGAAGCTTGCGGCGTCCTCGGTGTCGGTGGCGCCGGTCTTGAGCGTCGCCTGCTTCGGGTAGGCGCACAGCGGCCGGCTGCGCGTGGCCGGCCAGCCGGCTGCGACGACGTCCGGATCGGTCGCGTTCACGGTGGCGCGCACGGCATCGGGGGCCGTGCCTTTCTCGACCCAGTTCTCCAGCGCCGTCAGCATGTCGAAGCGATCCGTCGCCGGGCCGCCCGCGCAGTGGTTCATGCCGGGCACGAGGAACAGGCGCGCGTAGCTCGGCGCGCTGGCATCCGCGGCGTTCAGCGCGTCGTACCAGGCCATCGTGTCGTTCGGCGAGAACACCGGGTCGGCGGTGCCGTGCACGACGATCAGCTTGCCGCGCGCCTTCAACGTGGTCAGCTGCGTCGGGTTCGGTGGCGTCATGAACTGGAGCGCGGATTCCTTGTAGGTCGCGGTTGTCGCGGCGATCTTGGCCGCGGCGGTGTCCATGCTGAAGCCGAGCTGGTAGCCCAGGCCGCCATCCGCGAGGCTCGGCGCGTCGGGCGGTGACGAAAACACATAGCCCATCGCGCCCGCGCCGATCAGCGTGTTGAACGGCAGCGGCGCGAAGCCGGCGTCGAGCTTCCAGAAGCGCCAGTTCTGGCCCGACACGCCTGGATCGAGCGGCCAGCTCGCGTACAGGCTGCGGTTCGCGCTGTCGCGCGCGCCAGCGAAGACATTCTGCAGCGCGGACTTCTGCGCGGCGGTCAGGCAGGTGGCATCGGGCGTACCAGTGCAGGTCGGCACGTCATTCGCGATGCTGAATGCGGTCTGGCAGGCGGCCCGGTCGTTGACCATGCCGTCGGCCACGCCGTCCAGGGCGTCGCACTTCGCGAGCATCTTCTCCGCGACGAGGTTCATGGCCGCGGCGGGGAACGCATCTTTGGGAAGCTGGCCCGCCGTCGCGGCGGACATGAACTGCTGCGTGTCCCACTGTTCGGCAATTGCAGCCTTCGGCAGGTTGAAGCCGGGATTCGCGGCGACGTAGCCGTCGAACTGGTCGCCGAAGCGCGAGCTGGCGACCATTGCATCGCGGCCGCCATTCGAGCAGCCGAGCAGATAGGACCGCGCGGGCAACCGGCCGAAGCGGGCCTGGACAATCGTCTTGGCCACCGTCGTCACCTGGCCGACAGCGTTGTAGCCGTAGTCGCTGCGCGCCTGGGGGTCGATGCCGAACGAGACATCCGACTGGCCCGTGTCGTGACCGCCATCGGTGCTGACGACCGCATAGCCCCGCTCCAGCGCCGTGCCGGTCGGCGCGTTCAGCAGGTTGCCGGTGGCCGGGACGATGAAGCCATTGGTGCCGCCGCCTCCCTGAAAGAAGAACTTGCCGTTCCAGGCCGCCGGCAGCGGCGTGCGCAACTCGAAGCCGATCGCGTACGGTTTGCCGTCGATGCCGGTGCGTGCGTTCAATGCGCCGTTCACCTTGCAGTGGGCTGGCAGCGCGCCCGAGGCCGCGACTTCGACGGCGCTGGCGACCTGCAGGTTCGCGATGTTGAGTTTCGCCGTGGTGAGGTCCGTGCAGGCGAAGGTGGCCGGTGCATCGCTGCCGCCTCCGCACGCTGCGACCATACCCGTCGCCAGAAAGAGCGAGAGGCTCGTGCGCTTGTTCATGTCTGTCTCCGATAGGTTGCTCTGGCCGATCGTTGTGCGGTGTGTCGGCGCGACCGGCCACGACAATCTACGTCTGCGCGTTGGGCGCGTCTTGTCGCGAACGGCGAGCTTTGTCGAATCTGGACAGCCCGAGCCTCGAAGCGCGGGCCCGTGCTCAGGCCTTCAGCGCATTCATCAGCACATCGGCCAGGCGCTGCGCTGCGGGCGACAGCGAGCGTCCGCGCTTGGTGACCAGCGCCACGTCGCGCGATACCCGCGGCGCGGTCAACGGCAGCACGACGCGCTCGGGATGCGCGCCGTGCGCGGCATAGGCCGCTGGCATGATCGCCGCGCCCATGCCGCAATCGGCCATCCACAGCGCGGTGGCGAGGAAGGCCACCTCGTTGACGATGTTCAGCGCCACGCCGGCGCGGGCAGCGGTCGCGTCGATCAGCGGCCGGATGCCGTAGCCCGGCCGCACGGTGATCACCGCGTGGCCGGCCAGTTGGGCCCAGCGCACCTGGCGTTGCGCGGCCAGCGGATGGGTATGCGGCACGACCAGCGCGAGGTGATCGCGCCGCAGCGTGCGGGTGTCGACGTCGGCGGCGGATTGCTCGGGCGCGCCGATGCCGAAGTCGACGTGGCCGCTGACGACGCGCGTGACGAACTGATCGGGTGCGCAGTCGTCCACCGCGACGTGGATCTCCGGATGCTCGCGCGCGAACACCTGCAGCGGCCCGGGCAGCACGATCTCGCCGAGCGTGGGCGTCACAGCCACGCTGACACGGCCGCGGCGCAGCGCGGTCAGGTCGCGCAGGCCCGTGCCCAGCGAGTCGAGGTCGCGCAGGATGCGCTCGGTCACGACGATCGCTTCGTCGGCTGCCCGCGTGGCATGCAGCGAGCGCGTCGTGCGGTCAAACAGCCGCGTGCCCAGACCGTCTTCCATCTGGCGGATCAGCACGCTCACCGCCGACTGCGTGACCGACAGTTGCTGCGCCGCAGCACTGAGCTTGCGCAGCTGGTAGACGGCTGCGAACGCGCGAAGCTGGCGCATCGTGGGGTGAAAGATGCGTGGCTCATTCATGAATTTGCAGAATATATCCTTCGGAAAGTTTCGATGTACGAATGAATGAAATTTGAGTCCAATCAACGACAAACATCAAAGGAGACACGTGCTGCGCATCTTTTGCATTCGTGCCGTAATCGGCGCTGCGGCGCTCGCATGGGTTCTGCCGGCCGCACACGCTGAGGGCGACTACCCGGCCAGGCCGATCCGCGTGGTCGTGACCTTCCCCCCCGGTGGCAGCGCAGACGCGGTGGTCCGCATGCTCGTGCCGCGCCTGAACGAAAAGCTCGGCCAGCAGGTGCTGGTCGACAACCGGCCGGGTGCGGGCGGCAACATCGGTCTGTCCGTCGTGGCCAAGGCACCTGCCGACGGCTATACCCTGGGCGTCGGCGCGGCCGGCGCGCTCGCGGCCAACGCGAGCCTGTACACCCAGATGCCCTTCGACGTGGCAAAGGACTTCCGCCCGGTGACCATGCTGGCGGCCATCCCGTTCGTGATCGTCGGTCACCCGTCGGTGGGCGCGAGCACGCAGCGCGAGCTCGTGGCGCTCGCGCGCGCGCAGCCGGGCCGGCTGTCGATCGCCCACGGCGGCAACGGCACGGCGATGCACCTGACCTCGCAGCTATTCCAGCAGATGGCCGACGTGAAGTTCACCGAAGTGCCGTACAGGGGCTCCGGCCCCGCGGCCTTCGACGTGCTCTCCGGCCAGGTGCCGCTGGGCGTGGTCGACCTGCCTGCGGCGCTCCCGCACATCCGTGCCGGCAAGCTGATCGCCTTCGCGGTGACCAGCCCGCAGCGGCTGCCACAACTGCGCGACGTGCCCACCGTCGCGGAAGGCGGTCTGCCCGGCTACGACTCGACCGGCTGGTTCGGCGTGGTCGCGCCGGCGGGCACGCCTGACGCCATCGTGGAACGCCTGAACACCGAGATCACTGCGGCGCTGAACGACCCGTCCATCGTCGCCGCGATGCGCGCGCAGGGCGTCGAGCCCGCGCCGGGCAGTTCGGCGGCCTTCGGGGCCTACATCCGCAGCGAGACTGCCAAGTGGGCGGGCGTCGTGCGCAAGGCCAACATCAAGCTCGACTGACATCGACGAACGGCGCGGCGCCGCGAGCTGCCGTGCCCACGAACTCATGAACTACGACACCGACATCTTCATCGCCGGCGCGGGCCCGGTGGGCCTGACCCTGGCGATGGATCTGAGCGCGCGCGGCGTGCGCACCACCCTGGCAGAGCCGCGCCGTTTTGCCGAGCCGCCCAACGTCAAGTGCAACCACGTGAGCGCGCGCAGCATGGAGACGTTCCGGCGCTTGGGCATCGCGCGCGCCCTGCGCGATGCCGGGCTGCCGGCCGACTACGCGAACGACGTGGTGTTCCGCACCAGCCTCACCGGCACCGAGCTCGCACGCATCCCGATCCCGTGCCGGCGCGACCGCTACACCGATACCAGCGGCCCCGACGGCTGGTGGCCCACGCCCGAGCCGCCGCACCGCATCAACCAGATCTACCTCGAACCCCTCTTGCTGCGCCACGCCGCCGCGCTGCCCGGCGTGGCGCTGCACAACCGCTCGCAGGTCGTCGACTTCACGCAGGACGCCGACGGCGTGACCGTCGAGTTGCTCGACCTCGACAGCGGCAGCACGCGCCGGCTGCGCACGCGCTTCCTGGTGGGCTGTGATGGCGGCAGCTCGACGGTGCGCAAGCAGATGGGCTCGCGGCTGGAGGGCACGGCCGTGATCCAGCGCGTGCAATCGACCTTCATTCGAGCGCCCGGCCTGATGGCGCTGATCGGCAACCCGCCGGCCTGGGGCCACTACAGCGTCAACCCACGCCGCTGCGGCACGGTGTTCGCGATCGATGGTCACGAGACCTGGCTGGTGCACAACCACCTCAATGCCGACGAGCCCGAGTTCGATTCGGTCGACCGCGACTGGGCGATCCGGCAGATCCTCGGCGTGGACGAACGCTTCGAGTACGAGGTCATCTCCAAGGAAGACTGGGTCGGCCGCCGCCTCGTTGCCACGCGCTTTCGCAACGGCCGTGTCTTCATCGCCGGCGACGCCGCGCACCTGTGGGTGCCCTACGCCGGCTACGGCATGAATGCCGGCATCGCCGACGCGATGAATCTGTCGTGGCACCTGTGCGCGCATTTGCACGGCTGGGCCGGCCCGGCTGTGCTCGACGCCTACGAACGCGAGCGGCAGCCGATCACCGAGCAGGTCTCGCAGTTCGCAATGAACCATGCCCAGGCCATGATCAAGGCGCGCGGCGCGGTGCCCGAGCGCATTGAGCAGCCCGGCCCTGAAGGCGATGCGATACGGGCCAGCGTCGGTCGCGAGGCCTACGAGCTCAACGTGCAGCAGTTCTGCTGCGCCGGGCTGAACTTCGGCTACTTCTACGATGGTTCGCCGCTGATCGCGTACGACGGCGAGGCGCCGCCGCACTACTCGATGGGCGCCTTCACCCCGTCCACCGCGCCCGGCTGCCGCGTGCCGCACTTCTGGCTGCGCGACGGCCGATCGCTGTACGACGCGTTCGGCAGCGACTACACGCTGCTGCGCACACGCGGCGACGTGAACGTCGACCGCCTGATGGCCGCCGCGCAAGCCCGCCGTATGCCCATCACGCTGCTGGACCTGGACGGCGAGGTGCTGCCGCCCGAGGTCCGGCACCCCTTGCTGATCTGCCGACCCGATCAACACGTCGCCTGGCGTGGCAACGACGTTCCCGCCGACGCGATGTCGCTGATCGACCGGCTGTGCGCCACGGTTCCTGCTTGAACGATCGAAAGGACAGAGAATGAAGATGCTCCACCGCGCCTTGGCCGCACTCGCGTGCGCCGTGCTCGTTGCGCCCTTGCGGGCCCAGACCTACCCGGACAAGCTGGTGCGCATCGTGATCCCGTTCGCGCCGGGGGGTGGGGCGGATGCCGCCGCGCGGCTGATTGCGGGGCAGTTGTCCACCGTGCTTGGGCAGGCCTTCATCGTCGAATCCCGGCCGGGCGGCAACACGATGATCGCCGCAGGCGCCGTGGCCCGGGCGCCGGCCGACGGCTACACGCTGCTGATGACGGGCGGCTCGACCATGTCGCTGCTGCCACTGATCTCCGACAAGCTGCCCTTCGATCCGGCCGCGGAACTTGCGCCGGTGGGCATGGTGTCGCGCTTTCCGTATGTACTGGCCGCCTCGACGCAGTTCGGTGCCGGCACGCTGGCCGACGTGCTCGCGCGGGCGCGTGCCAAGCCGGGCGAGGTGGCCTATGCCTCGAACGGCATCGGTGGCATCACGCACCTGGGCATGGAGTGGCTCGCGCACGAGGCCGGCGTCAGCTTCATTCACGTGCCGTACAAGGGCTTCGCACCGGCGTTGACGGACGTCATCGGGGGCCGCACGCCGCTGATCATGGCCGACTGGGCGCCGATCGCAGGGGCGGTACAGTCCGGCGCGCTGAAGGTGCTGGGCATCACCTCGGCGCTGCGGTCGCCGCTGCTGCCCGGCATGCCGACGCTCGCGGAGCAGGGCTTTCCGGGTTATGACCTCGACATCTGGTTCGGCCTGTATGCGCCGGCGGGCACACCGCCGAACGTGATCGCGCGCCTGGCCGACACGATGCGCCTGTGGCTCGCCGGCCCGCAGGCGCGGGAGGCCTTTGCCCGCATCGGGCACGAACCGGCGCCATCGACACCCGCGGACGTGCAGGCGCGCATCGCAGCCGAGCGCAAGTCCTTCGCGGCGATCGTCAAAGCCGCCAACATCAAGGCCGAGTGACAGCATGCAGAGCACGGCGTACTACCTGCTCGACGCGCTGCAGGAGCACGGTGTGGAACTGCTGTTCTGCAATCTCGGCACCGACCACGCGCCGCTGATCGAGGAGATCGCGCGCCGCCAGGCCGAGGGCCGGCCGACCCCGCGGACCGTGCTCGTGCCGCACGAGAACGTCGCCGTGCACATGGCCGCGGGTTATGCGATCGCCACCGGGCGCGGGCAGGCGGTGCTGGTGCACGTCGATGTGGGCACGGCCAACGCCGCGATGGCGCTGCACAACGTCGCGCGCATGCGCGTGCCGGTGCTGCTGCTTGCCGGTCGCGCGCCGTTCACCTCGCACGGCGAGCTGCCGGGCTCGCGCGACACCTACGTGCACTACATCCAGGAGCCGTTCGACCAGGGCAGCCTGGTGCGGCCGTACGTCAAGTGGGAGTACACGCTGCCCAGCGGTGTGATCACCAAGGAGGTGCTCGACCGGGCCTGGTCGGTGATGCAGTCAGACCCGCGCGGCCCCGTCTACCTGATGCTGCCGCGCGAGGTGCTGGCTCAGGAGTGGCCGGACGAAAGCGTGCGCAGCCCGGCGAGCCGGCCTGTGGTCGCCCAGGACGTTGCCGACGACGCGCTCGGCGAGATCGCGGACCGCTTGCTCGCCTCCGAGTCGCCGCTGCTCGTCACGGCCTATGCAGGTCGACGCGTCGAGGCGGTGGCCGCGATCGACGCGCTGGCCCGATTCGCAGGCGTGCGGGTCTGCGAGTTCAACCCGCTGTACCTGAACATCCCGCGCGCCTGCCCGTGTTTTGCCGGCTGGCAACCGGCGCCCTGGGTCGCGGGCGCCGACGTCGGCCTGATGGTCGATGTCGACGTCCCGTGGCTGCAGAACGAGGTGACTGCGCCCGCGAACGCGTACTGGGCGCAGATCGACGTGGATGCCGTCAAGCGCGATCTGCCACTGTGGAGCTTTCCGGCCGATCGACGCATCGAAGGCGACAGCGCCGCGGTACTGACCCGACTGCTGCGACTGTTGCGCGAGCGGGCGACGCCGGCCTTTCTCGAACGGGCGGCCCGCCGCATGGAGACGCTCGCTGCCGAACATGCACAACGCACGCAGCGGCTCGCCGCGCTGGCGCTCGATCCGGGCGCGCCCGGAAAGATCAACCCGCATCACCTGTGCGCCGCCGTCGCGCGGCGCCTGTGCAGCGACGACATCGTGCTCAACGAGGCGGTGCGCAATGCGCCTGCGGTCTTTGCACAGATTCCCGACCTGGAGCCAGGCGCGCTGGTGGGCCTGGCCGGCGGCGGGCTGGGCTTCTCCGCGGGCGCGGCGCTCGGTCTGAAGCTGGCGCGCCCGCACGCCACGGTCGTGCAGTTCGTCGGCGACGGCAGCTTCTACTTCTGCAACCCCGACGCTGCGCTCGCCGTCTCGCAACGCTACGGCCTGCCGGTGCTGACCATCGTGCTCGACAACGCCGGCTGGTCGGCGGTGAAGGAAGCCACGCTGCGCATGTACCCGGCGGGATTTGCCCGCAGCCAGGACATGTTCCAGTCCGAGTTCCTGCCCGATGTGGACTTCGCGGCCATGGCGCGCGGCGCCGGCGCGTACGGCGAGCGTCTGGTCGACCCGAACGACATCAACGAGGCGCTCGACCGCGCCTTCGACGTGGTGCGCATCGAAGGCCGCAGCGCGGTGCTTCAGGTCGCACTCGGCGCCCATTGACGCAGCGAGAGAGTTATGCCGCAGTGCTTGCCACTACGGTGGGAATCACAAACCCCAAATCCCGACCCAAAAGGAGACAACGATGACAATGACAATGACTTGGATGACGCGCGCGCTTGTTTGGCTGTTCGCGTTGCTGGCGGGCACGGCCGCCTGGGCTCAGTCCGACGTGAAGGAAGGCGACTACATCGCACGCGACTTCCGCTTCAGTTCGGGCGAGACCCTGGCCGAGTTGAAGCTGCACTACACGACGCTGGGGAACCCCTCCGGTGAGCCGGTGCTGCTGCTGCATGGCACTACCGGCTCCGGCGCTGGCTTGCGCGGGCCAACTTTTGGCGGCGAGCTGTTCGGCCCCGGTCAGGCGCTGGACACCTCGCGCTACTACATCATCCTGCCCGATGCCATCGGGCACGGGCAGTCGAGCAAGCCGTCGAACGGCTTGCGCACGGCCTTCCCCAAGTACAACTATGCCGACATGGTGCGGGCCACGCACATGCTTCTCACCGATCACCTGAAGGTGCGGCACTTGCGCCTGTTGTTGGGCTATTCGATGGGTGGCATGGAGACCTGGCTGTTCGCCCAGACCTACCCAGGCTTTGCCGATGTGGCCGTGCCGATGGCGTCGCTGCCGGTGCCGATGGGCGGGCGCAACTGGATGATGCGGCGCCTGATCATCGACGCCATCCAAAGTGATCCCGAATGGAAGAACGGCCAGTACACGCGCCAACCGCCGAGCGCCAAGTTCGCCTCGGTGTTTTTTGGCATCGCGACCTTTGGTGGCGACCAGGGCTTGTACAAGGCTGCACCGACGCGCGAGAAGGCCGATGCGTTGGTCGACCAGCGCCTGGCCGCCAGCTTCACCGGCGATGCCAACGACACGATGTACCAGTGGGCGTCATCGGGCGACTACGACCCGTCGGCCAGCCTGGAGAAGATCCAGGGCGTGCTGATGGCCATCAACTCGGCCGACGACGAGCGCAACCCGCCTGCTCTTGGCGTACTTGACCGCGAGATCAAGCGCGTGAAAGACGGACGGGTGCTGTTGGTTCCCGGCAGCGAAGCCACTTCCGGTCATGGCACGACGGGCCAGGCGAAGTGGTGGAAAGACGAGCTGGCAGCACTGCTGCGCAGCGCGCCACGGCTCGCGCCGCACTGAGCGTGGCGCCGGCGCGTGCGGCGGCTTGTCAGACCGCCTGCGTCGCCTGCCCGACCACCAGATACCAGGCGACGAATGCGGCGCTGATCAGCGCGCCGGGCAGGTGATGGCCGGTGCGCCTGTAGGCGAAGGTCGAGACGATCGCCACGAAACTCATCAGCGGCAGGAAGTTGATCGAGATGATGGTGCGTAGCGCGTCGAAGAGGTGGAACTCGAGCATGTGGTGCGTGGTGAACATCAAGCCGTACTGCACGCCCACGAAGGCGACGAAGCCGCCCACCAGCGCCGCGATCGAAACGAGGTACTGGGCCCCCGCGCCCGTGACCGCCGGCGTGAGAGCGGCGTGCAGTGAACGCAGCGCGATCGTGAAGAACACGGCGAAGACGAGCAGGTAGACCGGGAAGGCCGTCAGCTGCCAGCGGCTCATCGGCTTGAGCGCGATGAACCAGATGCGGAAGTCGAGGTTGAAGAGAAACTGCACCGTCGCCACCAGCGCATAGGCCAGCGCGAAGGTCGCCGCCGCGAGGCCCAGCGCGCGCAGCGGCTGCCTTAGCAGTGGGCCAGCTGGCGAGCCGCTCAGCCGCATGACGACGAAGATGATCAAGGTGTTGCACAGGGCCCAGAACGCGAGCTCGTTGGAGAACAGCTGCGGCAGCCAGGAGGATGCCGGCAACAGGTCGCCGCCGAGCCGGCACAGCGGCAGGAAGGTCAGCGCCGGGACCAGCGCCCCGAAGACCAGCGTGCCCCACCAGCGCGCATTGCGAGGCGCGGCGCCGGCGGTGGGTGCGTCGGCCTGCAGCGCTGCGAAGGCCGGCAGGCGCAGCAGCACGTCGAACACGCCGAGCACGAAGATCGCCAGCCCGATCAGTGCGACGAAGGTGCCCGTTTCCTTCCAGTACCAGGTCTGGTCATCGGCCGGGCGG
Source organism: Burkholderiales bacterium (assembly GCA_039930465.1). Classification (GTDB taxonomy): domain Bacteria; phylum Pseudomonadota; class Gammaproteobacteria; order Burkholderiales; family Burkholderiaceae_C; genus LMDS01. The sequence goes on from JBDTTU010000015.1 coordinate 40,391, forward strand.
GGCGTGCCGCCGCGCAGCGTGCGCTGGAACCAGTCGATGCTGTGGCCGATCGCCGTGGGCGAGATGTGGTCCATCGGGTGCGTGATGGCGGGCGTGTAGAGCACACGCGCCGTGCCGGCTTCGATGGCGCCGTACACCCGGCCGGGCTCGATGGGCGCGTCCACTCCGAACACAGCCTGAAGCTTCTTGCTGCCCGTGACTGCCGCCGCCGTCGGGACCTGCCACATGATCCCGGGGAACTCGTCGTACTGGCTGAACACCACCGCCAGGTTGTGCGGGAACGCGGGCGAACCTTCGGGCGCGAACGGCTTGCCGGTGCTCGAGCCCTCGAGCACGAGCGCCTTGTAGGCGTCGGGCATCGCGGCGGCGGCGTTCACCACCGTCCAGCCGCCCATGCTGTGGCCTTCCAGGCCGATGTTGTCCTTGTCGACGATGTCCAGGCTGCGCAGGTATTTCAGCCCGTCGATGCCGCCGAAGGCATTCGCGAAAGCAGGCGGCGCGCTGTAGCCGTGACCGGTCTGGTCGAGCGCGAGCACCACGTAACCGCGCCGCGCGAACTCGATTGCGAACCCGCTTTGCGCTTCGCGCGAGTTGAAGTAGCCGTGCACGGCGAGGATCCCTGGCGCGGGCGTCTTCGCGGTCGCGCCCGGCGGCACGTACAGATGCGCGCTCATCGGCGTGCCGTTGGTGCCGGTGAAGCGCACGTCTTGGATGCGGATGCCGCCGGCCGTCTGCACGAAGTGGGCGAGCAGCACGCCGCACGCGACGATCAGCAGGCCGATCAACATGAGGCGCATGCGGTGCGCGGGGCGGTCTTCGGTCGTCATGGGCTTCTTCTCCTCAGGAGGTTTTGGTCATCGTCGCGGAGTTGTGCCCTGTGGCCTGTGGTCCCCGTCGGGCGGCGAATCTAAGGCGTGGCCGGCGGCCCGTCTTGGCGAAATCGGACGCCATTGTCTGATCGGGACATCGCCGGACGCCGGGGATGCTGCCGATGCACGCCGGCGGCGTGCGAGGAGGGACTTTCACCAATGCGACGAACCCTCGCCGCACCTACGATCGCTGCACATTCGCCAACACTATGTTCATCGCACCGATCCCCGGTCCGCAGGGCCTGTACTCCGTCTCGGTCATGCCGAGATTCCTGTTCGACAGTGCCCGGGTGGGTTGGCAGGGTGCGTACTTCACCGACATCCTCGGGGCGCGAGAGGGCATCGTCGACCACGGGCACGAGCGCTACTGCCTGCAGCGCGGCATGCATCGCGAAGCTCGGCGTGCGCTGGGCCAGGACGCGTGGCAGGCGTTTCCAGTCGGCTTCTCGGTCTGGCGCGCGGGAGACGAACAACGCTTCCAGTGGCGCGACGGCGGCCGCTCGCAGTTCCTCTTCGTCGCCCCCGAGCAGTTTGCTGCCGTGCTCGGCGACGATCGCCCCTTGGTGGCGATCGGACACGAGGCGCCCTTGCGGTCGCCGGTACTCGAACTCATCTTTGACGCGCTGCTGGCCGACTTGGCCCAGGGCAGCCCGGCCGGCCCGCTGGTGGGCGACTCGCTGATCGCCGCGCTGATCGCGCATCTATCCGCGCCGGCGGTCGCGAGCGTGGAGACCCTGTCGGCGCGTGCACGGGACCGCGCGATCGATTTCATCGAGGCACGGTTCGCCGGCCCCGTCTCGCTGCAGGAGCTTGCCGATGCAGCCGGCCTGGGGATCCGTCAATTCACGCGCGCCTTTCGCGATGCCACCGGGCGTTCTCCGCACCAGTACCTGCTGCACCGTCGCGTCGAACAGGCGAAGGCGCTGATCCGCGAGGGGCTGCCGCTGGCCGACGTGGCCATACAGTGCGGCTTCTCCGATCAGAGTCAACTCACCCGCACCTTCGTGGCACAACTCGGCACCACCCCGGGCCGCTTTCGAACCGGACTGATCTGTTGAAAGTTGCCATGGCGTGCGGGATGCGATCTTCCGCGGTCGGCTTAAGTGAAACGTTGTGGCGAACGCCCGACACAGCCACCGCCGACGATCTGCGTCGCTTTCAACTGCACCTCGTTGACCAGGGCGCCTCGGCACTGATCGACAAGCGCGTGTCGATGCACACGCCGCGTCACAGCTTTGCCACCCACCTGCTGGAGCAGAAGGTCGACATCCGCGTGATCCAGGTCATGTTGGGCCGCAAGAAGCTGGAGACCATGTCGCTCTGCACGCACGTGGCCACGCAGGTGCTGCGCGAGGTGGTCAGTCCGCCGGAGACCCTGACGCCGCCGTAGGACTGTGGCGAACCCCGCCCTGGAGGTCGCCGACATCTTCCGCATCCACGGTCCCGCCTGGCGCCTGAGCCAGCGTGGACACCTGAGCCTGGGTCAGCTCAAGGGCAAGTCCTGGATCGCCTGTCGGCCCGGGTTCTTCCTTCCCGTGCGGGTGCTCTCCAGGTTGTTGCGGCGTCGCTTCATCGAAGAACGCGCCCGTGCTCACGGGCGCGGCGAACTGCGCTGCTGGGGCGAGCACGCGCCGCTGGCCGACGGCGGCGCGTTCGCGCGATGGCTCGTCGAGGATCCGCGCACCGCCTGCGCCATGACTTGTCCCATCAACCGACAGAGCGATCACTTGCCGACCACTCGCCTGCACGAGTCGACGTGGCTGCACACGACCTGTAGCGCGCAAAACCCACGCAGCGACGCCGCGTTGCAACCGCAGGCACGGCCACCGATTCAGCGCCGCGCGGCTCAAGCTGATTTCGTCGGCGGTCCAGCTTGCGCGACCTCCGCGGAGCCCGGTTGAATGTCGCATGTCGCATGCCTGAGCGACGTACGAAAGACCACGCGCACCCGCATCGCAATTCAGGTTCCAGCGCGCTCGCCGAGTCGACACCGTGCCCTCCAGATTCGGGGCCTTCAACGGTCTGTCAATTGGCGGAGGCAGTAGGATTCGAACCCACGATGCCCTTGCAGGCATGCCTGATTTCAAGTCAGGTGCAATCGACCACTCTGCCATGCCTCCGCGGCACTCAAACTCTATGGGTTGCGAAGACGGTGCAAACGGCTTTCGCCGCTGAATCTCCGCAAGTCACCAGCTTGCAAGACTGCAGCCTCAAACCACTCGGCCACGTCTCCCCGGTCAACAACATGGGCAGATTGTATCGGGCGGGTTCAGAAGCTCGCTGTCAGCGACAGCCGCAGGCTGCGTGGCTCGACCGGGTGGAAGTGCGTATCGTTCACGCCTTCGGCCGGCTCGCCTTTCAGGCGCGAGGCGTAGTAGTAGTCGATGTCGCTGCCCTTGCGGTCGAAGAGGTTGAACACGTCGAGCGCGAGCTTCAGGTTCTTGTCGATCTTGTAGCCCACGCGCAGGTAGGCGAGCGTCGTGGCGTTCGAGCGCTGGCTGTTGTCTTCGATCAGCGGGCGCGGGCCGAAGTAGCGCACCTGAAACTGGCCGAACCACGGGCCCAGATCGACCACGGTCGCGCCCAGCGACACCACGGTCTGGATCGACCCGGGGATGTGCTTGCCCACGCCGGGGTCGGCCGGGTCGGGCTCGGTGAAGCGCGAGCGCGAGGCTGACAAGTCGGCATCGAGCAGCAACCAGGGCGCGGCCACGTAGTGGTTGTTCCATTCGACGCCATGGCGCTTGCTGGCGCGGCTCGGTTCGGTTTCGCCGGCGTCGCCGACGAAGAGCAGCTCGGAGTCGAGCTTCAGGGCCCACAGCGCGAGCGAACTCTGCAGGCCGGGAATCACCTCGGTGCGCGCACCGAGCTCGAAGCCCTTCGAGCGCACCAGCGGGTCGACCGGGTTGATGGCCGGGCCGTTCGGGTCTTTCGCGGCCACGGTGGCCACCGTGCCGCGGGCATCGTTGCTGTGGAAGCCGTAACCCGCGTTGGCAAAAAACTCGGTCTTGTTCCACGGGCCGAAGATCAGCGAGAGCTTGGGCGATGCGATGCTGGCGCTCTTGCTGCCGCTGTTGCGCGCGATCGAGCTGTCGACCTTGAAGTCGAACCGATCGGCACGCAGACCCACGATGCTGCGCAGCCAGGGTGCCCACTGCGTGGCCGCCTCGCCGTAGACGCCGGCACTGGTCTGGCGCACCGTGCTCTCCTGGAGGGTTGCAGCGCGCACCCGTGCCACGGTGCTGTACAGGCCGACCGGGTCGAGCCGGTCGTGGCGCAGCTGCAGCCCGGCGGTGACGACGGTGTCACGCCCGCCGAACTGCATGTTCCAGCTGCGGCTCGTGGCCAGGCCGAAAAGCTTGCGCCGCTCGGCCTGTTCGAACTGGTCACCGTTGGTGGCGGCTGGGTCGAGGTCGATCGGGTTCTCCAGAAAATAGCTGAAGTTCGAATACAGGTCGAGCCGCGATTGCACCGCGTAGGCGTTCAGCTTGATGCTGCCGTCGGCCATCAGGCGCTCGGTTTCGAACGACAGGCTGTAGCGTGCCGTGCGGCCTCCGTCGCTTGCGTCGAGCGCGCCGAAGCGCCCGACCAGACCCTGGTCGACCGCACGCTGCGGGATCTGGTCGGTCGAGTTCCAGCCGGCCGAATAAGCCATCGCGGTGACCGCCGTCTTGTTGTTCGCATCACCGAAGCTGTAGCGCAGCACACCGTTGGTGCGGTGAAACTTTTCCGGGCTCTCCCAGGGGCCGTTGTTGTGGGCGGCTTCCAGGGCATAGAGCAGCTTGCCGCTGCCGACGGCGGTCGAATTCGCGACCAGCCCGCGCCAGTAGGCGTTCTCGCCCAGAGTGACCGAGGCGATGCCGCTTGGCAAGCTGTCGAACAGGCGCAAACGTGCCGTGCCCGCAGAAGCGAAGTCGCCCTCGTCGGCGTAGTAGGGGCCTTTTTTGTAGTCGATGCGGTTCACCAGCTCGGGCAGCAGCCAGTTCAGATCGCTGTAGCCATGGCCGTGCGCGTGGGTGGGCATGTTCACCGGCATGCCGCCGACGAAGCTTGCGAAGTCGGTGCCGTGGTCGAGGTTGAAGCCGCGCAGGAAATACTGGTTCGCCTTGCCGTCGCCGCTGTGCTGCGTGACGATCACGCCGGGCACGAATTCCAGCACCTCGGCCGGGCGCAGCGTAGGCCTGCTTTCGATCAGCTTTGAAGTCACGCTGCCCTGGCTGGCGGCGTCGGAGCTGCCCACCGCATTGTCGTAGTTGCCCTGCACGAGCACCGGCGCGAGCTGCGCCGTCTGGGTGGCCTGCTGCGCGCTCGAGGCGCTGCCGATGGCGGCCAGGCCCAGCGCCATGGCGCTGCGTCGAAAGGGAAGCTTGATCATGATGGCGTGCCCGGGAGGATGGATGTCGATCAGTGCCTTACGCCGGAACGCGCCCGCTGGATTCGCGTTTGGTAGGAATATTCTCTATTTGTTCTTACAACCAGTGTGCATTCGACGTGCAAGGCTGGCAAGCGCCATCGGGTCAGGCAGCGACGGAAGCGGGCGCTTGCGAAACGGCGCAGCCGACTGCGCCTGGTGACTCAGGTCGACGGTCTCAGGTGCACGTGCGGTGCGGCGTGCGCCGCGCGGCCGCGTGCGGCCTGGGCACCGTGCGGTTCGTGCAGGTCTACCCTGATGAGATTGAGCTTGCCGTGGTGCACGCCGCGCTCGGCGCAGATCGCATCGGCAAACGCACTCACCTGCGCGGTCTGTCCGCGCAGGATCACCGTTTCCAGGCAATGGTCATGGTCGAGGTGCGCGTGCATGCTCGAGATGGTGAGGTCGTGGTGATCGTGCTGCAGCGCCGTCAAGCGCTCGGCCAGGTCACGCTCGTGGTGGTTGAACACGTAAGACAGGCAGGCCACACAGTGTTTGCCGGCCGAGCCGCCGGGCTGCGACTTGCCGAGCTCCGCGCGCAGCAAGTCGCGCACGGCCTCGGAGCGGTTCGCGTATTGGCGTTGTGTCATCCAAGCGTCGAACTGCTCGGCCAATCGGGCGTCGAGGGAGATCGTGAATCGTTCCATGGGAAGCTCCGGGGCAGCGTGCGCGCACTGTAGCGCGCCCGTGCGCTCAGGCGCATTCGACCTGGATCACCTCGCGCGTGTCGCCTTCGATGCGCACCGCCGTGAGCTGCCGGCCCCAGACGCAGCCGGTGTCCAGCGCCAGCAGATCGGGCCGGTTGATCAGGCCGAGCGAGGCCCAGTGGCCGAACGCGATCGGCACGCCGTGGGTGCGCCGGCCCGGCACTTCGAACCATGGGAAGAAGCCCGCGGGTGCGGCGCCGGCACCTTCCTTGGTCACGAGGTCGAGCGTGCCGTCGGCCGAGACAAAACGCGCCCGCGTCAGCGTGTTGACGATGAAACGCAAGCGCTCCATGCCTTGCAGGGAATCGCTCCAGCGCGCCGGCTGGTCGCCGTACATCGCGGCAAGGAAGTCGCCCACCGCCGCGCTTTGCAGTACCTGTTCGACTTCGCCCGCGAGCGCCAGCGTTGCCGCCAGATCCCACTGCGGCGCCACGCCGGCGTGCACCATCAGCCAGCCGTGTTCGTGCACCGCCAAACGCTGGTGGCGCAACCAGTCGAGCCAGCGCGAACGGTCGGGGGCGTCGAGAATTTCCGCCAGCGTGTCGCTCTTGTGAGGCAGCCGCACGCCGTGCGCCACCGCGAGCAGATTCAGGTCGTGGTTGCCGAGCAGGCAGGTGGCGGCGTTGCCCAGGCCGTGCAGGCGGCGCAGCGTGGCGAGCGATGCCGGGCCGCGGTTGATCAGGTCGCCCAGCACCCAGAGGCGGTCGCGCGAGGGCGAAAAAGCGATCTTCGCGAGCAGGCGCTCGAGCGCGTCGCAGCAGCCTTGCACATCGCCGATCAGGTAGTTCATGCCGCGATCCTAAGCCGGCCAACGCAGGCGACCCGATCCGATTCTGCTAATCTGGTCGCTTCGAATCGCCGCGCAGGCCGCATGGACGTTGCCCTTCTGATCTTTCTGGTTTTGCTCAACGCGCTGTTCGCGATGTCCGAGATGGCGCTCACGGCCAGCCGCAAGGCGCGCCTGCAAGTCATGCTCGAAGCCGGCGAAGCCGGCGCGCAGGCCGCGATGGACCTGCACGACAACCCGACCAAGTTTCTCTCGGTGGTGCAGATCGGCATCACCTCGATCGGTGTGCTCAACGGCATCGTCGGCGACGCTGCCTTCTCGGCGCCGTTCGCCGCCTGGCTGCACCTCACCTTCGGCATTCACGACAAGGCTGCCGACATCACCGCGACCGCGATGGTGGTGATCAGCATCACCTTCGTGACCATCATCTTCGGCGAGCTGGTGCCCAAGCGCTTTGGCCTGATGTACCCCGAAGCGGTGGCCCGGCGCGTGGCGCTGCCGATGGAATGGCTCTCGCTGATCGCGCGGCCGTTCGTGAAGCTGCTGTCGTGGTGCACCAACGGCACGCTGAGGCTGATGGGCGTGACCGGCAGCCCCGACCGCAGCGTGACCGAAGAAGAGATCGCGGCCAGCCTCGAAGAAGGGCTCGATGCGGGCGTGATCGAAGCGCAGGAACACCAGATGGTGCGCAACGTGTTCCGGCTCGACGATCGGCAGGTCGGCTCGATGATGATCCCGCGCGCCGAGATCGCCTGGCTCGACGTGGCGGCCACGCCCGCCGACGTGTTGGCGATCGTCGGCGCAGACGAGCACTCGCGCTACGCGGTGTGCCGCAATGGCCTGGACGATGTGCTCGGCGTGATCTCGGCGCAGAGCCTGCTGCAGCAGGTGATGCGCGGGCAAACGCTGTCGCTCACCGAGAACCTGGAATCGCCGGTGTTCGTGCCCGAAACGCTGTCGGGCATGGAACTGCTGGAGCAGTTTCGCGCGTCGAGCGCACAGATCGTCTTCGTGGTCGACGAATACGGCGAGGTGCAGGGCATCATCACCGTGCGTGATGTACTGGAAGCCATCACCGGCGAGTTCGCCACCCCGACCGCCGAAGACTCCTGGGCGGTGCAGCGTGAAGACGGCAGCTGGCTCTTCGACGGCCTGATCCCGGTGCCCGAGCTGAAAGACCGGCTCGCGTTCAAGGAACTGCCCGAAGAAGACCGTGGCCGCTACAACACGCTGGCCGGCATGATCATGCTGCTGCTCGGGCGCCTGCCCAACACCACCGATTCGGTCGAGTGGAGCGGCTGGCGCTTCGAGGTGGTCGATCTCGACGGCAAGCGGGTCGACAAGGTGCTGGCCAGCCGGCTCGCGGCCGAGGTGGAACTGCAGCATCTGGCCTGAACGTGTTGGTGCTGCGATAGCATCGCTGCCACACGGCCAGCCGGGCCGAACCGAGACCGTTTCAATGTCTGCTTTGGTGTTCGAACGATTCTTGTCCACGCCCGAGATGATCGAGGCCTTCGGCGAAGTGGCGATCGTTCAAGGCATGCTCGACTTCGAGGCCGCGCTGGCACGTGCACAGGCTGCGGCCGGGGTCATTCCGGCATCGGCAGGGGAAGTGATCGCTGATGCCTGCCGCGTCGAAGGATTCGACCTGAACGCCATCGTCGCTGCAAGTTCCGTGGCCGGCACGCTCGCGATCCCGCTGGTCAAGCAACTGCAGGTGGCCGTGGCGCAAACCGATGCCGAAGCCGCGGGTTACGTGCACTGGGGCAGCACCAGCCAGGACGTGATCGACACCGCGATGGTGCTCGCCACCCGACGCGCGCTGGCACTGATCGACCTGCGCTTGTGCGACCTGATCAACGCGCTCTTCGGCCTGGCACACCGCCATGGCGATGTGCCGCTGCTTGGCCGCACGCTGATGCAGCCGGCGCAGGTCATCAGCTTCGGCTTCAAGCTCGTGAGCTGGGTGGCGCCGCTGGTGCGCGGCCGGGCGCGGCTGGAGCGCGCCGCACAGGCGGCGCTGAAGCTGCAGCTCGGCGGCGCGGTGGGCACGCTTTCGGTGATGGGCGATGCGGGCGCTTTGGTCGCCGACCACATGGCCGCCGCCCTGCAGCTCGGGCGGCCGCTCGGCGCGTGGCACACGCAACGCGACGAGTGGGTTGCGCTCGGTTGCGAGGTCGGCCTGCTGTGCGGCTCGCTCGGCAAGATCGCGAAAGACATCTCGCTGCTGGCGCAGGGCGAGATCGGCGAAGTGGCCGAGCCCAGCGGCGGTGGCCGCGGAGGTTCGTCGGCCATGCCGCACAAGCGCAACCCGGTCGCGTCGATGATCGCGCTGGCCGCGGCCACGCGCGCGCCTCACCGTGTGGCTGCCCTGCTGGCAGCCATGCCACAAGAGCATGAACGTGGCCTGGGCAATTGGCAGGCCGAGCTGGCCGAGTGGCCGGGTTTGTTCATGTCGGCGCACGGCGCGGTGCATGCGCTGGCCGACGCGGCGGCGGGTCTGGTGGTCGACCCGCAGCGCATGCGTGCGAACATCGACGCGTTGCAGGGGCTCGTGTTCGCCGAGGGCGCCTCGATGCTGCTGGCGCGCCATGTCGGCAAGGCGAACGCACACTCGCTGCTTGAATCACTTTCGAGGAAAGCCGTGACTGATCAGCGCCACTTGCTCGACCTGACACTCGAAGCCGTCGCGGCCGACCCCTCTTTGCAGAAGCTCGTCGACCCCAACGAGCTGCGCGCCGTGTTCGACGCCGACGCCGCCGCGCGCCGCGCCAGCGCGCTGGCCGGCCCACAACTCGTGGCGCTCGCCGCCTCGCACCACGCTCATTCCCAAACGGACTCGAACCCATGAACACGCCCGCCGACAAGCCTGCCAAGCTGCAAGACGATTTCGACCGCGGCCTGACGAACCGCCGCGCGGTGCTCGGTGACGCCTGGGTCGACAAGTCGGTCAACAACGCCAACGAGTTCAACGCCGAGTTCCAGAGCCTGATCACACGCTATGCGTGGCACGACATCTGGGGCCGCCCGGGCCTCGACCACACCACCCGCCGCCTGCTCGTGCTCGGCATGACGATGGGGCTGGCGCGCTGGGAAGAATTCGAGCTGCACTGCAAGGCCGCAGTTCGTGGCGGCGTGCCGCTTGGCAAGATCAAAGAAACGCTGATGCAAGGCGCGATCTACTGTGGTGTGCCGGCCGCCAACACCGCCTTCAAGCTCACGATGGACATCCTGCGCGAAGAAGGCTTGCTGCCGGCGCCGCAGCCGCTCTCGGCCGCGGTGCGGGTGGCCACGCACCACACCTTCAGCCAGCCACAACTGCGCGCGGCCGCGCAGGGCTTGGCCGGTGCTGCGCCGGTGGTGCTGAGCCACGCGCTCGGGCTCGACCTGCACATGTGGGACGGCCTGGCCGCCGAGCTCGCCAGCACGCGCGAGGTGCTGCGCTACGACCACCGCGGCCACGGCGGCTCGGCGGTGCCGGCCGGGCCGTACTCGATGGACGACCTGGTCGACGATGCGGCACGCCTGATCCGCGAATGGGGCCGCGGCCCGGTCGTGTGGGTGGGCCTGTCGATGGGTGGCATGGTCGGGCAGGGGTTGGCGGTGCGCCACCCGGAACTCGTGAAGGCGCTCGTGCTCGCCAACACCAGCTCGAAGTACCCCGAGGCCGCCGCGGCGGTTTTCGCGCAGCGCGTTCATGCCGTGCAAACCGGTGGCATGGCGGCCATCGTCGACTCGGTGATGGAGCGTTACTTCAGCGCGGCCTTCCGCGCCGGGCAGCCCGAGGCGGTGGCCGCCGCGCGTGCCACCGTGTTGCGCTGCGACACCGCCGGCTACGCCGCCTGCTGCCAGGCGGTCGGCGGCGTCGACTGGCTCGGCCGGCTGAACACCGTGCAGTGCTCGACGTTGATCATCGCCGGCGCGCTCGACGTGGGCGCGCCGGTGGCGATGTCGCAGGCCATGGCCGAACGCATTCCCGGCGCCGAACTGGTGGTGTTCGACGAGGCCTCGCACTTGAGCGTCGCCGAACAGCCGGCGCTGTTCGCGCAGGCGATTCAGCGTTTCCTCGCGCGCGTGGGCTGACGACGCTGGGGTGGCTGCGCCGGGTCAGTCGCGGCCCGTTGCACCGGACTTTCCATCGCTGAACAGCTCGAACAAGATCCCGCGCAGCCAGCGGTTGGCGGGTGCGCGGTGGTACTTGGCATGCCAGAAGACATTGATCGCGATGTCGGGCAGCTTCGCCGGGTGTGCCACCTTCACCAGACCGAAGGGGCCCAGCAATCGATCCGCGAGACGTTCCGGCACGGTCGCGATCAGGTCCGAGCCCTGCAGGATGTGGCCGACGCTCACGTAGTGGGGCACGTTGAGGCGAATCGAACGTTCGACGCCACTGCGCTGGAGCAACTCGTCGACCTTGCTGTGCCCCGTGCCGGCCGAAACGACCACGAGGTGTTCGGCGGCCGAGAACTCGGCCTGCGACATCTTTCGCTTGTCGAGCCGGTGGCCGCGCCGCATCAGGCAGACATAACTCTGCATGAACAGGCGGCGCTGAAAGAAGCCTCCCTTGAGTTGCGGCAACAGCCCGATCGCGATGTCGACCTTGCCGGCCTCGAGGTCGTCGCGCACATTGACCATCGTGTTGCGCACGGTGCTTAGCGTGACGCCGGGCGCATCGCGCCGCAGGCGCTCGATCAACGCCGGCAGGAAGTAGATCTCGCCGATGTCGGTCATGCCGATCGTGAACGAGCGCTGCGCGCTCTTCGGCTCGAAGCTGCTGCGTTGATTGACTCCGCTGTGAATCATCGCCAGCGCATAACTCACCGATTCGGCGAGCTGGTCGGCATAGGGCGTGGGTTCCATGCCCTTCGGCGTGCGCAGGAACAACTCGTCGCCCAGCAGCTTGCGCAACTTGGCGAGTGAGTTGCTCACCGCCGGCTGCGACACCCCCAGGCTCTCGGCGGCCTTCGACACGCGCCGATCGACGAGCAACTGGTTGAAGACGACGAGCAGGTTCAGATCGAGTTCGTGCAGTTCCATGGCCGCCAGCGGCTCCTTCAAATATCACTGTGAGTGATACGCCTTATATCTGAAATCCCATTGGCTGATTGCGCCGGCAGGGCGAACATGCCCGACATGGAAGTGCTGATCCAACCGCTGCAGAAGGTCATCGACGTCGAGCCCGGCGCGAACCTGCTCGACGCACTGCGCAACGCGCAAGTGCCGATGTCATACAGCTGCATGGCCGGGCGTTGCGGCACCTGCCGGTGCCGGGTGCTCGCCGGTGACGTGCTCGACTCGGGCGGCACCCAGCAGAACCCGCTCGATGGCCGCGACACCTACGTGCTCGCCTGCCAGACCTTCCTGACCGAGCCGTGCACGATCGAGATCCCGGAGCCCGACGAGATCGTCGTGCACCCGGCGCGCATCATCAAGGCCACCGTTGTGGCGGTCGAGACCTTGACGCACGACATCAGGCGCGTCGTGTTGAAGCCGGCCAAGCCGCTCGAGTTCTCGCCGGGTCAGTACGCGCAACTTCAGTTCACACCCGAGCACGTTCGGCCTTATTCGATGGCGGGCCTGGCCCGTGATTCGACCCTGGAGTTCCATGTCCGCGTCGTGGCCGACGGCAGGGTCTCGGGCTACATCGCCAACGCGTTGAAGCCCGGTGATGCGGTCCGTGTCAGCGGCCCGCTGGGCAGTGCCGACCTGCGCACCGAGCACGAAGGCCCGGTGCTGTGCGTCGCCGGCGGCACCGGGCTCGCACCGATCCTGTCGATCCTGCGCGGCGCCATCGCGCAGGGCATGCCGAACCCCGTTCACCTCTACTTCGGCGTGCGCTCGAAGCGTGATGTCTACGGGCTCGACTGGCTGACGGCACTCGAGCGCGCACACCCGGCCCTCAAGCTGCACGTCGTCGTCACGTCCGGCGGCGATCCGCGCGAGCAGCGCTGCGGCCTCGTGACCGAGGCGATCGAGCACGACCTGGGCAGCCTCGAGGGATGGCGCGCCTACCTGTGCGGCTCGCCGCCGATGGTCGAAGCCGCCACGCTGCTCGCGCACCAGAAGGGCCTCGATCCGGCCCGCATCCATGCCGACGCGTTCTACACCCAAGCAACCTGACGGAGCGTTCAATGCACGCCGCCCAACCTTCCCCCGCCGCGCTGCGCGAGCGCGCCGCCTACTACGAGCGTATCGGCGCGAACCACATGACGCCGCTGTGGGAGGTGCTGCACGCGCTGGTGCCGACCCAGCCGCAGCCGCTCGCACAGGCCGCGATCTGGCGCTACGCCGAACTCCGTGAGCAGGTGCTCGAAGCCGGTCGACTGATCAGCGCGGAAGAGGCGGAGCGCCGCGTCCTGATCCTCGAGAACCCCGGCCTGCGCGGTCAGTCGTGCATCACGCAGTCGCTGTACGCCGGCCTGCAATTGATTCTTCCCGGCGAGGTGGCGCTCGCCCACCGCCACACCCAGTCGGCGCTGCGCCTGGTGCTGGACGGCGAGGGCGCGTTCACGGCAGTCGATGGCGAGCGCACGACGATGCGCCGCGGCGACTTCATCATCACTCCCGCGTGGACTTGGCACGAGCACGGCAACCCCGGCAATCAGCCGGTCGTGTGGCTCGACGGGCTCGACATCCCGACCGTGCGCTTTTTCGACGCGGGCTTTGCCGAGAAGAGCGGGCAGTCGCCGCAGCCGGCGCTGCGACCCGAAGGCGACGCGCTCGCGCGCTACGGTGCGAACATGGTGCCGATCGACTACGCGCCGAAGCCGGCCGACCCGACACGGGTGTTCGTCTACCCGTTCGAGCGCACCCGGGCCTCGCTGCAGGCCATCGCCCACGGCACGCCGGACCCGCACCACGGCTTCAAGCTGCGCTACGTGAACCCGGCCACAGGCGCCTCGCCGATGCCGACGATCGGCGCGTTCGCGCAATGGCTGCCGGCCGGCTTCGAGACCCAGCCGCTGCGTTCGACCGATGGCACGGTGGTGGTGTGCCTCGAAGGCGGCGGCGACGTGAAGGTCGGCGACACGAGCTGGCGCATTCAGGAGAACGATGTCTTCGTCGTGCCTTCCTGGCAGGCCGTTCAACTGCGCGCTGACCGCGACACCGTGCTGTTCAGCTTCTCCGACCGGCCGGTGCAGCAAGCGCTCGGCCTGTGGCGCGAACAGCGCCTCTGACCATTCTTTCCAGGAACCCTGCCCATGAAACTCGCCATCGAAGCCCCGCGGTTGCACACGCTCACCGTCGCAGGTCGCGACGAGCGGTTCCCGGTCAATCGCGTCTTCTGCGTCGGCCGCAACTACGCCGCCCACGCCCGCGAAATGGGCAAAGACCCCGACCGCGAGCCGCCGTTCTTCTTCATGAAGCCGGCCAACGCCGTTGTCGACGCCACCCGCCCGACAGGCGTGCCCTACCCGCCGAAGACGAAGAACTACCACCACGAGATCGAACTCGTCGTCGCCATCCACGAGGGCGGGCGCGACATCACCATCGACGATGCGTTGAAGCACGTCTACGGCTACGCGGTCGGGCTCGACATGACACGCCGCGACCTTCAACTCGAAGCGCGTGACAAGGGTCGGCCGTGGGAGTTCGGCAAGTCGTTCGCGAAGTCGGCACCGGTCGGCGTACTGCACCGTGCCGAGGATGTCGGGCACATTGCGTCGGCGGCGATTACGCTGCAGGTGAACGATCAGCCGCGGCAATCGTCGGACGTTTCGAAACTGATCTGGTCGGTGGCCGAGTGCGTGGCCACACTCTCGGAGTACGAGACCCTGGAGCCGGGCGACCTCATCATGACCGGCACGCCGGAAGGTGTGAACGCCGTGGTCGCCGGCGACGTGATGCGCGGCGCGATCACGGGCCTCGGCCAGATCGAGGTTCGCGTCGAAGGTTGATACCGCCGTTCCAACAGACCGAGGAGACCCGCATGAGCGACACGTCGACCGTGTTCCCGACCGAAGCGCACTGGGAGAGCGAAGGCACTTCGCGCATTCCGTTCCTGACCTACACCAGCGAGGCGCTGTACAAGCGCGAGCTCGAACGCTTCTTCTACGAGAAGCACTGGTGCTACGTCGGGCTCGAAGCGGAAGTACCGATGCCCGGTGACTTCAAGCGCACTGCCATAGGAGAGCGCTCGGTCATCATGACCCGCGACGCCGACGGCGGCATCAACGTCGTCGAGAACGTGTGCGCCCACCGCGGCATGCGTTTCTGCAGGGAACGGCACGGCAACCGCAAGGAGTTCGTCTGCCCGTATCACCAGTGGAGCTACACGCTCAAGGGTGACCTGCAGGGCGTGCCGTTCCGGCGCGGCGTGAAGCAAGACGGCCAGGTGCACGGCGGCATGCCGGCCGACTTCAAGACCAGCGACCATGGTCTCACGAAGCTGAAAGTGGCCAGCCGCGGCGGCGTCGTGTTCGCGTCTTTCGACCACGAGGTCGAGTCCTTTGAAGACTATCTGGGGCCGAGCATCCTCGGCTACTTCGACCGGCTCTTCAACGGCCGCAAGCTGAAGATCCTCGGCTACAACCGCCAGCGCATTCCGGGCAACTGGAAGCTGATGCAGGAGAACATCAAGGACCCGTATCACCCGGGGCTGCTGCACACCTGGTTCGTCACCTTCGGCCTCTGGCGCGCCGACAACAAGTCGCAGCTGCGCATGGACGAGAAGCACCGCCACGCGGCCATGATCTCGACGCGCGGCACGGCCGGCAAGTCGGATCAGGTGACGCAGGTGGCCAGCTTCAAGGAGAGCATGCAGCTCAATGACCCGAGCTTCCTCGACATCGTGCCCGAGCCCTGGTGGGGCGGGCCCACCGCGGTGATGACGACGATCTTTCCGAGCGTCATCTTGCAGCAGCAGGTCAACAGCGTCTCGACACGCCACATCCAGCCCAACGGCCACGGCAGCTTCGATTTCGTCTGGACGCACTTCGGCTTCGACGACGACACCGATGAGATGACCCAGCGCCGTTTGCGTCAGGCCAACCTGTTCGGGCCGGCCGGCTTTGTCTCGGCCGACGACGGCGAGGTGATCGAGTTCTCGCAGCAGGCCTTCGAGTCCAAGCCCTTCCACCGCACGCTGGCCGAGCTCGGCGGGCGCGAGGTCGAAGACACCGAGCACATGGTCACCGAGACGCTGATCCGTGGCATGTACCGCTACTGGCGCGAAGTCATGGAGAGCGACCGATGAGCACGAACCTGAACTTCGAGGACTGGCTGTCGTTGACTCAGTTGTATGCCGACTACGCCAGCGCGGTCGACTCCGGCAACTGGGATCTCTGGCCCGAGTTCTTCACCGAGCAGTGCGTCTACCGGCTCCAGCCGCGTGAGAACTTTGAGCGCGGCTTCCCGCTGGCGACGTTGTCGTTCACGAGCAAGGGCATGCTGAAAGACCGCGTCTACGGCATCAAGGAGACGCTGTTCCACGACCCGTACTACCAGCGCCACATCGTCGGGTCGCCGGTCGTGCGCAGCACCGACGGGGGCAGCTTCCAATGCGAGGCGAACTACGCGGTGTTTCGCACCAAGCTGTCGGACGCGTCGACGGTCTTCAACGTCGGCCGCTATCTCGACACCGTCGTCAAGACGCCTGCGGGGCTCAAGTTCGCGTCGCGTGAATGCATCTACGACAGCGAAATGATCCCCAACTCCATCATCTATCCGATCTGAGGCCACCGATGAGCAATGCCCACTGGGTCGACGCACTGGCCGTCGACGATCTTCCGACCGACGATGTCATCGGCGTCGTCGTGGCCGGCCGCGACATCGCGCTTTACACCGTCGGCGATGCGGTGTTCGCGACCGACAACACCTGCACGCACGGCCAGGCGCGCCTGTGCGACGGCTTCCTCGACGGCCACGAGATCGAGTGCCCGCTGCACCAGGGCAAGTTCGACGTGCGCGATGGTCGGCCGACGTGTGCGCCCGTCACCGAAGCGCTGCGCAGCTACCCGGTGAAGGTCGACGGCCAGCGTGTGTACCTGCAGATCGGCGTTGCTGCCGGCATGGGTTGGCCGCAAGCGGACTGACAGCCGCACAAGCCGAGCCCGACCTCAGACCGCGCCGCGCCGCGCCCCCAGCGCCCCTGCGTGCGCCACCGTCAGCGCCGTCATGTTGACGACGCGCCGCACCGTGGACGACGGCGTCAGGATGTGCGCCGGCGCTTTCACGCCGAGCAAGATCGGCCCGACCGTCACGCCTTGGCCGCCGGTCATCTTCAGCACGTTGAAGAGGATGTTTGCGGCGTCGAGATTGGGCAGGATCAGCACGTTTGCGCTGCCCGACAACACCGAGTCGGGCATCAGCGAGCTGCGCACGTCTTCACCGAGCGCGGCGTCGCCCTGCATCTCGCCGTCGGCAGGCACGTCGGGCATGCGTTTGACGAAGAGGTCGCGCGCGGCGCGCATCTTCAAGGCCGAAGCACGCTTGCTGCTGCCGTAGTTCGAGTGCGAGAGAAAGGCCACTTTCGGTGGCAGGCCGAAGCGGCGTACTTCTTCGACCGCCATCGCGGCGATGTCGGCCAACTGTTCGGCGCTCGGGTCTTCGTTGACGAAGGTGTCGGCGATGAAGAGGGTGTGCTTGTCGAGCATCAGCGCATTCATGGCCGCGAAGCCCTGTGCACTGGGGCGCAGGCCGATCACTTCGCGCACGTGGTCGAGGTGGTTGTCGAAGCGCCCGACCAGGCCACACAGCATGCCGTCGGCGTCGCCCAGGTGCACCATCAGCGCGGCGATGGTGGTGTTCGAGCGCCGCACCACGGCTTTCGCGGTTTCGGGCGTGACGCCATCGCGCGCGTTGAGGCGGTGGTAGGTTTCCCAGTACTGCCGGAAGCGTGCGTCGTCTTCGGGGTTGGTGACCTCGAAATCGCGGCCTACTTGCAAGCGCAGTCCGGCGCGTTCGATGCGCGCCGCGATCACCGCAGGGCGGCCGATCAGGATCGGCCTCACCAGTTTTTCATCGAGCGCGATCTGCACTGCGCGCAGCACTCGCTCGTCTTCGCCCTCGGCATAGGCGACACGCTTCGGCTCGGCGCGCGCTGCCTCGAACACCGGCCGCATGAACATGCCGGTGTGCGTGACGAAGCGGGTCAGGCTCTGGCGGTAGGCTTCCATGTCGGCGATGGGCCGGGTCGCCACGCCCGAGGCCACTGCGGCTTTCGCCACGGCCGGCGCAATGCGCAGGATCAGGCGCGAATCGAACGGCGTGGGGATCAAGTAGTCGGGCCCGAACCGCAGTTCCTGGCCTGAATAGGCAGAAGCCACTTCGGCGCTGATCTCGGCCTTGGCCAGGTCGGCGATCTCGCGCACGCAGGCCAC